>NZ_JBFACK010000011.1:0-329618 GCF_040640795.1 Streptomyces sp. NPDC021622
GACAACATGCGGGCGTTCGTGCTGGACGCGGGGCTGCGTCCGGTGCCGGTGGGGGTGGCGGGTGAGTTGTATCTGGCCGGGGCCGGGCTGGCGCGTGGGTATGTGGGGCGTGCGGGGCTGACCGGGGAGCGGTTTGTGGCCTGCCCGTTCGGCGGGGTGGGTGAGCGGATGTATCGGACCGGGGATGTGGTGCGCTGGAACGCGCGGGGCGTGCTGGAGTTCCTGGGCCGCGGGGATGACCAGGTCAAGGTGCGTGGTTTCCGTATTGAGCTGGGTGAGGTGGAGGCGGCGCTGTCGCGGTGTGCGGGGGTGGTGCAGGCGGTTGCGGTGGTGCGGGAGGACCGTCCGGGGGACAAGCGTCTGATCGGTTACGTCGTCACCGATGCCGGCCGTTCCGTCAGCGCGGAGAGGGTCCGTGACGCGGTCGCGGCCGCCCTGCCCGACTACATGGTCCCGGCCGCTGTGGTCGTCCTGGATGAGATCCCGTTGACGGTGAACGGGAAGGTGGACCGTAAGGCGTTGCCTGCACCTGACTTCACCGCGGCGGGTGAGGGCCGTGCCCCGGCCACTCCGCAGGAGGAGATCCTGTGCGGGATCTTCGCCGAGGTGCTCGGTCTGCCACAGGTCGGGGTGGACGACGGATTCTTCGAACTCGGCGGCGACTCGCTCCTGGCGACGCGCCTGGTAAGCCGGGTGCGGGCCGTCCTGGGCGTCGACGTCAGCATTCGGGCGCTGTTCGAAGCGCCCACCGTGGCGGAGCTGGCGGCGGGGCTCGGCGGGGCATCGACACCGAGGGACGCCCTCGGCGTGCTCCTGCCGCTACGGAAGAGCGGCAGCCGCGCACCTCTCTTCTGTGTGCACCCCGGCATCGGCCTGAGCTGGTGCTACACGCCGCTGCTGCGCAGCATGCCTTCGGGCTATCCGCTGTACGGAATACAGGCTCGCGGGTTCGTCGGGCCGGCCGAACTGCCCCGCACCGTACGGGAGATGGCCAAGGACTACGTTCAGGAGATCCGCAGCGTCCAGGAGACGGGCCCCTACCACCTGCTCGGGTGGTCCCTCGGCGGCATCGTCGCCCACGAGGTGGCGGTACAGCTTCAGGAGTCGGGCGAGGAGGTCGAGACGCTCGTGCTCCTCGATCCGTACCCCCGCGAGCAGGCGGTGGACACCTCATCGCTGAGCGACGCGGAACTGCTGGCGGTAGCGGTGCAGGGGCTCGGCGTCTCGATCGACCCGGCGGAGGCCGACGACGTCGATGCCGTACTCGAGGCCTTCCGGGAGCAGGGCGGCATCTTGGGCAGCCTCGCCGATGAGGCAGCCGGATCCCTCGCCGACGTCTTCCGGAACAACACCGGAATTCAGCACGGCCATGTGCCGGGCGAGTTCGCGGGCAACGCGCTGATCTTCACCTCGACGGCGGGCGCCGATGAGCCGGACGGGGCGGAACAGCGATGGCGGCCCTTCGTCTCCGGTGAGATCGAAGAGGTCAATGTGCCCTATGGGCATGAGGAGTTGGCGCGGCCGGACGTGCTCGCAGAGGTCTGGCAGAGGCTCCAGTCCTCGCGTCAGCGCTGGTAGTACCCGTGGAAGCCATTCGGATTCTAGGTGGGGAAGGCGCTCATGCTGATCAGTGATGTGGAGCGGGCAGCCGGACGGATCGCGGGAAGAGCGATCCGAACGCCGGTACTTCGGTTGCCCGCTCTGGACGCCGCGGTGGGTGCGAAGGTCGCCCTGAAGGCAGAGATGTACCAGCACAGCAACGCGTTCAAGTTCCGAGGAGCGCTGAACAAGATGCTGATGCTCGGCCCCGCGTCGCTGCGCAGGGGAGTGGTGGCGGGCTCGTCGGGCAATCACGGCAGGGCGGTCGCGCAGCTCGCCGAGAGCTTTGGTGTCCCGGCCCTGCTCGTGCTTCCCCGGGACGTGTCCGAGCTCAAGCTGGCGGCGGTGCGCCGCCACGGCGCCACCGTCGTCACGTACGACCCGGAAAGTGACGACCGTGACACGATCACGGCGGCGCTCGCCGCCGAGCGCGGCCTCCCGGTGCTGCCGTCGTCGGACGACCCGGATGTGGCGGCCGGGCACGGCACCGTGGCGCTGGAACTTTTCGCCGACGCAGGGCACTTGGATCAGCTCATCGTGCCGGTCGGCGGCGGCGGTCTCGCGGCCGGATGCGCCACCGTGGCCAAGGCGCTCAACCCGACAATCAAGGTGATCGGCGTCGAACCGGAGGACGCCGACGACACGGCTCGCTCGCTGCGGGCCGGCCGGCGGGTCATCGTTCCGCCCCCGAGGACCCTCGCCGACGGTCTGCGTCATCGCACACCCGGACGTTTCACGTTCGACGTGAACCGAGCGTTGCTCGACGGGATCGAGACCGTTTCCGATCACGAGATAGCGGGAGCGATGGGATTTTTGTGGAAGCACGACCGGCTGGTGGTCGAGCCGAGCGGTGCGTGTGCCGCGGCTGCCGTCCTGAGGCTGCGGGCCGGGGCGCCGGAAGAGCGGATAGGCGTCGTCCTGTCCGGCGGGAACATCGCAGTCGACCGCTTTCACGAGATCATCGGGTCCGTCAGAAGCGGGGAGCGAATGATGTCCGTGCTGGAGAGCTGATCGCGAGTCATCCCCCGCTTCGAGTGGTGAGGGTTGCCCGGCGGGCAGTGAGGCCGACGGTTCTCAACTTTTGTCGCGGGGGTCGGGTGCGCGCTGTTCGGCAGGCGGCGGATTTCGCTGGTTGAGGGGGCCAAGCGGCGCAGTAGTTCCGCATACGGCGTCGTGTGCGTGCCAACGGGGCTTCTCAACTCCGAACCAGAATAGGACACTTGACTGGGGGGCAAGGGGTCGCAGGTTCAAATCCTGTCGTCCCGACAGTGATGTCGGATATTTCCGCAGCTCAGGGCTCATCTTCGGATGGGCCCTGAGGCCTTTTCGGGGTGAGTGGTGGGACCGGGGGGGAGCATCTCGTGCTCCCCCCGCTCCCAGCCCGCCGGAGTCTGGGAGCGACGTCAAGAGTCGATTGACGGTCGGTCGCCCGTTGGTGTCGCTCATGGTGGAAATCTCTGCCGCTCGGGGCCGGTGTATCAGTCAAGTGCTCAGGGCTGTGCCCCCTTGTCCGTCTTCTCGTCGACTGCTGTCCACCCTGGTGCGGGTCGCCGGACGAACACCAGGTCCGGCGCTGGGCGTCCTGGCGCCGCTGGGTCACCCTCCGGCGACGCCGCCACCAGGCCCGATCCCACGCCAGCCGCTACCAGAGACAAGCCGCCCAGATTCGACGGCGATCTCGCCCTAGTCAATTGCGCATTCGCCGGAACGATCCCAATTCCGTTGATAATTTGGGGTCATGGAATTTTGCCATCTGGGACGCAGTGGTTTAATTGTCAGTCAGATTGCGTACGGCAACTGGCTGACCCGGAGCTCATCGAGAAGCGAAGAGACGGAACTCGCCTGCGTGCGGGCCGCACTTGACGCCGGAATCACCACCTTCGACACCGCGGACGTCTATGCGGACGCCCACGCGGAGGAATCCCTCGGCCGGGCACTGAAGGGAGAGCGGCGGGAGGGCCTGGAGATTCTCACCAAGGTCTTCGCGCCTGCCGGGCCCGGCCGTAACGACATGGGGCTCTCGCGCAAGCACATACGGGAGTCGATCGACAACTCCCTGCGCCGGCTTGGCACGGACCACGTGGATGTCTACCAGGCCCATCGGTTCGATCTCTCGACCCCGCTCGAGGAGACCATGGAAGCGCTGGCCGACGTGGTGCACTCAGGCAAGGCGCACTACATCGGTGTCTCCGAATGGACCGCGGACCAGATCAGGCGCGGGCACGCTCTCGCCCGGGAGCTCAAGATCCCCCTGGTGTCCAACCAGCCGCAGTATTCGGCCCTGTGGCGGGTGCCCGAGGCCGAGGTGATTCCGGCCTGCGAGGAGCTCGGTGTCGGGCAGATCGTCTGGTCGCCACTGGCCCAAGGCGTGCTGACCGGCAAGTACCTGCCGGGCGGGAAGTGGCCGGAGGGCTCCCGGGCGACGGACTCGAACGACGGCTCGGCGGAATTGGCCGCCTGGCTGACGGACGATGTCCTCGGCCGGGTGCAGCAGCTCCGGCCGATCGCCGCCGACGGTGGCCTGACGGTCGCTCAACTCTCGCTCGCCTGGGTGCTCCAGAACCCCAATGTCTGTGCCGCCGTGCTCGGCGCGTCCCGGCCCGAGCAGATCACCGACAACGTCAAGGCGGTCGGCATCAGGCTGGACGACGAGGTCATGGCCCGGATCGATGCCGTGCTCGGTCCGGTGGCCCATCGTGACCCTGCGGCCACGGTCGCCATGAGTCCCCCGTCCCCCGACTGGCGGCTCGCCTGACGGTCCGGATAAGGGGCTCCCCGCGGACGTACGACATGTCCGCGGGGAGGCCTTTCACCAAGCCCTGTGCATCCACCAAGCCCTGAGCATCCACCAAGTCCGGTGGATATAGCGGAAATTCACCAGGCGACCGGCAACCGCAGCAGGCTCCGTACCTGCATTCCGTCCTTCCACTCCAGCGAATCCAGGGGAACGGCACACCGCATTCCGGGAAGTCGCGCGAACAGCGCCTCCAGCGCCACCTGCATTTCAAGGCGGGCCAGCGGCGCACCCAGGCAGCGGTGGATTCCGTACCCGAATCCCAGATGGGGATTGTGCTCCCGGGTGAGGTCGAATCGGTCCGCGTTCTCGAATACCGATTCATCGCGGTTGGCCGAGGGAATGGCGGGCAGCACGGACTCGCCCGCACGGACCAGCGTTCCGCTCAGCTCGATGTCCTCGGTGGCGTAGCGCGCGAAGGTGACATGGGAGATGAGGGGCACATAACGCAGCAGTTCCTCGATCGCCCTCGGCATCAACTTGGGCCTGCTCCTGAGCAGTTCCAGCTGCTCGGGGTGGGTGAACAGAACGTAGAGGGAGTCGATGAGCTGCGACGAGACCGTCTCGTGCCCCGCGATCAGCAGGACGCTCGCCAGCTCCACCAGCTCCTTCTCGGAGAGCCTGTCCTCCTCGTCGCTGGCCTTGACCATGGCGCTGATCAGGTCGTCCTGCGGCCGCTCGCGGCGGCTGACCATCAGCCGCGCGATGTATCCGTGCAGCCGCTCGGTGTCCGCCTCGATCTCCTCCTCCGTCATCACGGTCGTGGCGGAGAATGCGTCGAGCCAGCCGCGGAACCGCTCACGGTCCTCGAAGGGGACGCCGAGCAGATCACAGACGACCGTACCGGCGAAGGGCACCGCGAACCCTTCCATGAGATCACCGGGCGGCCCCTGGGCCACGAGCCCGTCGATCAGCCGGTGAGCCTCCCCTTCGATCCGGGAACGCAGCAGCTCGACCCGGCGAACCGTGAAGACCTTGGCCAGGAGCCGGCGCAGCCGGGTGTGGTCGGGCGAGTCCATGCCCAGGATGCTGGTGTGGATGGGCAGTGGGGTGAGACGGGACTCGTCGTGCTCGGCCGCCTTCGCACGGCTGAACCGGGGATCCCCGAGGATCTTCTTCATGTCCGCGTGCTTGGTGACCAGCCAGGCGTCTTCGCCGAAAGGGCAGCCCACCCGCAGGACGGGTTCTTCCTGGCGCAGCTTTTCGTACAGCGGATCGACGTCCAGGGCGACCGCTTCGCTGAAGGGATAGCTGCGGGGTGACGGCTGGTCACTCATGCGGACCGCACCTCCGTGAACCGGTCGTAGTGCTCGACGAGGCTCTTGGGCCGCATGTCGGTCCAGTTCTCCTCGACGTACGTGAGGCACTCCTGGTGGGAGGCGGGGCCATGGACCGTGGTCCACCCCGCGGGCACGGTGGCGAAGGACGGCCATAAGGAGTGCTGTCCCTCGTCGTTGACCAGCACCGAGAAGGTGCCCTCGGTGTCGTCCCAGGGGTTGCTCATGATGCGTGCCTTTCCATGGGTGACTGGATGAGCGGGTGACTGGATGAGGTGATGGCGTGGTGGTGCCGCGGCCAGGTCCCGGCCGCGTGACGGTGGTGCTCAGCGAGCGGGCGGCGGGAAGAAGCCGGACGCGACGAAGTAGTCGGCGTAGGTCCGGATGAGCGCGCCGTCCAGGGCCGGGAACGCGGGCCCTGAATCCGCAAGGCCGGTCAGGGTGTTGGCCCGGTGGAGACGGATCTGCCCCAGGCGGGACAGCGCGGGCAGCGTGTCGGTGAGCAGCACGGCCGCGTCGAGGAGTCCCGCGCCTGCCGACCGGTCCGCCTCGGCGTCCGCCTGCCGGCGCAGGGCCCGGGTCCAGTCGTCGAGGCCCATGGTGTCCAAGTGATAGCCGTACGCCCGCAGATGGCCGAGGACCGTGTCGAAGGGGACGGGTTCGGGGCACGTGAGATGGTGCGCCAGACCGAGGCTGCCGGGGCGGCGGGAGAGATGGACGAGGGCGGCCGCGGCGTGGTCCACGGGGATCAGGTCGACCACGGGCGGCGGGTCGTCCTGACCGGCCGGGCGCGGCGCGGCCCCGATGACGAGCATGGCCCGCACGAGCTGCCAGAGCACGTCCTTGCTGGAACCGGCCCCACTGACGGTGTGTCCGCTCACCCGGCCGAACCGGTACACGCTCACCGGGAGCCCGCGCTCGCCCGCCTCCCACACGAGCTGCTCCGCCGCCCACTTGCTGGCCGTGTAGCCGCCCGGCATGAGGGACTCCGGGCGTACCCGGTGGGACTCGGGCACGGGGGCGAGGCCCTCGAAATCCTCGTCGGTGCTCACGGAAACCGCGGCCGTCGAGACATGGTGGACCGGCACCGGGACCGAGCGAGCCGCAAGGCGAAGGACCTCCTGGGTGCCGGACACGTTGGCCGCCCTCAACCGGGCATACGGTTCAACCGCGTTGACCCGCGCGCCATTGTGATAGATGACGTCAGTCAGGTCCGCCAGGGCGTCGAACCGCTCCGAGGAGAGGCCGAGCAGGGGCTTCTCCAGATCGCCGGGCACGGGCACGATCCGGCTGCGGGTGAACTCGTTCCACAGCCCGTACTCCACCAGGCTCCGCCGGACGCGCCTGGCCGCCTGCTCGGTGTCGTCCGCGCGGACCAGACAGTGGATGTCGGCACTCGTACGGTCGAGGAGTTCGCGCAGGAGGAAGGCGCCGAGGAAGCCCGTCGCGCCCGTCAGCAGGATGTTCTCGTGGTCCCTTGTGTCGCCGGACTGGCCCTCCCGCCGGGGCCCGACGGTGATCCGCGGGTCGAGCACGGCGTCCGCCGCGAGGCCGGCCGGGCCCGGAGCGCACGCGTCCGCCCCGCGCGGGTCGATCGGCGTGGTCGGCCCGTCGACGGCCTCGAGGAGCGCCGCCACCGACTGCCGTTCGAAGAGGGTACGGACGGGCAGTTCCACGCCCAGACGGCGGCGGATCCCGCTGATCACCCGGGTCACGAGCAGGGAGTGCCCGCCCAGGTCGAAGAAGCTGTCGTCGATGGTGACCTGTGGGACGTCCAGGACCTCGGCGTACAGCTCGCACAGGATGCGCTCGCGCGGATTGCGCGGCGCCCGGCCGGCCGACAGCGTCGCGAAGTCCGGCGCGGGGAGCGCGGCCCGGTCCACCTTGCCCGTCGCCGCGAGCGGCAGCGCGTCGAGGACCGTCACCGAGGCGGGGACCATGTAGTCGGGCAGCAGGCCGGCCAGATGGGAGCGCAGTTCAAGGCCGTTCAGGTCGGCCGGGTGACCGGCGGGCACGGCGTATCCGGCGAGGCAGGTGGCGCCGCGGCTGTCCTTGCGCGGGACGACCACGGCCTGCGCGACATCCGGATGGGCGCTCAGCGCGGCCTCGACCTCGCCCGGCTCGACGCGGAACCCCCGGATCTTGACCTGCCCGTCGGCGCGGCCCAGGTACTCCAGTTCCCCGGCACGGTTCCAGCGCACGATGTCGCCCGTGCGGTACATCCGGGAGCCGGGGGCGCCGAACGGGTCCGCCACGAACCGGTCGGCCGTCAGCCCCGGCCGGTGCAGATAGCCGCGGGCGAGTCCGGCCCCGGAGACGTGCAGCTCGCCGGGGATCCCGGGCGGCACGAGACACAGGTCGCGGTCGAGGACATAGGTGCTCGCGCCCACGGTGGGCCTGCCGATCGGAGGCGTACCGCCGCCGGAGAGCGGGGAGCTGAGCGTGGCGCACACGGTGGTCTCGGTCGGGCCGTAGCCGTTGATGAAACGGCGTCCGGCCGACCAGCGCCGGACCGTCTCCCCGGACGACGCCTCACCCGAGACGATCAGTGCGGACAGGGACGTCAGCTGAGCGGGCTCCAGCACGGTCAGCGCGGCCGGGGGCAGCGTCGCGTGGGTGACGGCGTGTCGCTCGACCAGGTCAGCCAACCCGGGCCCGGGCGCGGTGAGTTCGGCCGGTGCCATGACCAGCGTGGCGCCGGTCAGGAGTCCGCCGCACAGCTCCCACACGGCGCCGTCGAAGCTGTGCGACGCGAACTGGAGGATCCGGCTCGACGCCGTCACCCCGAACCGCCGCAGCTGCGCCTCGGTGACACCGGAGAAACCGGAGTGGGTCACCACGACGCCCTTGGGCCGTCCTGTGGACCCGGACGTGTAGATGGCGTACGCGGGACTGGTGTCCGTCAGCGGGCGTACCCGCTCGCCGTCGGCTACGTCCGTCTCCCGGCACAGGCCGACGGCGTGCCGGGTCTCGGCCCGGTCCAGGACGACTCGGCGCATACCGGGGGTGCCGGGAACATCCGGCAACGGAAGCGAGGTGCCGGAGTCGGTGAGGAGCAGCGCCGGACGGACGTCCTCGAGCATGAACCGGAGCCGCGACGCGGGGTAGTTCGCGTCCAGCGGCAGATAGGCGCCTCCCGCCTTCAACACGGCGAGGGTGGCGATGACCGAGTCGACCGTACGGGGCAGCGCGATGGCCACGTACTGCTCGGGGCCGATGCCGCAGCCGACGAGATACCGGGCGAGCCGGTTCGCCCGGGCATTCAGCTGACGGTACGTCAACTTCCTTACGGGTCCCACTCCGTCGTCGAAGAGCAGCGCCGTCGCCTCCGGTGCCCGCTCGACCTGCGCCTCGAACAGATCGGGCAGGGGCAGCCGCGGTACGTCCCGCACGCTGTCGCGGCCCTGCGCAAGGAGCCTTTCCCGCTCGTCGGCGAGTACCACGTCGAGCGCGCCGATCCGCTGCCCGGGGTCGGCGGTGACCGCGTCGAGGAAACGCAGGAACCGTTGGACGAGACGCTCGACGCTACCCCGGTCGAACAGATCGGTGCTGTACTCCGCCACCCCGTCCATGCCCTGCGGGCGCTGGTCGGCGCCCCGGGACTCCCGCAGGCTCAGCGAAAGGTCGAACCGGCAGGCACCGGTGCTCACCGGGCGCTCCCCGACGGTCAGGCCCGGCAGCTCCGGCGCACCCTGTGGAGCGTTCTGGAGGGCGAGCATCACCTGGAACAGGGGGTGGTGGGCCGTCCCGCGCGCCGGGGCGAGGGCGTCCACGAGGCGCTCGAACGGCATGTCCTGATGGGCGTACGCGGCGAGGTCGGTCTCCCGCACCCGGGCGAGCAGATCTCGGAAGGCGGGGTTCCCCGAGGTGTCGGTGCGCAGCACCAGGGTGTTGACGAAGAACCCCACAAGACCGTCCAGGGCATGGTCTGTGCGGCCCGCGACCGGGGTACCGATCGCGATGTCGTGGCCCGCGCCCAGTTTGGTCAGCAAGGTGGCGAGCGTGGCGTGCACCACCATGAACGGGCTCGCCCCGCACCGCCCTGCCAGGTCCACGATCCGCCGGTGCAGATCGGCGTCCACGGTGAAGTGCAGGGTGTCGCCGCGGTGCGACGCGGTCCGCGGCCGGGGCCGGTCCAGGGGGAGTTCGGCGCACTCGGGCAGCCCGGTCAGGGCACCGGTCCAATAGGCGATCTGGCGGGCGGCCGGACTGCCGGGGTCGTCCTCGTCGCCCAGGAGCCGGCGCTGCCACAGGGTGTAGTCCGTGTACTGGACCGGCAGGGGTTCCGTGCCCGGGGCCTCACCGGAACGGCGCGCGGCGTAGGCGGTGGCGAGATCCTGCCACAGTGGTGCAAGGGACCATCCGTCGCAGGCGATGTGATGGATGGTCAGTGCCAGGACGTGACGGTCCGGGGCCGTGGTGAACAGGTGGGCCCTGACCGGGACTTCGCTCGCCAGGTCGAACGGGCGGCGTACCGCTGCGGCCACCGCCGCGTCGAGTTCCGCGGGCGTCACCGTGCTGATGTCCAGCGGCGGCCGTGCGGCCGCGCCGTCCAGGACGAGCTGTCGGGGCACACCGGCCGTTTCGGGAAAGACCGTCCGCAGGCTCTCGTGGCGCTCAAGGACATCGCCGAGCGCGGCTTCGAGAGCTGTCCGGTCAAGGTCGCCCTTCAGTTCAAGGACGAGGGGGACGTTGTACGTCGCGCTCGGACCCTGGAGCCGGTCGAGGAACCACAGGCGGCGCTGTGCGAAGGACAGCGGTATCCGATCCGGGCGCTCCATGGGCTGGAGCGGGGGCCGGTCGCCTGCCGACGCCTGGCGCACGGCCTCGGCAAGGCCGGCGACGGTCGGTGCCTCGAAGACGCTGCGCACCGGCAGCTCGAGGCCGAGCGCCGACCGCAGCCGGGAGCTGAGACGGGTGGCCGACAGGGAGTGCCCGCCGAGCGCGAAGAAGCTGTCGTCGATGGTGACCCTGGACACGCCGAGGATGTCGGCGAACAGCCCGCACAGCAGCTCTTCGAGGGGGTTGCGGGGCGGCCGCCCGTCCTCGGCGGAGCGGATGTCGGGCTCCGGAAGTCGGCGCCGGTCCACCTTGCCGTGCGGCGTCAGGGGCAGGGTCTCAAGGACCACCGTGGCGGCCGGGACCAGGTACTCGGGTAATCGCCCCCGCAGGAAGTCACGGACCGAGGAGACCAGGGCGCCGGTGTCGCGCGCAGTCGCGGGGGCGTTGACCAGCGAGGTGAGCGCCGTACCTGCCGGTGCCGGGGCGGCGGCGCCGGGTGCGCCGGGCAGGCGGCGGGTCAGCACGACGTCCAGGGCGTCATCGATGGTGGCCGACCAAGTGGCGGACGCCCGGAGCCCCAACTGGGCCGCACATTCGTGCAGTTGCTCCAGTACGAGGGGCTCGACGTCGTCCTGACCGCTCAGCGGGCGGACCTGGCCCGGGCCGCCCACACCGTCGAGGGCCCGCAGCGCCGCGGCAACGGGTGCCATCCGGTGGTCGGGCACGCCGGTGAGGCGGATGTCGACGGGCCGTCCGGCGTCGAGGCGCCCGGCCAGCGATTCCAGATCCGATACGTCCTGACCCCACCGCAGCTCTTCCACGGGCGGTTCGGGAGCCGCTTCGTGTCCGGCCTTCCGCAGGACGGCGTCGTAGCGATAGCGGGTCAGCTCGTTGACGTACCGTCCCTGCTTCACCCGCACCTCGCTGCCGCCGATGCCGGGAACGGCACCCGCCAGTTCGGTGAAGAACGCCGGGTCGACCAGGAGCTCCTTCTCCCGGACCATGCCGTGCTCGACGGCCGCCCGGAATGCGCCGGGGCTCGACGGCAGGTCCGGGCGGCGCAGCTGGACGTCGGTGTGGAAGGCGCGAAGGAGGCGCAGGTTGCGTACGTCCCCGATGAAGACGGACCCACCGGGGACGAGCAGTTCGACGGCCTTGGCCAGGACGTCCGTGAGGTAGTGGGCGTCGGGGAAGTACTGGGTGACGGAGTTGACGACGACGGTGTCGAAGAAGTCGACGGGCAGACCGCTGATGTCGTCGGCCGCACGGGCGCGCAGCTCGATCCGGTCCGCGAGCGAGGCGTCCCGGCGCACCAGTCCCGTCAGCGCCTCGATGACCTGGCCGGACAGGTCCGTTCCCCAGTAGGCGTCACACTGCGGAGCAAGGCGGGACATCAGCAGGCCGGTGCCCACGCCTATCTCCAGGACGCGACGCGGGTTGAGTTCGCGGATGCGCTCCACGGTCGCGTCGCGCCACTCCCGCATCTGCTCCGTCGGAATGGGCTGTCCGTCGTAACTGCTGTGCCAGCCGGAGAAGTCCTCGCCGAAGTGCGCCCGGGCGACATCGCTGTACAGCGAGTCGTAGATCCCCTGCCACTCGCTCACCGAGTCCGCGTGCGGGGCGCCCTGCCCGGGCCCGGCCTCATCGGCGGGCACGACGTAGCCGACGAGCCGTTTGTGCCCGGGCCGGTCCTCCCTGGTCACGACCGCGGCCTGGGCGACACCCGGGTGCTCCGAGAGGACGGCCTCCACCTCGCCGGGCTCGACACGGAAACCGCGAATCTTCACCTGGTCGTCGCTGCGGCCCACGAACTCGAGGAGACCGTCCGGCCCGCCGCGCACCAGGTCACCGGTGCGGAAGAGACGGGCGCCGGGCTCTCCCAGCGGGTCGGCGACAAACCGCTCGGCGGTCAGGTCGGGGCGATTCCAGTAGCCACGGGCCAGGCCCGAGCCGCCGATGTACAGTTCCCCGACCTCACCCGGCGGCACCGGGCGCAACTGCCCGTCGAGGACCTCGGTGCGCATGCCCGACATGGCGGCGCCGATGGGCACCACGGTGCCCGAGCCACCGGCGCCGGCGACCCGGTGGCAGGTGGCGAACGTCGTCGTCTCCGTCGGCCCGTAGCCGTTGACGACCGCCGTGCCGGGGCAGGCCCGCAGGACCCGGCGGACGGCCGCGGGCGAGACCGCGTCCCCGCCGGTCCACACTTCGCGCGCGCCTCGGAAGCACTGCGGGTCCTCCTCCGCGAGGACGGCGAACAGCCCGGCGGTCACCCACATTCCGGTGACCCCCGCATCCGAGACCGCCGAGGCGATGCCACGGGCGTCCAGTTCGCCCGGGGGCGCGACCACGACCGTCCCGCCGCACAGCAGCGGCACCCACATTTCGTAGGTGGACGCGTCGAAGGCGTGCGGCGAGTGCAGCAGGACCCGCTCGTGGGCGCCGCCGCGCCAGGCCTGGTCCCGGGCCAGGCCCACGACGTTCTCGTGGGTCACGGCCACGCCCTTGGGCGTACCGGTGGAGCCCGAGGTGAACATCACGTAGGCGAGCTGCCGCGGTTCGGCGGGGACGCCGGGGGACGCGGGGCCCTCGTGCCCGTCCGGTGCGCCGAGCGGCACCGGCAGGACCCGCGGCCCGGCGGCGCCGAACTCGGCCCGGGGACGTGGCCCGTCCGTCAGGATCAGCCGGGACCCGGTCTGCTCGACCATCGACCGCAGCCGCGAAGCGGGCTGCCGTGCGTCCAACGGCACATAGCAGGCACCGGACTTGACGACGGCGAGCAGCGACACCACGAGCTCGGCCGAGCGTTCCATCAGGACCGCCACGGTGGAACCCGGACCCACCCCCTCCGTGGCAAGGCGCCGGGCCAAGTGGTCGGAACGGGCGTCGAGTTCCCGGTACGTCAGGGCCGTGTCCTCCTCGGCACCGCAGATCAGTGCGGTCGCGTCGGGAGACAGCTCAGCCTGTCGCGCGAAGGCCTCCGGGAGGGAGTGGTGCTGTGCGGACACGCGTCAACTCCTCTGCGCCGGCTTCCCGGAGCACGGCGGTGCCGACATGCCGGTCGGCCGCACAGAGGGAAGGGCGCACTCAGTCGTCTGGTGAATGCGTCATCGAACGATGCGTAGCGATCATGTCGCAGAACGTGGCGATACGGATCGGCGCGGTGGCCAATTCGGCCGTTCTTGTAGCTGCCTGATCGGTCGTGTGGGGCTTTGTGGTCAATCCGCAGGTGCGATCGCTTCCGGAGGCGGTACCACCGGGGCGCGGGGCCCGGCCGCGCCACCGGACCACCGGGCGCAGGCGTGAGGTCTTCCGTCAGATATGCGGCCCGGAGATTGGCCGGAATGGAGTTCCGACGGGCGGTTCGTGGGAAATGTCGGGCAAAGCTCCGGCATGCTCCGCGCCGTACTGGGAAGATCCCGCTCGCTTTCGGCGACACGGCACAGGGGGACGCGGTGGAAGCCGCCGGTGAGTTACTGAAGGGGAGGCCAGGACCATGACTGCCGACAGGCACGGAGTCACAGCCGAAGTGGTCGGAGAACTCTACGACCAGGGAACCGAGTTGCTGAGCGCCCTCATGGGCGGCAGCCTGCACTACGGATACTGGGACGGCCCCGCCGACACCGGTTCCATGGCCGATGCGTCCCGGCGCATGACCGACCTCATGATCGACAAGCTCGCGGTGCGCAGGGGCGGACGGGTCCTCGACGTCGGCTGCGGTACCGGCGGACCGGCCCTCCGGCTCGCCCGGTCCACGGGCGCGGAGGTCGTCGGCATCACCATCAGCCGCGAACAGGTCCAGCTTGCGAACCTGGCGGCCGAGGCCGAACGGCTGGGCGGCCAGGTGAAGTTCGAACACGGCGACGCGGCCGACCTTCGCTTCGCCCCCGAGTCCTTCGACGCGGTGTGGCTGTTCGAGTCCCTGCTGCACATGCCCGATCCGCGGCACGTACTGAAGCAACTCGCCACGATCCTGCGACCCGGCGGTCGCCTCGTCATCGCCAACCTGGTGCAGCGAGCCCCGCTCACCGAGGCCGAGGAGGCCGGCCTCTCGGCGTACCTCCAGATGACCGGCATCGCCGCGATCGCCCCGCTGGACGACTATCCCGGCCTGATTACCCGCAGCGGGCTCGTGCTGGACGAGCTCCTCGACGTCTCCGACCACAGCGTCCGCAGGACCCTCGAGTGCGTCCTCGCCGGGCTCTCCGACGCCGTGGTCCCCGAGGTCGCGGAGACCGACGCGGCGAGCGAGGCACTCGGGCAGGCAAGGGCCATCGTGGAGCAGTTCGCCGCGACACGGGGCATCGGGTACGCGCTGGCCGTCGCCTCGAAACCGGTGCGCAAACTTCCTGGGTGAGATCTTCAGGCCGTTCTCGGCTCGACCCCGCGCAGACCGATACGACCCTGGGTAAGCGCAGGTGCGACCATGTGCGCACGACTGGCTACGGATTGCGGTCCTTCGCCGCCAACTCCACTTGTCCTGCGTAGTGGTGTTTCGGATGATGCTGAACATTGGCCGAAATAGCCGTACTTAGTGCTCCGTAGTCGAATGGATCTCTCCGGATGACGGATGTCTGCGATCACCGGATGAGACGATCCGATCGTTTGCGCCCGTTACGTGTTCCCAGTCGTGCAGGGAGAGTCAATGGAAGCTGCAGCTCTCACACCGGACACGGGAGTCGCCGCCGAGATGGTGGGACGGCCCGTGCGCTTCGAGTCCCGGAGGTACCAACCGACCGACAGCTACGCCGACATCGCTTGCGACAAGATCCTGCGCGGGAGCGAGGTGCTCGGTGCGAGCGAGAGCGAACGGCGCTCGCGACTCGCCCTGGTCCGCGAGCTGTTAGGGGCCTGGGGTGAACTCCCCGCAGGGAAGCCGCCCGAGCGCGCGTGCTGGGTCGCCATCGACGGCATGCCTTTCGAAGTGTCGTTCGCCTGGGCCGACGGCCAGAGCGAGCTGCGCCTTTCGCTCGAAACCCCGAGTCACCCGGGTACATCTCTGGCCCGCCAGGAAGACGGCAGGACTTTCACCCGCAGCCTGGCCGGCCGTCCGGGAGTCTCGATCGAGCGCTATCTCGCCGTCGAGGACCTCTTCACCGACCGGGACCCGCGCGGATACTTCTCGCTCTCCCACGGGGTTGCCTGGCGGGGCGGACACCCGCTCTACAAGATCTATCTCAACCCCGCCGTCGCCGGCCGCGAACACGCTGTTGCTCGCACGGAGGAGGCCATGATCCGGCTGGGCATGGAACGCCCCTGGCGCGCCCTCGCCGACCACTTGGGCGGCGTCCATGGCATCGCGCACGAGCCTGCCGCACTGGCCCTGGACCTGTCCGACGCCCGAGAGGCCCGCTGCAAGGTCTACCTCGCGCACACAGGTGTGACCGCCGATGACATCGATGCCCAGTCGGCCGTCGCCCGCGATCACATACCCGGTTCCTTCGCCCGTGCTCTCGAACGCGTCACCGGACGCCGCGAGTCCGGATGGCCGAAGCCCCCCGTCACTTGCTGGGGCTTCAGCTCTGCTCAGGACGCGCCGGGCGCCACGCTCTATGTGCCGCTCATCCCCGGTCACAGCGACGATGAGACCGCGCACGACCGCGTGGCGGCCTTCATGCGCGAGGAGAACGTGGACCCGGCGCCCTACACGGCTGCCCTCCACGCCCTGGCGGACGGCCCGCTGACGGAGTCGGTGACCCAGAACTTCCTCTCCTACCGCGGTGGTTCGGCCCCGCGCTTCGCCGTCTACCTCGCCCCGGGCACGTACCGCCCGGCCTGACGGCGGTGACCGGCCGGGCGCCACACCCCGGCCGGCCCTCGGGCGTGACCGAGAGGTTCTCGCACCGCCGCACGCCGTCCCGCAGGTCTCCCCAGGCACAGCCTTCGCTGCTGTGCCACCGTGCCGTTTCCCCGTCAGGAGGACATGTGTCGCAAGAGAGCCCCGCCCCCGTCGCCCAGCAGGCCGAGCCGATCGCCCCCGAGCAAGTCGGCACCTGGTACGACCAGTTCGGCGACGTCTATCACCAGACCATCGGCGACAGCCTGCACTGCGGTCTCTGGGTGCCCCCGGACGCGCCGCACCCCGCCGGCCTGGACCTGGTCACCCTCTCGTCCGAGGCACAGGACCGGTACACGGACTACCTGATCAGCGTCCTCCACCTCCGGCCCGGCCGGCGCTTCCTGGACATCGGCTGCGGCCCGGGCCGCCCGGCCGCCCGACTCGCCGAGCAGACCGGGGCACACGTCACGGGCATCTCCGTGAGCAAGGAGCAGATTGACCGTGCCAACCGGCTTGCGGCCGGCTCCGAACAACTCACCTTCGAGGTGGCCGATGCCACTCGGCTCCCCTACGACGACGAGTCGTTCGACGGTGCCTGGGCCGTGGAGAGCATCGGGCACATGGACCGGGCCAAGGCCCTCAAAGAGGCATGGCGCGTGCTCCGGCCCGGTGGTGAGTTACTCGTCCTGGAGGCCGTGCTCACCGCCGATCCGTCAGAGGCCGATAGCGCCCTCTACGATCAGGTCCTCGCCAGCAATCTCCCCCTGCGCATGCCGGAGTTCTTCGGCCTGGTCGAGGACGCGGGCTTCCACACCCTTGAACTCAAGGACCTGACGGCCAACCTCGCCTTGAGCATGGACGTGATGGAGCTTGTCTTCCGCGACCGGAGCGAGGAGATGGGTGAACGGTTCGGGCCCGAGTTCGCCGGGCAGATGGGTGTGGCCCTGCCGCGCGTTCGAGCGTTCATCCGCGAGAAGATCCGCTTCTTCCTGCTGTTGCTCCGCAAGTGATGCGGGGTCACCTTCGGGTGGCCCCTATTTCGTTTCTGGGAGCGACGTCAACCGGGGGTCGACGGATGGTCATCCGATCCGGTCGCTCCCACGGAGAGTCTCTGCTGGCCGGTCTGATGTACGAGGCAAGGGGCCGCGCTGTTCGCCCCCTTGACCGAGTACCCGTCAAGGGGCCGTGGACGCCGACCTCGCTCAGGATGTTGTCGAAGAGGGCGGGGTACTTCGCGTCTCGGTCGCGGATCAGGTACAGGTTGCGGGCTGCTTGGCTGACCCAGGCGCCGGTGGGGTGTGCGGCGGTGGTGCCGAGGATCCTGACGCGGCGGGTGGAGTGCTCGATGACCGCGAGGATGTACTGGCGCCTGCCGGTCAGGGTGACGGTCTCGATGAAGTCGCAGGCCAGGAGAGCGTCGGTTTGCGGGCGTAGGAAGTCGGCCCAGGTGGTGGCGGCTCGGTCGGGCGCGGGGTCGACGCCCTCGGAGGTGAGGATCTCCCAGACGGTGGAGGCGGCGACCTGGATGCCGAGGGTGGCGAGTTCGCCGTGCACCCGGCGGTAGCCCCAGGACGGGTTCTCCCGGACCAGGCGGAGAATCAGCGCGCGGATCGAGCGGACCGTGTGCCGTCGGCCCGGCCTCTTCGGCCGGCATGTGCGGGCATGGCGCCGCTTGATCAGGTCGCGGTGCCGGCGCGGCACGGTGTCCGGCCGGACCACTAGTCGCAGCCGGTGCAGCACCTGGCGGGGCAGCGGCGCCAGCAGAGCGGCCAGGGGCGCCCGGTCTTCCGGAGCGAGCTTCAACACCGTGAACCCACGATCGGCTACCGCCGCATCCTGAAGCTGTCGGAGTCGGTGACGACCAGCAAGGTGCGGCTGCGGATCACCTCGTCCCGGGCCCGTCCGCCGGCCATCGACACGGTCAGCCTCCACAACGATCAGTCGTAGCCCGGCGTCTGGGCATCGATGTGACGGTCGCACCGTCTCACGGTTTGATGATGCCGTGAGGCGGTGCGGTCGTTCGCAGGCAGGCGGTGATCGCTTGGGGTATCGCGGACGCAAGGGGACCTCATACCGCGAAAGTTGTAGGAACGGCGAACGTACCGCCAGGGTTTAGGCGGTGATCAAACCAGCGCGCGACGACGCCGTCACGTGTCCGCTTCTACCTTCACTGATGGCGCCGATCGCTGGCTGGCGCCATCAGGTGGGGGTGTCGGCCTCTCCGACAACTCCGGCCGAATCCAACGGGAATCCACGCGACCGAACGACGGGTTTCTCGCGGGCCAGGCGCGTCACGTGCTTGTGGTGCGGCGGCGCGCTCGAACACCACCATGATCATGAGAAGGGGCATCAGGCGCGGATCGCGCGGAATGTCTCTGGGAACTGGGGGATCGATGATCAAGACCAGGCAGATCGCCACGACGCTGGGCGGCGCTGCGGCCGTACTGGCCGCCATGACCGTGCCCACGCAGGCCTCGGCGCCCAGTACGGCGGCCACCGCACAATCCTGCTCCGCAGCGCCGTATCAAAGTGAAGCAGGCACGGGCCCCGGTAACGACGCCCACTGGCCCAATGCAGGACATTGGGCAGTCGTGAACAGCGGGTGCCACAACATCAGCCTGATGCCCAACTCCGGCACCCACAAGGTCCGGGTCTGCACTCCCAGCGCCTGCAATGCCTGGAAGTCGGTGAGTGGTGGGGAATGGAAGGTCATCGCGCACAACGCGGTACCGGGCAAGAAGTTCTACGTTCAGTTCAAGGGCCTGTTCGGGGGCACCGGCTGGATTGAGCACTAGCGCGCACGGTGCGACACCGGGCTACCTGATGGTTGCCCGGTGGGGACGGCCACGGCTGTTCCCACCGGGCTTGAACGTTCCCCACCGGGCTTGAACGTTCACGAAGCCGTCGCCTTCGGGCTTCTGCGCACTGGCCAACCCATCCGATCTCTCGGATCTCAATCGCGCCGGTGTGCGGCATGACCACGTACCGGCAAAGCAGCAAGCACTCTCACCGCTCCCGTCACACCTACCAAGGAACCCCAATGCGTACGAAGACCCTCAAGAACTGGAAGCTCTGCCTGCTGGGTGCCACAGCCGCGCTGACCCTGGCCACCACGGCCTGCGAGCCGTCCGGCGACGACAACAGCGGCGGCGGCTCCAAGCCGTCCCCGACGGTGTCCGAGTCCACCGAGAAGCCGTCCGGCGACGGCAACTCCGGCGGCTCGGGCGGCAAGCAGACCTCCAGCCCGGACCCGGAGAAGACGGGCGACGACATCGAGGGTTCGGGCGGTGCCAACTCGGGTGGTGGTACCAGGGGTTCGGACAAAGGCGACGACAACTGGGACTACGCGGACCGTCAGAAGCCGCCGTCCGGTTCGGTCTGCGACAACGACGGTCAGGGCCCCTACGGGAAGGTCCAGTCCGTCGACATGGGCGGCGAGAGCCCGGACGCGACGCTGGGCATCGCCCTGGGCTACTACGAGTGCGGCGACATGGGCCCCAACTTCCGGACGTCCAGCGCGACCGGGGCCGCGCAGAACGTGCTCATTGACTCGGCCCACCTCAAGGTGGTCGTGGGCGGCACGATCGCCGAGGACCTCGGCACCAAGACGCCGAGCGTCAACGCGTTCCTCGACCAGTTGGTGCTGATGCAGGACGAGGGTCAGCTCAAGGGCCCCAAGGCCCCCGAGTTCTACTTCCGGATCGACGCCGAGTCCGACGATGTGAACGCCATGCCGGACGACGAGTCCCACATCATCTACCTGTACCAGATCATCGACGGCGACTGACGCCGCGTACGGCAGCATGCATCGCGCCCGGCACCCCCGAAAACGGAGCGCAAGGAACGGAAGGCTTCGGGCCGTGGCCTTGTGCGGTGCGGTGGCCGTGGTGATCGCTTCTGTTGTGCTCGGCCTTCTCGGTCAGCCCGGCCGACCGTGAGGCAAGCGGACGAGACCGACAACCCTAGGGGTGGTCACGCATCTGCTCGTCCAGAAATGCCACGCGCAGCCCGTCGCGAGCGCGGGCGAGGAGTGACGTTACGCCGCTGGGGCTGAGGGCGAACAGCGGGGCCATGGCATCGGCCCGCCGGCCTTCGATGGCTGAGTGCCACAGGGCGGCCTGCCAGCGCGCGGGAAGTCTGCGTGTGTGCGGTGTCGCCGGCACAGTCCTCGAGTGCGGCTTCGGCGGCTGCGGGCGGGCCGCTGCGGATATGTGAGGTCAAGTGAGGCTCAGAACAAGGCGGTTGAGGGGCAGCGAAGCTCGGATGTGCTGTCGGACGTGGCGATCACCTGCAGGCCGTGCTGTTCGGATGGAAGCTCGCTGCGGGGAGCGGGCCGACACCCCTGTCGTGCACTTGCTCGACGCCTACGCGGCAGTGGTTCAGTTGGCCCCGTTCGACTTCGGGGGCCTGCTCGGTGTTGGTGTCAGCCGAGGGCCTGGAACTCTGTGAGCGACAACGGCCGGTCCGATCCGACCAGTTGGACGCGGAGGGGCGAAGGTGGCGATGGCGGACGGGAGCGCCCGGGATGAAGTGATCCGCAGTCGCACCTTGTTGGTGGTGACCGGCTCCGACAGCTTCAGGAGGCGGCGGTAGCCGATCGTGGTGCCACTGCCGACCTCCTTCCACGACGAGCCGTTCCAGGCATCGACGGCGAAGCCCGAAGTCCGCTGACCCACCTTTACGACCTGCCGGTGGCCGGTAGGGACGGCAAGACCGGGCAGACGATGCTCCGCTCCGTGCTCGGCTCGATGTTCGCCCAGCGGGCACTCGCCGTCCGCTCCTGGTCCGGCACCAACCCGCTCGGCGGGGGAGACGGGGCGGCGCTCGCCGACCCGGCTGCGGCCGCCGCGAAGAACGCCGGGAAGGAGCGTGTCCTCGCCGACACCCTGGGGGCCGTGCCTGAAGGCGTGGTGCACATCGACGACGTGCACCCGTGCTGGTCCCAATTCCCTTGATCCGCACGGGGGTTGTGGCATGACACAAGGCGAAAAGGATGAAGGACGCGAGTCTTGCCCGCCCATGAACCATGTGAAATTTTACATGTCACATGTGCCATGTGTTCATGTCAAGCAAGATCGCTCTCCATATCCCCAGCAGAAGGAGAAGTCGCGATGTCCCTACGGCGCTACGTCGTGCCCTTATTGATCAGTACCGCCCTGATAGCGGGGAGCGGCGCGCAGGCACTGGCCGCGCGCCCCGCTCCGGAGCCCGCCGCCGCTGCCACGCCCACCGCCACTGCCGCACGCGGCAAGCCGGTCTCAGGACCGACCGAGATCGTCGAGCAGGACAGACCCGGCAAGCAGAAGAGAGCCGAGCGGCTCGCACCGCTCACACCCCCGGCCGCCACGGCCCCCAAGGCGCTGCGGACGACCCGGACCGCGGCCGACTGCCGGGTCTCCGACTTCACAGGCAACACGGGCACGGCCCTGGTCAACGCGATCAAGGCCGCCTCGGTCGGCTGCGTCAACTCGCTGTTCAGCGTGACCGGTTCGGACCAGTACCACGCCTTCCGTGAGGCGCAGATGGTCACCGTGGCCAACGCGCTGCGGACGAACGCCGCGTCGTACAACGGGACCAACGCTGCCAGCACTGAACAGCTCATCCTGTATCTGCGCGCCGGGTACTACGTCCACTACTACAACCCGGACACGGTCGGCCCGTACACGGGCACCCTGGCCACCGCGACCAGGCAGGCGCTGGACACCTTCTACGCCAACCCGGCCACCCGCACCGTGAGCGACGCGAACGGGGAGATCCTCGGGGAAGCCGTCACCCTCATCGACAGCGCCGAGGAGAACGCGCGCTACCTGTACGTCGTCAAGCGCCTGCTCGCCGCGTACGACAGCGCCCACAACGCCAATTGGTACATGCGCAACGCGGTCAACAACGTCTTCACCGTCCTGTTCCGCGGGGAGTGGGCGGACGGCTACCCGGCCGCGGTACAGGCCGACCCGAGCATCGTGGACGCGGTCTACAACTTCGCCGCCCGGCACCTGGACCTGCTCGGCACGGACTCCGCGTTCCTGGTGGCCAACGCCGGTGGGGAAACGGCCCGGTTCGTGCAGTACGCCGCCCTGCGGAGCAAGGTCCGCCCGCTGAGCAAGTGGCTCCTTGACAACAGCGCGATCACCGGCGCCCGCGCGAAGCTGTGGGTACGGGTGGCCGTCGTGGCCAACAGCAAGGACAGCGCGAACTGCTCCGCCTACGGCACCTGCGACCTGGAGAAGCAGCTCAAGGCCGCGGTGCTGCCCCAGAACCACACCTGCAGCGCCGGAGTGCTGCACATCCTGGCCCAGAGGATGACCAACGACGAGTTCCAGGCGGCCTGTTCGAGCATGCTCCGGCAGAACACCTACTTCCACGACGTGGTCCAGGACGGCGGGCGGCCGGTGGCCGATGACTACAACACCCATATGGAGGTGGTCGTCTTCCGGTCCAGCGACGACTACCAGACCTACGCCGGCGCGATCTACGGCATCGACACCAACAACGGCGGCATGTACCTGGAAGGCGACCCCTCAGCCGCGGGCAACCAGCCGCGGTTCATCGCCTACCAGTGGGACACCGACAACGGCTACGCGGCCCGCATCTGGAACCTCAACCACGAGTACACCCACTACCTCGACGGCCGGTACGACATGTACGGCGACTTCAGCGCCGGACAGGCCCATCCGGCGGTCTGGTGGATCGAGGGTGCGGCCGAGTACGTGTCGTACTCCTACCGCAACCTCCGCAACGACGCCGCGCTCAAAGAGGCCCCGAAGCACACGTACGCACTCAGTACCCTCTTCGACACCACCTACGCGAACTCCAACACGGCCCGGACCTACCACTGGGGCTACCTGGCGGCGCGGTACATGCTGGAGAAGCACCCCGCCGACGTGACCAGGCTGCTCGGCTACTACCGGACGGGGAAGTATGCCGACGCGTACGCCTTCACCAAGTCGCTGAACTACGACAGCTCCTTCAATGCGTGGCTGGACACCCTCTCGGGCGGCGGAACGACCGAATGCACGGCGTCCGACACCCGGGTCCTGGGCAAGAACTGCGGGCGCAGCAACGTCTCCGCGACCACCGGCAACACCGCCCACTTCTATATCTGGATCCCTTCCGGCACGAAGTCCCTCACCATCAAGGCGTCCGGCGGCACGGGCAACGCCGACCTCTACTTCAACCCCGACACCTGGGCCACGCCGAGCGCTCACACCGCCAGGTCCACCGGCCGGGACAACACCGAGTCCCTCACGGTGACGGGCCTGCGGCCGGGGGCGTACCACTACGTCAGCCTCCACGCCACGTCCTCCTTCACGGGGGCGACCGTCAGTACGAGCTACTAAGTGATCTTGAGTACGTGAGCTGTGGTTGGCGCTGGCAGGTCGCTCGCCTAGTGAGGTGTTGAGCGACGCTGAAGATGTGCATGAAGGCGACGTGCTGGTTGTCGACGGAATGGTGTGAAACGACCCCAGCGGCCGTCTGGCCGCTGGGGTCTTCGAGATCACGGTGCCCTTCTCGTCGGCGAACGCGGCGATGAGGAATTGCGGGGCGATGTTGCTGATCGTGCGGGGCACTTGGCCGTCCAGTGCCATGGCAAGCTCACGCGCCTGCTGGACTGCCCAGCTACCGGTCGGGTGGGCGGCGACGCCCAGGAGGTGTACTCGGCGGGTGGAGATCTCCATGACCACCTTGCAGTTCAGGCGCCGCAGCAACGCGGTGTCGACGTGGAAGAAGTCCACCGCGAGGATCCCGGAGGGCTGGCTGCGCAGGAACTGCGCCCAGGTCGGGCCCGAGCGTCGTGGTGCCGGGGCGATCCCGGCTCTTTTCAGGATCGCCCATACCGTGGAGGCGCCAACTGGACGACCGGCGCGGCCCAGTTCGCCTGCGATCCTGCGGTATCCCAGTGCGGGTTCTCCGTGGCCATCCTCAGCAACAGCTCCCGTAGGACGGGCTGGGTTGGCGGTCGGCCTGGGCCTCGCCGTTTATAGCAGCCGGGACAGCGCCGCAATCACTGCCCAGGATCTCGCCACGCCTGGCCTGGACCGTAAGGCCAGGCCAGCAGGGGTAGCCGACTTTCGGTCCCCTACCCGCCCACCGCCCGCTCGATTCGGGCTCTCGCCCTGCGCCTTGTTCGCGAGAACAGCGGCCAGGGCTGCTGCCCCCGCATCCACGGAGAGCTGGCCGTGCTCGGGATCAGGGTCGCTCCCTGCATCTTCTGGGAAATCCTCAAAGCCGAAGGCGGCATTGCCCTCACCCCGTGTCCGAGGCGGCGCAGTTCGCCATGCACGCAGCGGTGAAGCGTTCTGAAGCGGTACGGGACATCAGCGCGGCGGTGTGCGCCTGATCCACCGAGATCGACAGGTGAGATCGGAAGTTGCTTCTGGACCTCAGGCTGATGGCGTGTCCGCATCGCCGCCGAAACGACCTCGTACGCGGCTCACTCGCCGACACATACAATTCGAACGTAAATCTTGAGCGCTGTAACACCGCTGGACCGGGTACCGGGCCCGGCACGCGAGTGTCCGGACCGTCCACACGGCCGGGGCAGGGGCTCATCACCACTGTCCAGCGCTGAACGACCAGGTCCGGCAGACGCCTTCGCACAGGCGGCGACTTGCCCCGGGGATGGACGCCGACGGGGTAGCTGCCCGGCCGAGTGCCAGTCGGCGCCCACAGGAGACCAAACGATGCATTTAGGCCGGCACGCCGAGCGTAAGGCGATCGAACGGCTACTCGCAGACGTGCGGTCGAGACGCAGTGGCGTGCTGGTGGTGCGCGGTGAGGCCGGTATCGGTAAGACCGCGTTACTGGAGTATGCCCGTGGCGCCGCGTCGGGGTTCCGGGTGGAGCATGCGGCTGGTGTGGAGTCCGAGATGGAGCTCGCGTTCGCGGGCCTGCACCAGTTGTGTGCGCCGATGCTGGACCGGCTGGGTGCGCTGCCCGAACCGCAACAGGCCGCCCTGGGCGTAGCGTTCGGGCTGCGTGCCGGGGACCCGCCGGACCGGTTCTTGGTCGGCCTTGCCAGCTTGAGTCTGCTGGCCGAGGTCTCCGAGGAACGGCCGTTGCTGTGCTTGGTGGACGATGCGCAGTGGCTGGATGCGGCATCCGCACAGACCCTCGCGTTCGTAGCGCGGCGGGTGGGCGCCGAGCGAGTGGCGCTGGTGCTCGCGCTGCGCGACAACAGCCCCGACCCGAGCGACGCTCAGCCCTTCGCCGGGCTGCCTGAGCTGGGCTTGGACGGGCTCGGCGAAGCGGATGCGCAGGCGTTGCTCGCCACAGGGGTCAGGACACCACTGGATGAGCGGATACGTGACCGGATCATCGCCGAAGCGCGGGGCAACCCGCTGGCGCTGCTGGAACTGCCCCGAGGTGCAGAGCCGATGAAGCTGGCGGGCGGATTTGGGCTGCCGGATGCACTGAGCGTGCCGCGCAGAATCGAGGAGAGCTTCCAGCGTCGGTCACGCAGCCTGCCGGCCGGGACGCAGTTGCTGCTGCTGGCCGCGGCGGCCGAGCCGCTCGGCGATACGGCGCTGCTGCGGGGTGCGGCCGATTACCTGGGCATCGACGCCGAGGCGGCTGCACCGGCGAAGGCGGCGGAATTGCTGGAGATCGGCGCCCGGGTGCGGTTCTTGCATCCGCTGGTGCGCTCGGCGGTCTACCGTGCCGCCGACCCGTCTGACCGGCGGCGCGTGCACGGCGCGCTGGCTGCGGCGACTGACCCGCAGGCCGACCCCGACCACCGCGCCTGGCACCGCGCGCAGGCCACACTCGGGGCCGACGAGACGACAGCGGTGGAACTGGAGCGTCTGGCCGGCCGGGCATGGACCCGCGGCGGGCCGGCCGCCGCGGCCGCGTTCTTGGAACAGGCGGTGGTGCTGACCCCCGAACCCGCCGACCGTGCACGCCGGGCGCTGGCCGCCGCACACGCCACGCACCAGGCCGGCGCGTCCGAAGCAGCCCTGGAGCTGCTGACGGTTGCGGCGGCCGTACCGCTGGATCCGCTGGGACGCACCTGGGTGGAGCTGCTGCGCGCCCAGATCCTGTTCGATACCACTCGGGGCAGCGAAGTGCCCGGGATGCTGGTGGACGCGGCCAAGACGCTCGTCCCGCTGGATGTCGCGATGGCGCGCCAGACCTACCTGCAGGCGCTCGAGGCGGCTGTCGTCGCTGATTCCTTCGGCCGCGGTCGCAGGGTGCTGGAGGTGGCCGAAGCCGCCCAGACCGCGCCCGCACCGCCCCACCCGCCAGGGGTGGTGGACCTACTGCTCGACGGTCTTGTGACCAGGGCCACGCAGGGGTACGAAGCGAGCATGCCAAGGCTGCGGCGGGCACTGGGGGCGCTCGGCGACCACGATCGCCATCCCCGCACCGCGGCAGCGGACGACAGCCGCCGCTGGCTGTGGCTGGGCAGCCGCGTCGCGGTGTCGCTGTTCGACGACGAGACGGCGCTTGAGCTGGCCGGCCGCCGCGTCCGGCTCGCGCGCGAAGCCGGCGCACTGTCCGAGCTGCCCGCCGCGCTTGACTATCTCGCCGTCGTGCTCGCACACACCGGCGAGCTCACCCAAGCCGCCGAGCTCGTCGCCGAGGCCACCGCGATCCAGCCGGCGATCGTCACCATCACCGGGATCCAGCTCGCCGCCTGGCGCGGTCGGCAGGCCGAAACCTCCGAGCTGTACGCGGACATGGTCCCGGACGCGACCCGGCGGGGCGAGAGCGCGGTGGTCACCGTGGCCCAGTACACGCTGGCCGTACTGAACAACAGCCTGGGCAACTACCGCGCCGCGTTCGACGCCGCAACAGGCCCGAGCGACTCCGACGAGCTGGAGCACAGCAACCTGGCCTTGCCCGAGCTCATCGAGGCGGCCGTCCGCGCCGGTGAACCAGCCCCAGCGGCCGACGCGCTGGAGCTGCTCAGCTCGCGAACTCGCGCCAGCGGCACCCAGTGGGCACTCGGTCTCGAGGCGCGCTCGCGCGCGCTGACCAGCACCGGGCCGACCGCCGATGCGCTGTATCGCGAGGCGATCGAGCGGTTTGGGTGCTGCCGGATGGTGACCTGTCTCGCCCGCGCCCACTTGATCTACGGCGAATGGCTGCGCCGCGAAGGCCGGCGTCAGGCCGCCCGCGAGCAACTCCGCACCGCCCACGAACTGCTGTCGGGCATGGGCGCAGAGGCATTCGCCGCCCGCGCCGCCCGTGAGCTGCGCGCCACCGGCGAGCGGCCGCACAAGCCAACTGCCCGGCCGACCGATGCGCTTACCGCCCAAGAGCTGCACATCGCCCGGCGGGTGGCCACCGGGGCCACCTCCAAGGAGGTCGGCACGCAGCTGTTCTTGAGCCCGCGCACCATCGACGCGCACCTGCGCAGCATTTTCCGCAAGCTGGACATCACCTCCCGCCGCCAGCTCAGGGACATGCAGCTTCCCTGACCTCCGGGCCGGCGTGCTCCCGAGAGGCATAGGCGATGTTCGCCTATGCCACCGGCCTCCGCCGGAGAGGTGTAGGCGATGTTCGCCGATGCGACCGCAGTGCGGCAGCGCCGAGCATGAATGTACGTCCGGGGCAGCCGCCCCGGACAACGCTCGGGCGGACGTTCTGACAGAGATGTGCTGGACCACGGTGCTGCACGAAGAGGGGAACGACCCGCCCGGCCTGCTCCCGAATTTCTGATGACCGCGAACTGCGGTACACAGATCGACGAGAGGAAGACGGAAAGACATGAAGAGGACTCTGGTAGCCGGTGTCATCGCGGCAGCGTGTGTGACAGTGACGACGGTCGGCCTAGGAGCGACGCCGGCCAGCGCCGACCCCGACGACTGCCCCAAGAAGTATGTATGCGTCTGGGACAACAGCAATTACGAAGGACGTTTCGTCTTCGATCCCGGAACTGAACGTCCCAATGTCGGGGGATACATGAACGATCGGACGACCTCCCTCAGGAACCGCACCGGTTCCCACGTCTGCTTCTACCAGAACTCAAACGGTGAGGGGTCCCTCCTGGCGAGGGTGGGTCCAGGCGATGCGCGACCCAACGTCGGCCCGACCGCCAACGACAGGATCTCCTCGTGGAAGGCCTGCTAGCCAGGGCTTTTCGCCGGAGCTTCCTACCCCGCCGATACCAGCGACGCATATCCGGGTTGCCACAGGGCAACGGACGCTGACCCGGGGCTACTCCGTCGCCGACGGGGCTCCCGGCAGGGCAGAAGCTCGACCAAGATCCGACGTCCCGGAGTCATCATGCGGCTCGCGGCGTGACGCGGCTCGGGTGGCCAGGAAGGCCTGCACTCCGTACTCGCCTGCGCCGGAGGCCCCGCCCTTACCGACGGGACCTCCGGCGCTCTGTCGCTCAGTCCAGTTCGGGCAGGATTCCCTCCGGGCCGCCGGAATCCATGATTCCGCGAAGGGACGCCATCATCGCGTCGACCCCGCCGGTCGGGACGATGACGAGGTCGGGGCACTGGAAGAAGGCGCCGCCCGCGCATTCGCCCGTTTGCTTCCAGCGGTCCATGACCTCGGCGATCTCGCGGAGCGTCATGAAGGTGGCACTCCACCTCGTTCCGTCGGGCAGACGGAGCTCGACGTCGACGTTCTCGACATCCTCGGCGCGGTCGTCGGCCCCCAGCATGAAGAGGGCCGAGAACCGGTCGTCGACGACGACGTACTGCGGGTCACTTTCCATGGAGCTGCTTCAGCCTCGCAATCACCTTGGGCTCGTTGCCCTTGTCTGCCTTGCCGACGATCTCGGCTTACGGCCGCACACCTTGGAGGAGGAGCGAGTACTGAGCGACCGAGTGTGCCTGATGTGGCGGCAAAGCATGGATCTTACGTACCGCTACCAGCACCACGACCAGTGACCTCGTCCGGGGAACGCTCAGGGCAGCTTCGCCGGGCAGAGGCGGTGAGACTTCGCCTCGTTTTCGAGCGTGGCATCCACACAACCGCCGGGCAATGAACCGTACTTCCTCTTCCCGAAGTTGGCGGTCACGGTCAGCTTCCCGTCGCCGAACTCCGAGCGCTGCACCGTCCCGTCACCGGTGAGCCGCTGGTAGCCGGTCATCGGCTCGGTTCCGGCGGCCTTGTGCAGGGGCGCGAAATAGTGCTGGAGCGCCGCCATCTCCTTCCCCGTGGACTTCAGGTTCTTTTCCCCGAGCGTGAAGTTGAGCGGGGTGTTGTGGAGGACGGACATCAATGCCCGGTCGGTCTTCTGGTCCGGGAGCTTGTTGTACGGCATTTCCCAGCGGTCGGTGTTGATGACGGAGCCGTGCAGCGCGGTTTCGTACAGGGGGACGCGGTAGCGCGGGTCGTACATCGCTTTCGCCAGCTCGGGCGGCAGCTTGACCTGCTTGAAGAAGATCGCCGGCTCGCCCTGCGGCGCGTAGCCGCCCCACTTTTCCTTGTCCCTCTCCAGTTTCCACAAGCCGTCCGCGACCGGTGTCTGCCCACCGTGGTTGAAGGTGAGCACGGGGGCGGCCCAGGCACCGGCGGACTCGGAGCCGAGGACGAACTTGTCGTCGGATGCGAGCTTCCGCATGCGCTCCAGGCGGTTGGCGCGGTCCTGCTTCTTGTTCATGCGGTGGCCGTTGCTGCTGTCGGTGAACAGCTCGCCCGCCGCGTCGACATCCAGGAAGTAGCTGTCGGCACCGTTGGCCGTCATCTTCCTCGCCCGGTCGGCCAGGTAGTGCTTGCCGGGCTCGGCCTGCTTGAACGCCTGGGTGCTGACGTAGCAGCCCCGGCCGCCGAAGCCTTCCTTGATCTCCCCCTTCCAGTTCCGTATGCAGAAGTCCGGGTAGACCGAGCCGGGCCACTTCGAGGAGGGGTTGTCGGCGCTGTCGGAGGGCTGGCCGTTGGCGTAGGAGTCGTACGGTCCGACCAGGTAGCCGTGTCGTTGCGCGACCCGTACGGCTTTCTCTTCCATCGGCTGGTCGTCGGCGTCGTAACCGAGCCAGAGACGGGAGACGCCGAGCTTGCGCAGCTCGTTCACGCCCTTCGCGGTACGGGCGCTGCCCCAGGCATAGGCGTGCACGGCCCCGAGCAGCCGCTCGACCTCGGGATTCTCCTGGATCTTCTGCTTCAAGGAGCGCAGCTTGCCGTGTTCGGCGAGGTAAGCACGGTAGTTGGTGGCGGAGGAGACCGGGGAGGAGCCGGTGAGGGAGAAGTGCACCGTGTAGTCGCGGGTCTGCTCGCGCCGCGAGAACTCGTGCCGCGCCGTGGAGCCGAGCCGGCCGCCCTTCGAGGCGAAGCCCAGCGAAGTGCCGACCTCCTCCGGCACGATATAGCTGACGCCGTGCTTGCCCTGGGTGTAGCCCCAGGCAGGAAGGGTGAGGCCGCCCGAGAGTTCGGCCTCCGTGTCCGTCAGACCGGCCTCGCCGGAGTTCCAGAAGATGTCGTTCACCGGGATGCGCAAGCCCTCGCCGCGCGGGATCTGAAGGGCCCCGTGAGCGCCGGGCGCGGTACTGGGCCAGGACAGGTTCTGGGCGGCACCGGAGTGCACCGTCATGCGCAGCCGACCGTGATCGCTCTCCGCCGTGACGGTGAGCTTCTTGTCGGGGTACGTCCAGCGGGCAGTGTCGCCGTCCACGGTCACCGGGCCGGGCTTGCCGAGCTGCTGCACAGCCGCGCCGGACACCGGGAGTGAGGCCCCGTCGTCGGTGTGCCCCGTGACGCGCAGCGACCCCGTGTCCACGCGCGCGGTGCCGCCATGCACGGTGAAGTCGACCGTGCTGCCGTGCACTTGTGGCGGCTCGCCCGGCGTACCGCCGCCTGACGGCGGCTCGGCCATGGCCAGGTAGCCGGCCGACGCCGTGGTGGCGGTCAGCACGACGGCCGCAGCGATGCCGTACGTACGGATGCGTCGCCGACGCTGCGCGCCTGCGACGTCACCGTGCCGGGGCTGCTGCTGTGTCTGACTGCTGTTGCTCTTCACGTAATTCACGGGGGAGAGCATCGGGGGTGAGCGTAAGAAGTTCTTAAGAGCGGCCCCGCACTTCCGCAAACGACGTCGTACGGGCGCCGATGGGTCTTCAGAACTCCGAACCAGGATCGCGCACTTGACTGGGGGGCAAGGGGTCGCAGGTTCACATCCTGTCGTCCCGACAGCGATGCCGATATTTCCGCAACTCAGGGCTCATCTTTGGATGGGCCCTGAGGCGTTTTCGGGGTGGTGGTGGGAGCGAGTGGGAGCGCTTTGTGCTCCCACTCGCTCCCAGCCCGTCGGATGGCGGGTGCTGATCCAGGCGGATCCGGGGACCGCGGTCCACGTGGCCAACTCCCCGGGCCGGCGCGGGGCACGCTGCTGGACCTGGTCACGGCGAACCGGGAGCGGTGGAGGGCGAGGTCTCTCTGGACCTGTCGGCGCGGCCGGTTGGCCTGATGGCCGGCTACCGGGGCCCTGCGCCTCTCCGCCGCGGCCGGCGTGCGGGAGCTGTTCTGTATGGTCATGGACTTTTCGAGCAGCCTCGCGGAGTCTGTTCGCGTGGACTCGCCACTGACCACCTATCTGCTGCCTGCCGTCCTCGCCGTGATCATGTTCGGTCTCGGACTCGGCCTGTCTGTGGCCGACTTCCGCAGGATCGCGGCGTATCCGCGGCCTGTGGCCGTCGCGCTCGTCTGCCAGCTGGTGCTGCTGCCCGCCGCCTGTCTGGGCCTCGTGCTGGCCTTCGATCTGAGTCCCGCGCTGGCCGTCGGCATGATGCTGCTCGCGGCCTCTCCCGGCGGCACCATGGCCAATATCTTCAGCCATCTCTTCGGCGGCGACGTCGCCCTCAACGTCACGCTGACCGCCATCAATTCGGTCATCGCCGTCGTCACGCTGCCGATCGTCGTGAATCTCTCCCTTGACCACTTCATGACCGGCACGGATGAGGCGCTGGGACTGCGCTTCGACAAGACACTGCAGGTCTTCCTCGTCGTGCTGGTGCCGGTCGCGGCGGGAATGCTGGTCCGGCACCGCCGTCCGGACTTCGCGGAGCGCTCCACGCGGATGGTCAAGGTGACGGCGGTTGCCGCGCTCGTCGGCATCATCATCGTCGCGCTTGCCGCCGAGCGTGAGAACGTGCTCGGCTATCTCGCCGACGTCGGCCTTGTCGTCTTCCTTTTCGGCGCGATCTCCCTGACCATCGGCTACGGCGCGACCCGGCTGGCCCGCGGCGACCACCGGCAGTCCGTCGCCACCTGCTTCGAGATCGGCATGCACAACACCACGCTGTCGATGGCAATCGCCCTCAGCCCCTCGCTCCTTGACAGCACCCGGATGGCCATCCCCTCGGCGGTGTACGCGGTGGTGATGTTCGTCATGGCCCTGACCGCCGGCTTCCTGCTGCGCCGCATCGCCCCGGCCGAGGCTGCCGCCGTCAGCGCGGGAGCACCATCGGCATCCACCTCCGAGAGCCGGATGCCAAGCAAGCGGGCGGGCCCGCGGTGGCCACGGAGGCGGTCTGCAATCGGCCGGGAGAAGCTGTGACCCCGGCGATCGGATCATCGACTGGTCCGAGGTGGGCCCCTCGGCATGATCCGCGCGGGGCGGTCGGTGCGAAGCCTGCTTCCGTCGCCGCCCTCGGCGGGCCCCTGCGCGAGGAGGGCCGGCCGATCCGTCTGCTCATCAACAACGCCGGCGTCATGACTCCGCCCGACCGGCACACGACCGCCGACAGTCTCGAGCTGCAAATCGGTACGAACCATCTCGGCCACTTCGCCCTGGTGGCCCATCTGCTGCCGCTGCTGCGCGTCGGCTGCGCGCGGGTGACCTCCAGGTCAGCATCGCGGCGAACCAAGGAGCCATCAACTGGGACGACCTGAAATGGGAACGCTCGTACGACGGCATGAAGGCGGGGCGCAGGCAGGCCCACCACTGGGGCATCACGAGCAACCTTTCCCATCCGGGAGTCGCCCCGACGACTCTGCTCGCGGTCGGCCGGAGCAAGGACACCATGGGTGTGCGCCTGATCCGGGCCCTCTCCGCCCGCGGCATCATCGTCGGGACGGTCGAGAGCGCGCAGTTTCCCGCCCTCCTCGCCGCCACCTCTCCCGACGCCAAGCGCGGCGGGTTCTACGGGCCGCGGGGACTCGGGCACATGGGCGGCCCTCCCGGAGAGCAGAAGCTCTACTCCCGGCTGCGCAGCGTAGAAGAGGCCCGGCGGATCTGGACCGCCTCGGAGAACCTCACCAAGGTCTCCTTCCTGACCGCGTAACCCACCCGAGGGGCACACCGCTGATCCCCCAAGTGCACTGGTCCACCGCCTGGCCCCCGCCGGCACGCCCTCTAGAGGCGCATCACCGGGCGGTCGACGCGCGACTGTCAGTGGCGAGTGCCAGGCTGGTGCCACACAGTATCTGCGAAGGGAATCGCCGTGATCACCACTGACCTCGCTCCCGGCTCCCCCTGTTGGCTCGACCTCGGTGCCCCGGACGTCCGGGCCGCCGCGGCCTTCTATGGCGCGGTGCTCGGCTGGGAGTACGAGTCCATGGGCGAGTCGGAGGACATGGAAGGCGGGATGTTCAAGAAGGACGGCAAGACCGTCGCCGGGCTCGGCAAGCTCAGCGAGGAGGGAGCGCGCTCGGCCTGGATGATCTATTACACCGTCACCGACGCGGACGCCACGACTCAGGCCGTGGAGCGCGCGGGCGGCACGGTGCGGGTGGCGCCGCGGGACCTCGACGACTGGGGCCGGATGGCGCAGTACAGCGACCCGCTGGGGGGCCAGTTCGCCGTCTGGCAGCCGGGGAAGAACTCGGGCTTCGAGCTGGCGGACGAGCCGGGCTCGCTGTCCTGGACCGAGCTGTACACGAGCGACGCCGCGGCCTCCCAGGAGTTCTACGGCGCAGTGTTCGGCTGGCAGTTCAGCGACACGGAGCTGCCGGGCGGCGGTGGCACGTACACCCTCATCACGCCCGCCGGGCTGCCTGAAGAGCGTATGCAGGGCGGCCTCATGCAGCTCCATACAGAGGACCTCGCGGTGGCGGGCGGGCGGCCGTACTGGCACCCGGTCTTCGCTGTCGCCGACTGCGACGCCGCGGTCGCGAAGGTCACCGAGAACGGAGGGAGCGTGCAGATGGGACCGGCGGACGCGGAAGGCGTCGGCCGCCTGGCCGTCTGCCTCGACCCGTCGAACGCGGACTTCGTGGTGCTCACCCCGGCCCAGAGCTGAGCCGACTGTCCGCCGGAGCGGCGGCTGGGGCATCAACCGGTCCAGGTCCAGTCGGCGACCTCCGCGAGGCCGGTGCAGTTCTCGGCGCCCTGGGCACGGTTGTCGCTCTGGGGCGGAGGTGTCACCTGAGTGGCCCGACCCGGCGCGGGTGCCGCGATCTGTGGAAGCCCCGCGCCCTTGCGCCGGACGCGGCCCGTGTAGTCCGCTGACCCGCATGAGGAAGAAGAGCATGGCCGCAATGACCGCCGCCCTCGTCGCGGGGTCGCTTCTGACGGGCGTACCGGACAGCAGCGGTGCGCAAGCTGCCGAGGAGCGCGGCGTCGATCTGGACACCGCGACGATTCCGGAGTTACAGGCGCGCATGGCCGACGGTTCGCTGAGCTCGGCGGCGCTTACCCGGGCCTACCTGCGGCGGATCGAGGATGTCGATCCCAGGATTCACTCGGTGCTGCGCACCAGCCCGACGGCGCTGCGCCAGGCGGCCGCCAGCGACGCCAGGCACCGGCGCGGCAAGACCCTGGGGCCGCTGGACGGCATCCCCGTGCTGGTCAAGGACAATGTGAACACCCGCGACATGCCGACGACGGCCGGATCGCTCGCGCTCGCCGGGAGCCCGCCCGGCACCGATGCCGCCCTTGTGACCCGGCTGCGCAAGGCGGGGGCGGTGATCCTCGGCAAGACCAATCTGTCCGAGTGGGCCAACTTCCGTGCCACCAAGCCGACTTCGGGGTGGTCGGCGGTGGGCGGGCAGACCAATAATCCGTACGTCCTGGACCGGAACCCGTGCGGATCGTCGTCCGGCTCCGCCGCCGCGCTCGCCGCGTCGTTGTCGCAGGTCGCCATCGGCACCGAGACGGACGGCTCCATCGTGTGCCCGGCAGGGATGAACGGCGTCGTCGGACACAAGCCCAGCCTCGGCCTGGTCAGCCAGTCGGGCGTCGTCCCGATCTCAGCCGAGCAGGACACGGCCGGGCCCATGGCGCGCAATGTGGTCGACACCGCGCTCACGCTGTCCGTGCTGAGCGAGGGCAAGGGCTCGTACGGTGACGCCGCCCGCACCAGCCTTCGCGGCAAGCGGATCGGGCTGTGGCGCCTGCCCTCGCTCGGAGACGACGTGGACGCCGTGATGACCCGTACGGCGAAGAAGCTGCGCAAGGCCGGAGCCGTGGTCGTCGAGGTGACGCCCCCGTACCAGGCGCGGCTCGCCGAACTCGAATTCCCCGCGCTGCTCAGCGAGTTCCACCGGGACATCGACGCCTACCTCGGTACGCGCAAGGGCCCCCAGAACCTCGCCGAGCTGATCGAGTTCAACCGTGCCCACCCCGAGGAACAGACCTGCTTCGCCGGTCAGGAGCTGTTCGAGCAGGCACTCGCCGCGCCGCCCACCACCGACCCCAAGTACCGCGCCATGCGTGCCGAGTTGAAGGACCTCTCCCGGCGCTCCCTCGACGAGACCATGGCCACCCATCGCCTGGACGCCATCGCGGCGCCCACGAACCCGCCCGCCTGGACGACCGACTGCGCACGCGGCGACAACGACGTCATCCCTTCGTCCACGCCGGCGGCCGTCGCCGGATATCCGTCCCTCTCGGTGCCCGCTGGGTCCGTTGGCGAACTGCCGGTCGGCCTGCTCCTGATGGCCGGTGACCACCAAGACGCCGAGCTCCTGTCTCTGGGGGCCGCGGTGGAGCAGCGGCTGAAGGCTTGGCGCGCGCCGCGCTATCTGCCGACGACCGGGGCCGATGCGTCACGGTGAACGGCGCGGCCGAGACCATCGGCCGCGCGCAACAGGCCGGAAGCAGTCGCTTCCGCTTCATCGGTCGTTGATGCACCGTCAATCCAGGACTCGTACGTTCCGGAAGCGCACCCCCCGCGACCCTGCCGCCCGACCGGTGCGGCAGGGACGGTCACGATCCCCTGGAGTGATCAAGTGGAACGTCGTAGTTTCCTGCGTGGAGCGGTCGTCGGCGGCACAGCGGCGGCATTCGGCTACACCCTCATGCAGGGCGCGGCCTACGCGGCGCCGGCCCAGAAAGGCCCGGGCCCCTACGGAGCGCTCGGCACGGCGGATGCCAACGGCATCCAGCTGCCCAGCGGCTTCACCAGCCGGGTGATCGCCGGGTCCGGCCAGAAGGTCGGCTCCACCGCCTACACCTGGCACAACGCCCCCGACGGCGGCGCCTGTTTCGCCGACGGCACGGGCTGGATCTACGTCTCCAACTCGGAGATCTCCTCCACCGGCGGCGCGGGCGCGATCAAGTTCAACTCGACGGGCTCCATCACCGGCTCGTACCGGATCCTGTCCAACACGAACCGCAACTGCGCCGGCGGGGCGACCCCCTGGAACACCTGGCTCTCCTGCGAGGAGGTCAGCAACGGCTACGTCTACGAGACCGACCCGTGGGGCGTGAACGCCGCCGTGCGCCGCGATGCCATGGGCCGCTTCAACCACGAGGCGGCCGCCGCCGACCCGGTCCGCAAGGTGATCTACCTGACCGAGGACGCGTCGGACGGCTGCTTCTACCGGTTCGTTCCGTCCACGTGGGGCAACCTCTCGGCGGGCACGCTCCAGGTCCTCAAGGCTGGAACGGCCACCTCCGGCAGCTTCACCTGGGCAACCGTGCCCGACCCGGACGGCTCGCCAACCCCGACCCGCGACCAGGTCTCCGGCGCCAAGCTGTTCAACGGCGGCGAGGGCTGCCACTACGCCAATGACACCGTCTGGTTCACCACCAAGGGCGATGGCCGCGTCTGGCAGCTCAACCTGGCCGCCGGCACCTATGAGCTGGCCTACGACGACTCCCTGGTCGTCGGTGGCGGAGCCCCGCTGACCGGCGTCGACAACGTCACCGGCTCGTCCTCCGGCGATCTGTACGTCGCGGAGGACGGGGGCAACATGGAGATCTGCATCATCACGCCGGACGACGTGGTCGCGACGTTCCTGAGGATCAACGGCCAGTCCTCCTCGGAGATCTGTGGCCCGGCCTTCTCGCCGGACGGCAAACGGTTCTACTTCTCCAGCCAGCGCGGTACGAGCGGCAGCTCGTCCGGCGGCATCACCTACGAAGTCACGGGCCCCTTCCGCAGCTGACCGGCCCACTGTCACGAGCCGCGCGTGCCCCGTGCGAGGCATGACAGGATCGCGGCCATGTCCCTCAGCGCTCCCCGCCTCCGGATCGGCTCGACCGAGATCATCGCCCTCGCCGACGGCGAGGGCCCGTTCTTCTCCCCGCGCGGCGAGGCCTTCCCCGAGGCCACGGCCGCCCAGTGGGCCGAGGCCGACCGCTACGACCCGGGCGCGGTCGACGCCGAGGGCGGCTGGCGGCTCCAGTTCCGCGCGTACGCGATCCGCGGCGACAAGGGCCTCACCGTCGTGGACGCCGGGATTGGTCCGGCGGACGGCCCGGCAGCCTCATGGGCGCCCGTCCCCGGTGCGCTCCCCGAGTCGCTCGCCGCCGCGGGCATCGACCCGGCCGAGGTCGACACCGTGGTGCTGACGCATCTGCATACCGACCACGTCGGGTGGGCGGTCGTGACCGAGGCGGCCGTCCCCTCAGCGGGCGGCGCCGGCAGTGCGACCAGCGGCCGCCGCCCCTATTTCCCGAACGCCGAATACCTGCTCCAGCGGGCCGAGTTCGACGCCCTCGACGCGCTCAACCCGCAGCTTCGCGAGACCCTCACCGACCCGCTCGAGGCGGTCGGCCGGCTCCGGCTCCTCGACGGGGACACGCCACTGCGCGCCGGGCGCGCGGTCGCCACACCCGGTCATACGCCCGGTCACCAGAGCGTGCTGGTCGCCGACGGGCGCGATCTTGCGCTCGTCACCGGCGACCTCCTGGTGCACGCGCTCCAACTGCTCCACCCCGAGCTCGCCTACTCGCACGAGACCGACCCCGAGGCGGCCAGGCGCTCAAGGGAGCGCATGCTCGGCCACGAAACCGCCGCCACGCTGCACCTGGCGACGCCGCATCTGACGGAGCCGTTCATCTCGGCGTCTCGTCGTCGACGGGCCTGAAGGCCGGCGCCGGCGGGGGCCCGCGAGCATCTCAGCGGCACAAGAGCGCGGCGCGCAGGTCGAGTTTGTGGTCCAAGCGGGAGAGATCCCGTCCGGTGAGGTCCTGGATCCGTTCGATGCGGTAGTGGACGGTGTTGACGTGCAGGTGCAGGGCTTCGGCCGTGCGGGCCCAGGAGCAGTTGTGGGCGAGGAAGACTTCCAGGGTCTCCAGAAGCCTGCTGTGCGAGGCTGGTTCGCGGTCGGCCAGGGGGCCGAGCGTCGCGGCACTGAAGATGGTGCGTACGTCGGCGGGGATGCCGGCCAGGAGTGAGTCCAGGGAAGAGAGTTCCTCGACCGCGGTCACCTGGCCGGGCGTCGGGGAACCGTGCCGTGCCGCCGCGAGGGCGTAGCGGGCTTGAGCGAGGGCGGTACGGAGTCCGGTGGGCTCGGTGGTGGGCGCGCTGACGCCGGTGTGCAGCGGGGTCTCGGGGCGGCAGTCGTGCAGCAGGGACCAGGGCTCGCGGAGCGCGGCGGTGCCCCAGTCGCCGCTTCGTACGACGGCGACGGCTTCCGCGTCCAGGGTCGTGCCGACCGCGAAGTCGGCGGAGGGAAGGTGCTGGAGTGCCTCCGTGAGCGCTTCCTCGGCGGCGCTGTCCGCGAGCTGCCCGCCGGCGGCCGTGACCACGACCTGCCAGGGGCCCTCCGTGAGCGGCCCGCAGGACGCAAGGGCGTTGGCCAGAGCTCCCGCGTCGGCGCCGTCCCTGTCGACGAGGGCGATCAGCTCCTGCCCGGTCCGGCGCCGGGCCGCATGCCGGCGATCGTGAAGGTGGCGGTACTGGCCGATGGCCTCGGCTGTCTCGTGCAGGGCACGGGGCGGCGCTCCGCCTGCCTGTGGTGGCAGATGGAGATACCAGGCGTCGTACGGCGTGGTCTCCGCCTGGACGCGCAGCGTCTCACCGGCGGGGCCGCGCAGGTTCTGCGCGGCCTGCGTGGCCGGGAGTTCGGGGGCTGACGCGGTGCGGGCGATGGTGCGCCCGCTGCTGGTGAGCACGTAACACGACGGCGTACCGAACGGAGCGAGCGCGCACTCGAGGAGTTCGCCGGCTTCGGCGCGCTGATCGAGGAGACGGCCGAGCTCGTTGCGTACGTTCTCGGGCAGGGCGAAGTGGTCTGCGGGGCGGCGGCTGAGGTCGCCCCACTGGCGCCGGTACACGGCTTCGGTGATCGCCCGGAAGTTGGTGTGCGCCGGTACGGCCAGGAGCGCGATGCCGTGTTCGCGGCAGGATTCGACGATGTCGGCGGGGACGGTGCCGTGGGTCTCCTCGCCGGCGAGGAGCGCTGTGGCTCCGGACTCCGCCAGTGCGGAGACGAAGCGCTCGGTCCTGGCGTGACGGTCCGCTTCGGTCCACCACACCAGGCCGCTGAGCACGATCTCTCCGGGCTGGAGAAAGCGGGCGGGATCCTCCAGGTCCGTGGCGGTCACTCCGCTGATCGCCTGGTCGAGCAGATTCTCGCCACCCCAGACGAGGGTGAGGTCGAGCCCCTTGATCTGGAGGAGGTCTCCGACGTGCATGTGCTGACTCCTTGAATGGCCACCGGGTGGTCGCCCGGCTTCTCACATCCACAAGGTGGGTACGAGTTGAGTCATCGTAAATGCAAGGAAGAGGTGGGGGCACGCCTCTTGGTTGATTCACCAGGACATGACCGGCCGGGCTGGAGATTTTCCGTGCTCTGCACCAGTCGTTTTCGGCCTGTGGCCGGGCTTCACTGACGAGGGAAGCAAAGGGCGAAGACGGGGGAGACATGGATCTGAACACGGTTCTCGACGTGCGTGACGCGCGTCGTCACGAGCCCTGGCGTCCTGGCGACGCCTGGCTCGGCGGAGGAACGTACCTCTTCTCCGAACCCCAGCCGCACCTGCGGCGCCTGGTGGATCTGAGCCGGATGGGCTGGGAGCCGCTCCACACGCTGCCCGACGGGTCGCTGGAGATCGCGGCCACGTGCACCATCGCCCAGCTGTCCCGGTTCGGGCGGACGCTCGACGCGGCGGCCGCCCCTCTCATCGAGCAGTGCTGCCGGGCCTTCCTCGCCTCGTTCAAGATCTGGAACATGGCGACCGTCGGCGGAAACCTCTGCAACGCCCTGCCCGCAGGACCGATGATCTCCCTCACCGCGGCCCTCGACGGCGAGTGTCTGCTTCAGGCTCAGGACGGCTCGATCCGGCGCGTCAAGGTTGCGGACTTCGTCACCGGAGCGGGCCGCAAGGATCTGGCCGATGGCGAGTTGCTGCGCTCGGTGACCATCCCCGCCCGCTCGCTGCGGTGCCGTACCGCTTTCCGGCAGGCGTCGCTCTACGGCCTCGGGCGCTCCGGCGCCCTCGTCATCGGGACGCTGGATCCGTTGGACGGTTCGCTGGCCGTGACCATCACGGCCGCGACCCGACGGCCGTTCCGGCTCTGGTTCGCCCTGCCGCCGGACCGGGCCCAGTTGCGCGCGGCGATCGCGTCGGCCGTGGGCGGCTCCGACTGGTTCGACGACATCCACGGACTGCCCGAGTGGCGGCGGCACATGGCCTTCCACCTCGCCGAGCAGGTACGCCACGAACTCACCCGGGACGGTGTGCGATGAGTTTCAGCATCCGGGTCAACGACAAGACCTTCTACTCCGAGCCCCGTGCCGGTCAGTGCCTGCGCACGTATCTGCGCGAGCGCGGCTGGTTCGGCGTGAAGAAGGGCTGCGACGCGGGCGACTGCGGGGCGTGCACCGTGCACGTGGACGGGGAGCCGGTGCACAGCTGTCTCTATCCGGCGGTGCGGGCGGAGGGCCGGTCGGTCACCACGGTGGAGGGCCTGGTCGGGGAAGGTGGCGAACTCCATCCCGTACAGCGGAAGTTCCTGGATGCCCAGGGCTTCCAGTGCGGCTTCTGCACCGCGGGGTTCCTGATGACCACGGCCGCCCTCGAACAGGAGAAGGGCGGTGCCCACGACGACGGCAAGCTGGACGACCTCCCGCGGGCCTTCAAGGGCAACATCTGCCGCTGCACCGGATATCGCGCCATCGAGGACGCCGTCCGCGGCGTGCGGCACACCGAACGCCCCTGCGCGGGGAAGGCGGTGGGCAAGAGTCTCGGCGCCCCGGCAGGACCCCAGGTCGTGACGGGCACCGCCCGGTACACCTTCGACGTCGAGGTCCCCGGGCTCCTGCACATGAAGTTGCTGCGCTCCCCGCACCCGCACGCCCGCATCCTCGCCGTCGACACCTCCGCAGCCCTGCGGGTGCCCGGTGTCCACGCCGTCCTCACCCACGAAGACGCCCCCGACACGCTGTACTCCAGCGCCCGGCACGAGCACCCCACCGAGGACCCCGACGACACCCGCGTCCTCGACGACACCGTCCGCCACATCGGCCAGCGCGTCGCGGCCGTCGTCGCGATCAGCGAGCAGGCGGCCGAGGAGGGCTGCCGACGGATCGAAGTGACGTACGAGGAACTGCCCTACGTCACCGACCCGGAGGAGGCCATGCGCGACGGTGCACCCGTCATCCACGCCGGCAAGGGGCCGGAGGTGCGGATCGCCCGCGTCGGGAACAACGTGGCCGGCGAGGTGCACGGCGAGATCGGCTCCGTCGACGACGGGTTCGCCGAAGCCGCGGTCGTCTACGAGGAGACCTTCCGCACCCAGCGCGTCCAGCACGCCAGCCTGGAGACACACGGCTGCGTCGCCTACTTCGAGCCGAAGGAAGACGCCACGGGCGAGCGGCTCACCGTGCGCTCAAGCACCCAGACGCCGTTCCTGACCCGCCGCGCGCTGTGCGCCCTCTACGGCCTTCCGGAGGACGAAGTCCGCGTCGTCGCAGGCCGGGTGGGCGGCGGCTTCGGCGGCAAGCAGGAAATGCTGACGGAGGACATCGTCGTCCTCGCGGCACTCAAGCTGCGGCGCCCCGTCAAGCTCGAGTACACCCGCGCCGAGCAGTTCTACGGCGCCACCACCCGCCACCCGTTCACGATTGGCATCAAGCTGGGCGCCCGTGCCGACGGCACGCTGACCGCGATCCAGATGCGGGTGGTGTCCAACACGGGCGCGTACGGCAATCACGGCCCGGCCGTGATGTTCCACAGCGTCGGCGAGTCCTTCGCCGTCTACCGGGCCCCGCACAAGAAGGTCGACGCCTACTCCGTCTACACCAACGGCGTTCCCGCGGGCGCCTTCCGGGGCTACGGCCTTGGCCAGGTCACCTTCGCCGTCGAATCCGCCATGGACGAGCTGGCCCGCCGCCTGGACATGGACCCCCTCGCCTTCCGGGAGAAGAACATCATCGGCCCCGGCGATCCCATGCTCAGTCCGATCGGCGAGGAGGAGGACCTGCACATCGCCTCGTACGGACTCGCCCAGTGCCTGCGAATCGTCCGCGAGGCCATCGCGGAGGACCGGAGCACCGACGACGTCCCGGAGGGGTGGCTGACCGGCCAGGGCACGGCCATGGCGATGATCGCCACCGGTCCGCCCGGCGGCCACTACGCCGACGCGACCGTCGGTCTTCTCGCCGACGGGACGTACGACATCGCCGTCGGCACCGCCGAGTTCGGCAACGGCACCACCACCGTCCACCAGCAGATCACCGCGGGAGCCCTCAACACCACCATGGACCGGATCGCCGTCCGCCAGTCCGACACCGACGTTGTCCGCCACGACACCGGTGCCTTCGGCTCGGCCGGTACGGTCGTGGCCGGCAAGGCGGTCCTGCTCGCCGCGGAATCTCTGGCCGGGCGTCTGAAGACCTTCGCGGCCCGGTACGTGGGCGTGGCACGCCACTTGTGCGTGCTCGGCGCGGAGGGGTTCGACTGCGACGGCCGGATCGTCACCCTGAAAGAGCTCCACGAGGCGGCGCATGCCCAAGGTGCACAGGGCGAGATCACGGCGGAGGGCCACTGGGGCGGCACCCCGCGCTCGGTGGCCTTCAACGCCCAGTGGTTCAGGATCGCCGTCGACCCGGACACGGGCGAGATGAAGATCCTGCGCAGTGTCCACGCCGCCGACGCGGGCAAGGTCATGAACCCGCTGCAGTGCCGCGGCCAGATCGAGGGCGGAGTCGCCCAAGCGCTCGGCGCCACACTCTTCGAGACCGTACGACTCGACGAGCGGGGCGAGGTGACCACGGCGGCCTTCCGGCGCTACCGCCTCCCGCAGTACGCCGACGTGCCACGCACCGAGGTCCACTTCATGGAAACCACCGACGCGATCGGCCCCCTCGGGGCCAAGTCGATGAGCGAGAGCCCCTTCAACCCGGTGGCCCCCGCGTTCGCCAACGCACTGCGGGATGCCACCGGCATCCGCTTCACCGAGGTGCCGGTGACCCGCGACCGTGTCTGGCTGGCGATGGACCAGGAGGCGGTGCGACGGCCGGCCCCGCGTAATCCATCCGGAGGCTCCGCTCAAGCCGGGTAGGCATGTGTCTGCGTCGCTTTGACCGTGGCCCAGACCGTCGCGCCCGGGTGAAGCTCGAGCTCCGCGGCCGCGACAGTGGTCAGATCGGCGGCGAGGGGCAGTTCGCCGGTGAGGTCCACGCGGATCTGGTCGCCGTGCGTCTCCAGGCCGGCCACCTCGCACTTCCAGAGGTTGCGCGCACTGGACCCGGTGGGCCGGTCACGGAACAGGGTCACGGCCACCGGCGGGAACGCGACGAACACCGGTCCTGTCAGATCCTCCGTGGTCGTGATGGCAGGACCGGCGTCGAGGCGGACGGCATGCCCATCGGCCTCGCCCCGGTAGAGGTTGAGGCCGACCAGCTGGGCGATGTAGTCGGTGCGCGGGTGCCGGGCGATGTCGGAGGGCGCACCCTCCTGGACCAGGCGGCCGTGCTCGATGACGACCAGGCGGTCGGCGAGCACCATGGCGTCCAGCGGATCGTGGGTGACCAGTATCGCGACGGCCTCGAAGTCGGCCAGGTGCCGCCGGAGTTGGGCACGTACCTCAAGACGCGTACGGGCGTCGAGCGCGGCGAGCGGCTCATCCAGGAGCAGAAGTCGCGGGTGGGTGGCCAGCGCCCGGGCGAGGGCGACGCGCTGGGACTGACCGCCGGAGAGGCGGCGGGGTTTGGCCCCGGCGTGATCGGCCAGACCCATGCGGTCCAGCCACGCGGCGGCCTGGGTGCGGGCTTCGGCCTTGGACACGCCGTGGCAGCGCGGCCCGAACGCCACATTGTCCAGGGCGGACAGATGCGGGAAGAGCAGATAGTCCTGGAAGACGACACCGACCGGACGGAACTCGGGAGGCGTACCGTCCAACGAAGCGCCGTCCAGGTGCAGATGGCCGCCGCTCGAGAGCGGAGTGAGTCCGGCCAGCGCGCGCAGGGCCGTGGTCTTGCCGGCTCCGTTCGGCCCGAGCAGCGCCACGACATCACCCGGCGCGGCGGCCAGCGCCACGTCGAGGTGGAACGAGCCCTGATCGACGACGAGCCGGGCATCGAGGCCCGCGCCGTGACCGTCGGCGGAAGCGAGGCCGGCCGCGGTGTTCTCGACGTTCTCGACGTTCTCGACGTTCCCGGTGTTCTCGACGTTCTCGATGTCGGTCATGAGGCAGTCATCCAGCGGTCCCGCAGCCCGGCGAGGACCGCGATCGATACGGCGAGCAGCACCAGGCTCAGCGCGATGGCCGCCGCCGGGTCGCTCTGCAGGGCGAGGTAGACGGCCAGCGGCATGGTCTGCGTACGGCCGGGGAAATTGCCCGCGAAAGTGATCGTCGCCCCGAACTCACCGAGCGCACGGGCCCAGGCGAGGACGGAGCCCGCCGCGATCCCGGGCGCGATCAGGGGGAGGGTGACGCGACGGAACGCGGTGAAGCGCGACGCACCCAGGGTCATGGCGGCCTCCTCGAACCGTGGATCAGCGGCCCGCAGCGTTCCCTCCACACTGATCACGAGGAACGGCATCGCCACGAACGCCTCCGCGATCACGACGCCCGTCGTGGTGAACGGCAGCGTGATCCCGAACCACGAGTCAAGCCACTGCCCGACGACACCGTTGCGCCCGAGTGCCATAAGCAGCGCCACACCACCCACCACGGGTGGCAGGACGAGCGGCAACGTCACCAGGGCGCGTACGAACCCCCGCCCGCGGAACTCCGTACGGGCAAGGAGCCACGCCAAGGGCACGCCGAACACCAGGCTCACCGCGGTGGCCGCGGTGGCGCAGAACAGCGACAGTTGCAGCGCCTGCCAGACCTCTGTACTGGTCAGCTGCTCCGGCAGGTTGCTCCACGGGGCCCGCAGGAGAAGGGCGACCAGCGGAATGAGCAGGAAGGCAAGGCCCACCAGGGCGGGGAGCAGGAGGGGCAGCGGCACCCCGGAGCGCCGGCCACGCCGGTCCGCCCCGACGCGCCTGCGCCGCGGCCCACCGGGGAGGGGGTGGGCCGCGGCGCCGGACTTGTCGAGCTGGGTCACGGCTTGAGGAACCCGGCGGCCGTGAGGACCTTCTGGCCCTCGGCGGACTGGACGAGCTTGATGAACGCCTTCGCCGCGTCGGCGTTGGGCGCGTCCTTGAGCAGGGCGATCGGGTAGTCGTTGATGGCATCGGCCGATTCGGGGAAGTCCACGCCCTCCACCTTGTCGCCCGCGGCCTTCACATCGGTCTTGTAGACGACCGCGGCGTCGGCCTCCTTCAGCTCCACCTTCGTCAGGGCGCTCTTGACGTCCTGCTCGTACGAGACCGGGGTGAGCTTCAGGTCACTGGCATCCAGCGCCTTCTGCGTGGCGGCACCACACGGCACCGTCTTGTCGCACAGGACGACCTTGATGCCGGACTTGGTGAGGCCCTTCAGGGAGGCGACCTTGTCGGGGTTGCCCGGCAGGGTCGCGATCTCCAACTGGTTGCGGACGAAGGTGGACGGGGCGCCGGCCGCGTCCTTCTCATCCGTCACGATCTTCATCGTCTTGGGGCTCGCGGCGGCGAACACATCGGCCGGAGCGCCTCCGGTGATGCCCGCGGCGAGCGAGTCGCTGCCGCCGAAGTTGAAGGTGACCTTCGTGCCGGGGTGGGCCTCCTCGAAGTCCTTGCCCAGCGTCGTGAAGCTCTCCTTGAGCGAGGCGGCGGCGAAGACGGTCACCGTTCCCGAGAGCTTCTTCGACGAGGAACCGGAAGAGTCCGACTCGGCCGATGAGTCGTCGGACGAGGAGCAGGCGCTCAGCGCCAGCAACGCGGCGGCGCCCGCGCCGGCCACCTGCAAGGTACGGCGGGTACGGCGCGTGGATCGGGTCATCACGGTCTGCTCCCAAAGGCGTAGGTGCGCATGCGGGGCTCATACTGCCGCATATGCGAGGGGTAAGTCTCCTGGCGCATCGCATGAGCCGGATGAATGGGAGGCAGGGGTGGTATGTGCGTTTGTACGGGGCGGGGTCGCCTGGGAAGGCGGTGTCCAGGCGGGGGTGTCCGCGGAGGCTGCCGGGCGCGCGGCCAGGCGCGTCAGGTCCGGTCGATATGCACGTTGGTCGACTTCACGCGGGCGGTGGCCTCCATGCCGACTTCGAGGCCCAGCTCCTCCACGGCCTCCCGGGTCAGCAGCGAGACCAGTCGATGTGGCCCGGCCTGGATCTCCACCTGCGCCGCGACATCGCCGAGCCGCACACCGGTCACGATGCCCGGGAAGGCGTTGCGGACGGAGGTGTAGGACGCGTCTTCGTCAGCACCTTGCTTGGCGAGCTCGACCGAGAAGGCGGCCAGGTCCCGCCCGTCGATGAGCCGGCGCCCGCCCTCATCCCGATGGGTGGTCACGCGCCCGGCATCGGCCCACCGGCGCGCGGTGTCCGGACTCACGCCCAGCAGGCGGGCGGCCTGCCCGATTGTGTAGCGCTGCATGCCCGCAACAATAGTCAGGCGGTGGCGAGGGAGATCTCGGTCGACTTGATGAGCGCGACGACGGGGGAGCCGGAGGCCAGGTTCAGGTCTGCGACGGCATCCTTCGTGATGGCGGCGGTGAGTGCACCGCCCTCGACGTCGACCTTGACGGAAGCCATGGCGCCGCCGGTGGATACGTCCGTGACCGTGCCCGCGATCTGGTTGCGGATGGAGACGCCCTGGACCGGGCCGGTGGCCAGGGCAACCTCGGTGGACTTCACCAGGATCCTCACCTCTGAGCCCTCGACGAAGCCGAGGTCCTTGACGGACTCGGTGGTGATCGCGGCGGTGATGTCCTGGCCGCCCGCGAGACGGACCTTGACGGTCGCCATGGCCTCGCCGGCGGTGACGGAGGAGACGGTGCCGGGAATCTGGTTGCGGATGCTCAGGGTCATGGGGTGCTGCCTCACGGGTCGTCAGGTGGGGCGAGGCCGCGGTGGCGGCCGCCGTTCCTCGAACCTATGACGGCCGCGAACGGACTGCTGGGACCCCGTCGCGCCCACCAGGGCAATCCCGCCTTGCGGATGGCAGATGGAGCACATCGTGACGCTTCAGCGCGCGGCGAGCCGCTCCATCAGGGCGGCGCTGCGCGCCAGAACGTCCCGCTCCTCGTCGGTGAGCTCGATCTCGATGGCCTGGGCGAGCCAGCCGACCCTGCGCCCGCGCTCCGCCTCGAGGGCGGCCTGTCCCGCGGGGGAGAGCTCGACCAGGGACTTGCGGCCGTCCGTGGGATGCGCCCGGCGGACGACCAGGCCCTGCTCCATGAGCAGCCCGACCGCACGGGCCATGGACTGGGGCCGTACGCGCTGATCCGCGGCGAGATCACTGGTGGTCATGGCCCCGTCGCGATCAAGGGTGCCGAGCACGGAGACCTGGCCGTGCGGAATCCGGTCCTCGTGCTTCACGCGGCGCGTGAGCTTACCCATCGCGGTACGCAGTTCGGTGGCGACGGCGGCGGGTTCCGGGGTGGGCATGAGGCACTTTAACCGGTGATCAGCAGGGGGCCTGCGCACCCTGTCTGTACAGCTTTGCTGAACAGCGCAACTAAACAGCACAACTGAACAGCTGAACTGAACAGCATTGCTGTAGAGTCGCTGTCGTCGCGGCACGCGCCAGCGTTGTCGCAGCAGGGCCGCGGCGTGCGTCAACGCGAAGGACCTCCCATGGTTTCCAGGGCAGTTGAGTCCACCGTCATTCAGTCCGTCACCGCCCGCAGGGTGCTCGACAGCCGGGGCAACCCCACCGTCGAGGCCGATGTCCTTCTCGTCGACGGATCCCTCGGTCGCGCCGCGGTCCCGTCCGGCGCCTCCACCGGCGCACGCGAAGCGGTGGAGTTGCGCGACGGGGATCCCGGGCGCTGGCACGGCAAGGGCGTCGACCGTGCGGTGGCCCACGTCAACGGCGACATCGCGTCCGCGGTCGTGGGGCGCGACGCCGACGACCAGGCCGGTCTCGATGCCGCGCTCGTCGCACTCGACGGTACGGCGGACAAGTCCCGCCTAGGCGCCAACGCACTCCTCGGCGTCTCCCTCGCCGCCGCCAAGGCCGCCGCGGCGGCCCACCGCCAGCCTCTCTACCGCTACCTCGGCGGGGCCGACGCCCGTCTTCTCCCGCTGCCGATGATGAACATCGTCAACGGCGGCGCCCACGCCGACAACCCGCTGGACTTCCAGGAGTTCATGATCGCTCCGGTGGGCGCGGAGAGCTTCGCCGAAGCCGTCCGCATGGGATCCGAGGTCTTCCACACGCTCCGCCGCGACCTGCTGTCCGCCGGGCACGCCACGGGCGTCGGCGACGAGGGTGGCTTCGCGCCCGCGCTGCGCACCGCGGAGGAGGCACTCGACTTCGTCATGGCGGCCATCGACCGCACCGGATACCGGCCCGGCACAGACATCGGCCTTGTCATGGACCCGGCCTCGTCGGAGTTCTTCCAGGACGGTACGTATGTGTACGCGGGCGAGGGAGTGCGCCGCACGCCCGCCGAGCACGTCGACTACCTGGCCAAGCTGATCGACGCGTACCCGATCGTCTCCATCGAGGACCCGATGGCCGAGGACGACCTGGACGGCTGGCGGGAGCTGACCGCCCGCGTCGGCGACCGCTGCCAGCTCACCGGCGACGATGTGTTCTGCACCAACGAGGATCTGCTGCGCGAGGGCATCCGCACCGGCGTCGGCAACTCCGTCCTGGTCAAGGTCAACCAGATCGGCACCCTCACCGAAGCCCTCGCCACCGTCGCCACCGCGCACCGTGCGGGTTGGACCGTCGTCATGTCGCACCGCTCCGGCGAGACGGAGGACACCACGATCGCGGACCTGGCGGTGGCGACGGGCTGCGGCCAGATAAAGACCGGCTCGCTTTCCCGGTCCGACCGTACGGCGAAGTACAACCAACTCATCAGGATCGAGGAGGAGTTGGGCGCGTCGGCGCGGTACGCGGGCGGAGCGGCACTGCACCGCTCCTGACGAACTGCAGCGCCACTTCTCCGGGGGTTCGTGTTGAAACGCCGCCGCCTGGCAGAACAATCGGCCGCGCCGGGAACAGCCGGTCCGGTCGGCGCGGTTGCATCGACCGAGGGACCGGCGGCGCCGCCGGTCCCCAGGGGCGCGGTACGCACGCCGCGCACTCGGATCACGATGTACTTCCGCAGGAGGAAAGTTTCATGACTGGCCGGCCCTTGACGCTCATGGCAGTACACGCCCACCCCGACGACGAGGCCACCGGAACCGGAGGGGTCCTCGCGCGGTACGCGGCGGAAGGCATCCGCACGGTTCTTGTGACCTGTACCGACGGCCGTTGCGGTGACGGACCGGAGGGCGTCAAGCCGGGCGACCCCGGGCACGATCCGGAGGCCGTCGCCTTGATGCGCCGTCAAGAACTCAAGGAGAGCTGTGACGTCCTGAAGGTCGGCGATCTGGAGCTCCTCGACTATGCCGACTCCGGGATGATGGGCTGGCCGAGCAACGACGCCCCCGGAGCCTTCTGGCAGACCCCCGTGGAGGAAGGCGCCGCCCGACTCGCCGAACTCATGCGGCACTACCGGCCCGATGTGGTCGTCACGTACGACGAGAACGGCTTCTACGGCCACCCCGACCACATCCAGGCCCACCGCATCACAATGGCGGCGCTGGAGATGACTGAGCTGACACCGAAGGTGTACTGGACGACGATGCCCCGCTCGGGGATGCAGCGGTTCGGGGAGATCATGCGCGAGTTCCACCCGGACATGCCGGAGCCGGATCCGGCCGAGGCCGCCGCGATGGCCGAGATCGGCCTGCCCGACGACGAGATCACCACGTGGGTGGACACCCTCGCGTTCAGCGGTCAGAAGTTCGACGCGCTGGCCGCGCACGCCAGTCAGGGCGAGAACATCTTCTTCCTCAAGATGGGCAAGGAGAGGTTCGGCGAGCTGATGGGCATGGAGACCTTCGTACGCGTCAAGGACACCACCGGCGCGACCGTACCCGAGAACGATCTCTTCGCCGGACTGCGCTGATCCGCCTGTCCGGCAGCGGCCCTCGCGGGATCACCGGCGGCCCGCTGTCCAGCGGAGGGCTCCGGAGAGGTGCGCGCGGAAGGCTCTCCCGAGCGGAAGGCTCTCCCGATTCGTCTCATTCGTCCGAGGGGGCCGCGACGGCGGCGATGGCGCCCTCGCCGCCGGTCAGCGCGCAGGTGGCGGGGCGGTGCTCGCGCGTACCACGAGTCGGGTCGGCACCAGGGTGGTGCCGTGCTCCGGTTCGCCGTGTTTCACCTGGTGCAGTACGCGGTCCACGCAGCGGCGGCCCACTTCGCCGAAGTCCTGGTGGACGGTGGTCAGCGGCGGCTGGAACGAGCCGGCTTCGGCGATGTCGTCGAAGCCGACCACGGAGACGTCCTCGGGGACCTTGCGGCCGCGCTCGTTGAGGGCGCGCAGCAGGCCGAGTGCCATCTGGTCGTTGGCCGCGAACACCGCGGTGCACTCGGCGCGTTCGGCGAGTTCGAGACCGGCGCGGTAGCCGGACTCGGCCGACCAGTCGCCGCGGACGAGCGAGGGCGGCGTGCGGCCGGCCTGCACCAGCGCCGCGCGCCAGGCTTCCGTTCTGCGCTGGGCCGCGTACGACGTCTCGGGTCCTGCGAGGTGCCAGACCGTCTCGTGGCCGAGGTCGAGGAGATGGGCGACGGCCTCACGGGTGCCGCCGACCTGGTCCGTGTCCACGACCGTGTACCGGTCTCCGGCGTCGGAGTCGGCGACGACGACCTTCACGTGCGGCGGCAGCGAAAGGCGCGCGTCGTCGAGGAGGTGGACCTCCATGATGACGATGGCCGCGTCGATGGCCAGTTCCCCGAGGCGTGAGAAGGCGCCGCGGACCTCGTCCTGGGTGGGCACCGCGACGGGCAGCAGCGTGACCGCGTACCCCTCCTGCGCGGCCGAGGTGGCGATCGCCTCCAGGGTGCGGACGTTGCCCGTCGTGGAGAGGGTGAAGGTGATGACGCCGATGGTGCGGAACTCGCCGCTCTTGAGGGCGCGGGCCGCGCTGTTGGGGCGGTAGTCGAGCTCTCTCATCGCGGAGAGGACCTGCTCGCGGGTGGCTTCGTTGACGCCGGGGAAGCCGTTGGAGACGCGGGAGACCGTCTGGGAGGAGACCCCGGCCAGCCGGGCCACGTCCGCCATCGACACGGAACGGCGGCGTGCGGGACGGCTCGCGGGGATGGGCCCGTCGCCCGGCGTCCGTGACGCCGGGGTGTGTTCGTCTGTGCCGTCCACGCTCTCCCTCACCAGGTGCCGCCCTTCGTGAGCAACCCTTGACCGCTCATCTGGAGGCAGTGTAGACATGCCGCCATCGAATGTTTACGTAAACATATCGTCTGACCCGCGCATTGGTCGAGCCGCTCAACCGGCCTGGAACGTTTACGTGAACTGCGGTTTCGGTTTGGCGAAGCACAAGCGAGGGACGCGAGATGACGACGCTTCAACCGCCGGCGGCAGCAGCCCCCCGCGCGGCCGGGCCACCGCCGCGGCGCGCACGCCGCTCATGGAGGGGATGGGGGTTCATCGGCCCCTTCCTGCTTGTCTTCGCGCTGGTCTTCCTGGCGCCACTGCTGTACTCGGTCTATCTGAGCCTGTTCCGGACACAACTCATCGGCGGCACCACCTTCGTGGGCCTGGACAACTACCAACAGGCCTTGCAGGACGGCCAGTTCTGGGACGGCGTCGCACGCGTGGGCCTCTTCCTCGCCGTCCAGGTGCCGATCATGCTGGGCATCGCCCTGCTCGTGGCGCTCGCGATCGACAGCGGCCGCCTGTACGGCAAGGACTTCTTCCGGATATCGGTCTTCCTGCCGTACGCCGTACCCGCCGTCGTCGCGACGCTGATGTGGGGCTTCATGTACGGGCCCCGCTTCGGCCTGGTCGGCGACATCAACGACGCGTTCGGCGTCCACCTGCCCGACCCGCTCTCGTCCGGCCTGGTCCTGGCGTCGATCGGCAACATCGTCACCTGGGAGTTCGTCGGCTACAACATGCTGATCTTCTACTCCGCGCTGCGCGTCATCCCGCACTCGCTCTACGAGGCCGCGCAGATCGACGGAGCCGGCCAGTGGCGGGTCATCTCGGCGATCAAGCTCCCGGCGATCCGCGGCGCCCTCGTCATCGCCACGATCTTCTCGATCATCGGCAGCTTCCAGCTCTTCAACGAGCCCGCCATCCTCCAGAAGCTCGCGCCCAACGCGATCACCACGGACTACACCCCGAACTACTACACGTACTCGCTGTCCTTCTCCGGCCAGCAGCACAACTACTCCGCGACGGTCGCCATCGTCATGGGCGTGCTCACCATGGTCGTCGCCTATGTCGTCCAGCTGCGCGGCATGCGCAAGGGAGCGTGAGCCCGATGACGGGACCGAGCACCACCACCGCTCCCCGGCCCGCGGCACGGCCGCGCACCACCGCACCGCGCCTGCGCACCCCGCGCCGGCACACACCCCGGCGCCCCCGGCGCAGCGTCCTGCTCACCTTGCTCACCGGCGTCGTCCTGCTCTACAGCCTCGTCCCGCTCCTGTGGCTGCTGATCAGCGCCACCAAGACCCAGGAGGGGCTCGCCGGTTCGTTCGGCCTGTGGTTCGACGGGGACTTCGCCCTGTGGAACAACATCACCGAGACCTTCACGTACCAGGACGGCGTCTTCGGCCGCTGGCTCCTCAACACCCTGCTGTACGTGGTCGTGGGCGCGGGCGGCGCCACCTTCCTCGCCGTACTCGGCGGATACGCGCTCGCCAAGTTCGACTTCCCCGGCAAGCGGGGGGTGTTCGCGGTCGTCATCGGCGCGGTCGCGGTGCCCACCACGGCGCTCGCCGTCCCGACGTTCCTGATGTTCAGCGAGATGGGTCTGACCGACACCCCGTGGGCCGTCATCATCCCGTCCCTGATCTCTCCGTTCGGGCTCTATCTGATGTGGGTGTTCGCGACCGAGGCGATCCCCACCGAGCTGATGGAGGCCGCCCGGATCGACGGGGCGAGCGAGCTGCGCACCTTCTTCCAGGTCGCCCTGCCACTGCTCGCGCCCGGCACGGTCACCGTCCTTCTCTTCACCACGGTCGCGACCTGGAACAACTACTTCCTGCCGCTGATCATGCTCAAGGACCCCGACTGGTACCCGCTCACACTCGGCCTCGACGCCTGGAACAAACAGGCGGCCACGGCAGGCGGCGAGGCCGTCTTCAACCTGGTCGTCACCGGCTCGCTGCTCACCATCGTGCCCCTCATCGCCGCCTTCCTGCTGCTCCAGAAGCACTGGCAGTCCGGCCTCGCCGCCGGAAGCGTCAAGGAATAGGCGCGGTCTGTAGGCGCGGTCAGTCATCCTGTCGAACCACGACGAAGTGGAAGTATCGCCATGCCCAAGCACTCCCGCCGCTTGCTGCGCGGACTTGGTCTTCTCACCGCTCTTGCTCTGGGGGCGACTGCCTGCGGGTCGGGCGACGACGACTCCGCCCAGAAGAAGGTCGGCGCCTCCGACATCGAGGCCGCGCTGAAGAAGGGCGGCACCGTCACCGTGTGGGCGTGGGAGCCCACCTTGAAGCAGGTGGAGGCCGACTTCGAGGAGAAGTACCCGAAGGTCGACGTCAAGCTGGTCAACGCGGGCACGAACAACGACCAGTACAAGGCGCTTTCGAACGCCATCTCGGCGAAGAAGGGCGTCCCGGACGTCGCACAGATCGAGTACTACGCACTGGGGCAGTACGCCCTGACGAAGCAGGTCGCCGACCTTTCGGCGTACGGGGCGGACAAGCTGGCCGGGTCGTACTCGCCGGGCCCGTGGAACGCGGTGAAGTCCGGCGACGGCGTCTACGGCCTGCCCATGGACTCCGGTCCGATGGCGCTCTTCTACAACAAGAAGGTCTTCGACAAGCACAAGATCAAGGTGCCGACGACCTGGGACGAGTACGTCGAGGCCGGCCGCAAGCTGCACAAGGCCGACCCGAAGGCGTACATCACGAGCGACGTCGGTGACGCGGGCCTGACCACCAGCCTTCTGTGGCAGGGCGGTTCGCGGCCGTACAAGGTCGACGGCACGAAGGTCGGCATCGACTTCACCGACGCGGGCGCGAAGAAGTACACCGACACCTGGCAGAAGCTGATCGACGAGAAGCTGGTCTCTCCCGTCAGCGGCTGGAGCGACGACTGGTACAAGGGCCTGGGCGACGGCACCATCGCCACGCTGACCGTCGGCGCCTGGATGCCCGCCAACTTCGCCTCCGGCGTGAAGGGCGCCGAAGGGGACTGGCGTGCCGCACCGCTGCCGCAGTGGACCAAGGGCGCCGACGTGAGCGCCGAGAACGGCGGCAGCTCGCTGGCCCTGCCCGAGCTGGGCGAGAACAAGGAACTCGCGTACGCCTTCGTCGAGTACGCCAACTCCGGTGCGGGCGTGGGGACCCGCATCGAGAATGGCGCCTTCCCGGCCACCACCAAGGACCTGAACTCCTCGTCCTTCCAGGACACCGCGTTCCCCTACTTCGGCGGCCAGAAGGCCAACAAGATCTTCGCCGAGTCCGCGAAGAACGTACCCACCGACTGGACGTACCTGCCCTACCAGGTGTACGCCAACTCGATCTTCAACGACACCGTCGGCAAGGCCTATGTCTCCGGTACGAAGCTGTCGGCCGGCCTGAAGTCGTGGCAGGACGCGTCCCTCAAGTACGGCGGCGAGCAGGGCTTCACCGTCGAGAAGTAGCCCGCCCCGCTTGATTCCCGTTCCTTTGAAAGGATGTGCATGACCGCCCCTCTCACCTCCCGTTTTCCGTACGCGAAGGGCCCGGACGGCAGCCGGCGGATCGGTTACGGCGCCGACTACAACCCCGAGCAGTGGCCGCGGGAGGTGTGGGAGGAGGACATCCGGCTGATGCGCGAAGCCGGAGTGAACGTGGTCTCCCTGGCGATCTTCTCCTGGGCCCGGCTCCAACCCACCGCCGACAGCTGGGACTTCGGCTGGCTCGACGAGGTCATGGACCTGCTGCACGCGGGCGGCATCGGTGTCGACCTGGCCACCGCCACCGCATCCCCGCCGCCGTGGCTGACCACCGCGCACCCGGAGATCCTGCCGGTGACCGCGACCGGCGAGACGGTGTGGCCGGGCGCCCGGCAGCACTGGCGGCCCACCTCGCCGGTCTTCCGCGCCCATGCGCTGGGCCTGGTAAGGGAGTTGGCGACCCGGTACGCCGGCCACCCGGCCCTGATCGCCTGGCATGTCAACAACGAGCTGGGCTGCCACAACGTCTACGACTACTCCGATGACGCGGCCCGCGCCTTCCGCGCCTGGCTGCGTGCCCGCTACACCACCCTCGACGGGCTCAACCACGCCTGGGGCACGGCCTTCTGGTCCCAGCGCTACAGCGACTGGGACCAGATCCTGCCGCCGCGCCTCGCGGCCTCACACCCCAACCCGACCCAGCAGCTCGACTTCAAGCGCTTCTCGTCGGACGCGCTCAAGGAGCACCTGATCGCCGAGCGCGAGGTGCTGCGCGAGATCACCCCGGACGTCCCCGTCACCACCAACTTCATGGTGATGAGCGGCACCAAGGGCATGGACTACGCGGACTGGGCGGCCTCGGGCGCGCTCGACTTCGTCTCCAACGACCACTACGTCGTCCCCGGAGCGCGGGACCGCGACGAACTGTCCTTCTCCGCCAACCTGACCAGCGGCATCGCGGGCCACCGCCCCTGGTTCCTGATGGAGCACTCCACCAGCGCCGTGAACTGGCAGCCCGTCAACCTGCCCAAGAAGGATGGGGAGTTGGCCCGCGACTCGCTGCTGCATGTCGCGCACGGCGCCGACGCCGTCTGCTTCTTCCAGTGGCGTCAGTCGGCGGCGGGTGCCGAGAAGTACCACTCGGCGATGGTGCCGCACGCCGGGGCCGACAGTGAACTCTTCCGTTCCGTCACCGAGTTGGGGCGCACGCTCCAAGCGCTCGCACCGCTCGCCGGCTCCGAGCGTGAACCCGCCCGCGTGGCCATCCTGTTCGACTGGGACTCCTGGTGGGCCGGCGAGCTCGACTCCCATCCCACCTCGCGGCTCGACTACCACCGCGAGGCACTCGACTGGTACTCGGCCCTGCTGCGCCTCGGCATCCGCGCCGATGTCGTACCCGCCCACCGCACGGACCCGTCCTCGTACGACGTCGTGATCGCCCCTGTCCTGCATGTGATCCCGCAGGCGCTCGCCAAGGAGCTCACCCGGTACGTCGAGGGCGGCGGCCACCTCGTCACCACGTACTTCTCCGGTGTCGTCGACGAGAACGACCACATCTGGCTCGGCGGCTACCCCGGCGCCCTGCGGGAGCTGCTCGGCATCCGGATCGAGGAGTTCGGGCCGCTGCTCGACGGCGACTCCGTGGACCTGGACAACGGTGCCACCGGGAGCATGTGGACCGACCGGATCGATGTGACGGGACCGGAGGTCGAGGTGCTCGCCCGCTATCGCACCGGCGCCTACGCCTCCCGCCCTGCGGTCACGCGGCGCCCGACGGGCCGGGGTTCGGCCACGTACGTCTCCACGCGCCTCGGGCCCGAGGGCCTTGCCGGACTGCTGCCCGAGCTGCTCGCTCCGGCGGGGGTGGCCAGTGAACTCCCCGAGCAGGTGCAGGGGTTGGTCGAGCTCGTGGTGCGCCACGATGCGGAGAGTCGGTATCTCTTCCTGGTCAACCGCGGGGACGAGTCCGTCGCACTGCCCGAACCGAGCGGGGACGTGCTCCTCGGGAACACCTCCTCCGGCAGTCTCGTCCTGCCGCCTCGCGAGGTCGCCGTTCTGCGGCAGTCCGCTACGTAAGCGAGTGCCCTACGGCTGAGTGCCGTAGGGCTCCGGAGGATTCAGGCACCCGCGCGCTTCCACCGCTGGTTGTCGGCTTCGCTGTCGCAGGTCCACTGGACCAGCGCGGCTCCGTCGTCGCCTGACCTGTTCTGTACGTCGAGGCACTTGCCGCTGTGCCGCGCGACGAGGCGCACGCCGTCCCCGGTGGTGTCCTCCACCGTCCAGCGCTGGCTGTCGGCCTCGCCGCAGGCGGACTGGACGACGGCCGCTCCGTCGTCGGTGGAGGTGTCACGGACGTCGAGGCACTTCCCGCTGTGCCGGAGCATCGCGCGCACTGTGCCGTCACCCGAGTCCCGCAGCCAGAACTGCTGGTTGAGGCGCCCCTGCGCGCAGGACCACTGGACCGCGGCCGCACCGTCACCCAGGGACTCGTCGGCGATGTCGGCGCACTTCCCGCTGTGCTCCGCGGTGAGCGTCTCCCAGGTGCCGGTGCCGCTCACCTTGCCGGCCTCCGCGTCGACGGAGATCTGCGGGTAGTAGTCCATCGTCATCGTGTCCCCGGTGGGGAAGTCCAGCGGGAGCCACACGTACTGGGAGTCGTTGACGTTCCCGCCCATCGAGTTGCCCCAGCGGTCGCCCATGTAGAGGTACGACGTCCCGGAACTGCCCTGGACCGACAGGACGTACGCGGTCTGCGAGCTGTATGTCTTCCCGTCGCCGATGTCCTTCAGCCCGTTCCAGTCGCCGGTGATGCTGTCGGCGCTGCTGTACTTCTGCTGGTTCGGCGACCAGCCGGTGGCGCCCGATGTGAGGAGGAAGTACCTGCCGTCGCGCTTGAACATGGCCGGCGCCTCGCGCGACTGGCCCTCCCACAGCTTGCGCACCAGGGAGTCCACCTTGGTGTAGTCCGCGGACAGCCGGTAGACGTGCAGATCGGCGTTCTCGTTCGCCGCCGAGATCATGTAGCCGGTGCCGTCGTCGTCGACGAACGTGGTGATGTCCCGCGACATGTGGTCGAGCGGCCGGAAGCTGCCCTGCCAGGCGTAGTCGCCGTCCACGGTGGAGGAGACCGCCACGGCGGCGCGGGCCTCGCCGTAGTCGGAGCCGTTCTCCTTGTGCATCCACATCACGTACTTGCCGGTGGCTTTGTTGTAAATGACCTTGGGGCGCTCGATGTTGGCCCAGTCCAGCTCCGGGTCCGACTTCTCGGTCAGGACGTGGTTGCGGAACTCCCAGGTCTTCAGGTCGGTGGAGCGGTAGGCGGAGACGTACCGGAAGGTGTTGTCCTCGTTCCGGTTCTCACCGAACCAGTAGTAGTACCCGTCCACCTTGATCACGCCGCCGCCGTGGGCGTGCACGACCTCGCCGTTCGGGTCGGTGAACTGGGTGCCGTTGGTGACGGTGACGGCGGCGGAGGCTGCCTGGGCCGAGCCCGGCGGAGAGAGGAAGGAGAGGAGGAGCCCCGCCAGGGCGGCGAACAGCAGGGCGGCGACCACCACGCCTCTCGTCCTCCGTATCCTCCTGGGCTCCGGTGTTCTCCTCTGCAGATTCGCGGACATGGCTTCTCCCTGTCGGTGTGGGGGTGTGAGGGGTGTGGGGGATGGGCGGGGCGCGCCGGCGTGCAGGAGTGTGACTACCCGGCGTCGAGGCCCCAGGCGTGCTTGAGGCGGTCGATCCCGCTGGGGTTGCGGGGGCTGAGGCGCAGGTCCGTGCCGCTGCCTTCCAGGGCGAAGAGGGAGTAGTAGTCGTACGTGGGACGTTCCTGGTGCTTGCCGCCGAGGGCCGGCCAGTAGATCGCGCCCATGCCGAGGGCGCGGACGGTGTCGGTGTCCGCGCGAAGGTACCGGACGAAGTTCTCGCCGCTTTCCGGGTCGTTGTAGTCGAATCCGGTGTCGGGTTCGTCGTCCATGGGCGCCCCGAACTCGTCCAGGACGGTGCGCGAGGCACAGTCGCCGAGTCCGTTCTTGAGGTCGGCGACCCACCCGTCGTAGTCCTTCGGGTCCTTTCCGAAGGCGTAGTGGTGGAGGGAGAGATAGGTCCCGTCGAGCCTGCTGTCGGCGCACACGGACTTGACCTCGTCGTTGTAGCCGGACCCGCTGACGAAGATCCGTTCCTTGGGGATCGCCGGGCGGTCGGCGATCCAAGTGGCCGCGATGTCCGCCCACTCGGTGGCGCTGTATCCGTGGGGCTCGTTCATCGGCTCGAAGTACACGTGGTCGTCGGAGCCGTACCTCTCCGCAACCGTGTTCCACATCGAGTTGAAGGCGGCCAAGTCGATGATCCGGCCGTTCGAGGACGCTCCGTCCTCCCAGTAGGAGAGGACGACCTTGAACCCCTTGGCCGTCGCGGCGTCGATCGCGCCGGTGTAGGCGTCCCACCACGGCGTGCCCACCGACTTGGTGTTGACGGGGAGGCGGACGGTGTTCACGCCGATGCTCTCGAATCCCGTGTAGACGGAGTCGGCCTTCGCCTTCACGGTGTCGTAGCTGTCCGCGACGTCCAGCCCTTCGGGTACGAGGGGGGCGTCGACGAAATTGTCGCCGGGGCGCGCCCAGTTCACGCCCTTGAATTGGCTGGGGTCCAGCTCGCTCGGCTCCGCGGTGGCCGATGAAGCGCCGGACACGAGGGCGATCGGCACGGCTGCCAGTAGGGGCAACAGGCCGGCCAGCGTGCGACGTTGGAGGCGGCGGAGTCGGCGCCTTCGGGCTGATGGCGGCGTGCTGGGCTGCGAGGTGATGTGGGGGGAGATGTGGGGGGACATGATTCCTTCCCTGGTTCGGCAGCCAAGGGATCTGGATGTTCACGTAAACATCCAGCGGGTCGAGTGAAACCTTGGGAGCAGCCCCGGAATCTGTCAAGGACTTGCGCACGGAGTGGGTGCGCGGGATCCCCGGCTTGGATGCAAAGTGGCTGCTGGGGCCGCTCAATCTCGGTCCAGGGGTGGGGATGTGGTCACGCAGCTAACTGACGTGCCGTCATCTTGTGCCTGTGTCAGTGTCGTTGACGAAGCTCCGCGCCGCCCCTACCGTCCATCGACGAAGCCGCACAGAATCAAACAAGTGGCAACGTCATGCCGTGCCGCGCTGGTACCGGATGTCGCGTGCACCCGCCGCACGGGCGTCACCCCGTCCGCTTTCCGTACGCAACAACGCCGGGCTTGACCGCCAGGCAGGGCAGGGCTGCCTCCACGTGGTTGGTGGGGCGGTTGAGACGAGTGGGGCTGCTGCGCGTATGTGACGGCACACGGAAACCCATCCGGCGGTGGCGTACACCGCCGGGGACAGGAGTCGCACGTGTCGCGCAAGAAGACTCTCACCCGTAAGAAGAAGGTCGTCCTCATGGTGGGCGCCGCCGCGCTGGTGGCGGGAACGGCGGTGGTGATGACCGGTACGAGCCAGGCGTCGGGAGCATGTGACGGGCTGGCCACCGCGCTGAGCAACAACGAGAAGTTCATCGCGGGTCAGCGGGCCAACCCCGACGCCCAGTCCGCTGCGCGGATCGCCAATCGGGAAGCGGTGATCGAGGAGATCAGGCGGAAGCAGGCGGCGTCGGGCTGCGACGCGGATGCCGGGGAGGGTGCGGAGGGCGGTGCGGAGGCCGGCGGGGGTGCCGGGGCCGATGAAGGAGCGGGCGCCGGTGAAGGAGCGGGTGCCGATGAAGGAGCAGGCGCCGGCGAGGGCGCGGGTGCCGGTGAGGGCGGCGCCGGTGGGGACGCTGCGCAGCCGCCGGCGGAGGAGCCGGGTGGCGAGGCCACGGCCACGGCCCCGCCCGAGGGCGGGGGAGACGCGGGGGCTGAGGGCGAGGTCGTCTGCGCCGGTTCCACCGTCACGCTGTCCGGCGAGGCCGGCGCGCCGGCCGCGTCCAGCAACGAGTTCCCCGTCGGTACGCAGCTGAAGGTGACGAACCTGGACAACTCCAAGTCCACCACGGTGGAGGTCACTTCGGCGTCGGGCAGCTGTGTGCTGCTCAACAACGCGGCGTTCGAGGAGGTGCGCGAGGCCGGGAAGTTCCTGATCCGCAAGGCGCGGATCGAGCGCGTCGGATAGGCGGATCCGGCAGGTGGGTCCCGGCAGGTGGGTCCGGTGGGTGGATCCGGGGATCCCGGGCGCTTGTGCGGCCCTGCCGGCGGCTTCAGGATGCAGGCATGTCTGAGTCAACGTCAGCATCCGCAGCCGCGCCGGGATCCTCGTCGCCCTCCGTTCTCGCCGCCCTGGTGGCCGGGTTGCGTGGTGGCGCGATCGAAGTCGTCGACCTCACCGCGCCGTTGTCGTCCAGCACGCCGGTCCTTGAACTGCCGCCCGAGTTCGGGCAGACCAAAGTGTTCGAGCTGGAGGAGATCAGCAGGTACGACGACCGGGGGCCCGCCTGGTACTGGAACAACTTCCGCACCGGCGAGCACACCGGCACCCACTTCGACGCGCCCAACCACTGGGTCACCGGCAAGGACCTCGCCGACGTCGCCTCGGTGCCCGCCCACCAACTGGTGGCTCCCGCGGCGGTGCTCGACGTCACCGACGAAGTCGCCAAGGACCCCGACTTCCTCGTCGAGGTGGAGCACATACAGGCGTGGCAGAACCGGCACGGTGCGCTGCCCGACGGCGGGTGGCTCCTGGTGCGGACCGGGTGGAGCAGCAGGTCGTACGCGCAGGAGCCCTTCCTCAACGCGGATGAGAACGGGCCTCATACGCCGGGCCTGTCCGCCGCGTGCGCCCGCTGGGTGGCCGAGCAGTCGCCGGTGGCCGGGCTCGGCGTGGAGACGGTGGGCACCGACGCGGGCCGTGCGCACGCGTTCGAGCCGGCGTTTCCCTGTCACTCGTACCTCATGGGCAGCGGCAAGTACGGCCTGACGCAGCTGCAGAACCTGGCCGAGCTGCCGCCGACCGGGGCCGTCGTCATCGCGGGGCCGCTGCCCATCGTCTCCGGCTCCGGGGCGCCGGCCCGGGTCCTCGCCCTGGTCGAACGAGCGGGGCGGCCGTCGTGAAGGTCGCCGAAGCGGTCGGGCGGGCCCTGGTCGCGGCCGGGGTCGGCCAGGTCTTCGGCGTGGTGGGCTCCGGCAACTTCCACGTCACCAACGCGATGGTGGCGGCGGGCGCGAGGTTCGTCGCGGCGCGCCACGAGGGCGGCGCCGCCACCATGGCCGACGCGTACGCGCGCGTGCGGGGCGCCGTGACCGTGGTCAGCGTGCACCAGGGATGCGGGTTCACCAACGCACTCACCGGGATCGGCGAGGCCGCCAAGAGCCGTACGCCGCTCGTCGTGCTCGCGGCGGAGGCGTCGAACCCGCGCTCCAACTTCCATGTGGATCAAGGGGCGTTGGCGCAGGCGGTCGGTGCGCGCAGTGCCCGTGTGACGTCGGCCGCCGACGCCGTCGGGCAGGCGACCGCCGCCGTGCGCCGTGCCGCCCAGGAGCGGTGCACGGTCGTGCTCAACCTCCCGCTCGACGTACAGGCACTGGACGCCCCGGACGCGGACCGGGCCCTGGCCGCCGTGGTGCCGCCGCCCCCGCGTCCCGCCGTCGTACCCGCCGACGACGACATCGCGGCCCTCGCCGGGATCCTCGCGCACGCCGAGCGCCCGGTCTTCGTCGCCGGACGCGGCGCGCGCGGCCCCGGCTGCCGCCAGGCCCTTGAGGCGCTCGCCGAGCGCTGCGGCGCACTGCTCGCGACGTCGGCGGTGGCCCGCGGCCTGTTCCAGGGCAACCCGTGGTCGCTCGATGTCGCGGGCGGGTTCTCGTCACCGCTCGCCGCCGAGCTGATCCAGGGCGCCGACGTGATCGTGGCCCTGGGCTGTTCGCTCACCATGTGGACGACGCGGCACGGCCGGCTCATCGGCCCGGACACGACCCTGGTCCAGGTCGACGACGACCCCACGGCGCTCGGCGCGCACCGTCCCGTCCAACTCGGGGTCACCGGCGACGTGCTCCTGACGGCGCGGCAGACGCACACCGCGCTGGGGGACGGCGGCGGCCGCGGCTACCGCACCCCCGCCACCGCCGAAGCGCTCGCCGCGCGACTCAACTGGCGCGACGTCCCGTACGACGACACCGGCACCCGGGACCACATCGATCCACGCACGCTCAGCATCGCCCTCGACGACATCCTCCCCGCGCAGCGCGTGATCGGCGTCGACTCGGGCAACTTCATGGGCTACCCGACGATGTACCTGTCCGTCCCCGACGAACAAGGCCTGTGCTTCACGCAGGCCTTCCAGTCCATCGGCCTCGGACTCGCCACCACGATCGGCGCGGCCCTGGCCCGCCCGGACCGTCTCGCGGTGGCCGCGCTCGGCGACGGCGGGGCGCTGATGAGCGCCGTCGAACTCGACACGGTGCGCAGGCTCGGACTGCCGATGGTGGTCGTGGTCTACAACGACGACGCGTACGGAGCGGAGGTGCACCACTTCGGCCCGGACGGATTCCCGCTCGGCACGGTCGAGTTCCCGCCCACCGACATCGCCGCCGTGGCCCGCGGTCACGGCTTCGAGGCGGTGACCGTGCGCACGCCCGCCGACCTGAAGGCCGTACAGGACTGGGTCGTCGGCCCGCGCACCGCACCGCTGCTCGTCGACGCCAAAGTGGTGCGGGAGCACGGGGCATGGTGGCTGGAGGAGGCGTTCCGCGGACACTGAGTGCGCGGCGTGCGGCGCCTAACGCCCGCCGGCCGCCTCCTCTTCCTTCTCCCTTTCCTCCTCCTCGCCCTCGGCGTCGATGTGCGGGAGCACCCGGTCAAGCCACCGCGGGGTCCACCAGGCGGCCTTCCCCAGGAGGGTCATGACGGCGGGCACCAGCAGCAGGCGGACCACGGTGGCGTCGATGAGTACGCTCGCGGCCAGGCCGAGGCCCAGCATCTTCACCACGATGTTGTCGCTGACGATGAACGCGGCGAAGACGCTGACCATGATCAGTGCGGCGCAGGTGATGACCCGTGCGGTGATCTCCAGGGCATGGGCGACGCTCGCCCGGGGATCCCGGGTGCGCAGCCAGGCCTCGCGGACCCGGGAGAGCAGGAAGATCTCGTAGTCCATGCTCAGGCCGAAGACGATCGCGAACATCATCATCGGTACGTAGCTCTCGATCGGGACCTTTCCCGAGACGCCGAGCGCCGGACCGCCCCAGCCCCACTGGAAGACGGCCACCACGACTCCGTAGGAGGCCGCGATCGACAGGACGTTGAGTACGGCGGCCTTGACCGCGACGAGCAGCCCGCGGAACACGGTGAGGATGACGAGGAAGGCCAGGCCCACCACCACGGCGATGATCAGCGGCAGTTTCTTGGAGACGATCTCCAGGAAGTCGCCCTGCGCGGCGGTCGTCCCCGTGACGTACGTCTGCGCGCTGGTCCCCGACACCGCCTGCGGCAGCACGTCGTCGGTGAGCCGGTCGAGCAGGTCCGTGGTCCGCTCGTCCTGCGGGGCGGCGACGGAGTAGGCCGTCGAGATCAGGACGTCGCCGTCCGATGTGGGCTCGAGCGGGGTGATCGCGGCCGCGTCCGGCACATTGGTGAGGGCCTTCTGCGCCTGGGTCTCCAGCGACTGTCTGTCGTTCTGGGGCACGTCGCTCTGGTCGATGACGAGGGTCATCGGGCCGTTCGAACCGGGCCCGAAGGCGTCGGACATCAGGTCGAAGGCGCGCCGGTCGGTGAAGGACTTCGGGTCAGCCCCGTCGCCGATGTGGCCCAGTTGGAGGGAGAAGACCGGGACCGACAGGACGGCGAGCACGACGACGCCGCCGACCAGGAACCACCAGGGCCGCCGCTCCACGCGCTGCGCGTAGCGGTGCCAGCCGCCCTGCGCCGTCGCCCCCGGCTCGGCGTTCGTCTCGGCCACAGGGGTCCGCACGCGCAGCTTGTCGATCCGCTGCCCGATGAGGCCGAGCAGCGCCGGGACCAGCGTCAGCGCGCCCAGGACGGCCGTGACGACGGTGACCGCGGCGGCAAGGCCCAGCTTGCCGATGAACGAGATCCCCGAGACCCACAGGCCGGACAGGGCGATGATCACCGTGCATCCGGAGACCAGTACGGCCCGGCCGCTGGTCGCCACCGCGTGCCCGGCCGCCGTCGAGGGGTCCTGGGTGAGCAGGTTCTGGCGGTGGCGGGTGACCAGGAAGAGCGCGTAGTCGATCCCGACGCCGAGCCCGATCATCGTCGCAAGGGTCGGCGAGACCGTGGCGAAGGTGAACGCGGCCGCGAGCAGCCCCAGGCAGGCCAGGCCGCAGATCACGCTGATCAGCGCGGTCACCAGGGGCAGCAGCGCGGCGAGCACACTGCCGAAACCGACCAGCAGGACCACGATCGCCACACCGAACCCGATGGCTTCGCTCGTCCGGTCGTCCGGCTCAGGCCGGGCCAGCTCGCCCAGCGGGCCGCCGTACTCCACCTCCACGCCGGCGGCACGCAGCGGCTGGACGGCGTTGTCGACGCCGTCCAGATAGTCGTCGCCGAGCGTGGAGGGCTGCACGTCGAAGCGGACGGTGATGTATCCCGTCTTGCCGTCGGAGGACAGCGGCCCCACGTCGGGCGTGCCGGCGGGCTGCTGCTGCGCGGGCAGCGGGCTCTGCGCGGACAGCACATGGGGGAGCTTCTGCAGACTGCTGACGGCCGAGCCGACCTGGCTGCTCAGGTCGCTGAGCGACTTGGCCGCATCGTGCAGCACGACCTGCGCGCTGTAGCCGCCGGCCGCGGGCTCATGCGCCTTGAGTACGTCGAGGCCCTGCTCGGACTGGGTTCCGGGCAGGGAGAAGTCGTCGGAGTACTCACCGCCCAGTTTTCCGTTCAGAACCTGCAGGCCGACCAGAGCGGCCAGCCACACCACGATGACGATCACGCAGTGGCGGGCGCACCACTGCCCGGTTCTGCGGAGCCGGCCCCCGCGGGGCGGCAGGCTCGCAGGTGACCCCCCGGTCGGGCTGTGCGGCACGGACATGCTGGCTCCCGGAGGCGTCGACCACTGCCGATTCAACGCAATGCCGGCGCTCCCGGCACCCAGGGGCGGGGAGAACGGGTGATTCACCTTTCCCGGGGGACCACCACGGCTGGTTTCCTGGGGGGACTACCAAGGCTGGTTTCCCGGGGGACTACCAAGGCTGGGACGGAGAGCCATCGCCCTCAAGCCCCCAGCACAACAGCCGCCGCGCGCCCGCCGCGTCCCCGGCCTTCTCGCGCAGCCCCGCAAGCCAGCCAAGGGCCCGGGTGTTCCCGGCGTCCGCGGCCCGCAGTACAGCCGCGCGCAGGGCGTACGACTGTGCCCCGTCGATGTCCCCGGCGTCCGCGCGTGACTTCGCAAGGCGCGTCAGTGGCCTGACATCACGCAGGGTCATGCTCCGGGGAGGTCTGTTGCTTGCGGTCGCCGAAGCGGCCGGACAGCCACATGATCAGCACGGTGCCCACCGGGATGGCGAGGATGCCGAGCAGCCAGGCCAGGGGGTAGTGCTCGCTGATCCAGCACGCGCCACCGCTCTCGTAGCAATCGGCGTCCCGGTTCCGGCGCTTGGGCTTGATCGCGCCGAATTGGAGGCCGGCGAGGAACGTGCTCGCCGCGTAGGCCGTGACCGTGGTCAGCGCCCATCCGGACGCCCTGGTCAAGCCCGCCCGTCCCTGGGCGGCGCTCTGCTTCGTACGCATCGCCGCCATGGCCATCAGGGCGATCGCGGCGGGCAGCAGCAGGCCGACGGTGACGGAGAAGCCGTAGCCCTCGGCCGGCCAGTGCGGTGCGAGGCCGGCCCACAGGGGAGCGGTCCAGAAGAAGGTGCCGACCGCGGCCGCCATCAGGCCGAGGACGCAAGCCGTGATCTGGGGCCAGGACATGGCGTTCTTGTCCTTGGTCTTTTTGCCCTTCTTCCCGGCCGGCTTCCGCTCCTGTCGCGGCCGCGGAGTGCGCGGCTCCACCGGCAGCGCCGACGGTGTGGCCCTGCGCCGCTTCGGCCTGGTTGAACCCGCCATCCCGAATGTCCCCTGCTCCGTACGTTGTCTGGGTGCCGCGACATTCCACCACGCCGCTGCCGGGCCCGACCGGCGGCCGGCTCCGGGTGCTGCGTACCGTCGTCGTGTCGTCCCCGGTCACGCAGAAAGGCATGGCGCATGAGCAGCAGTACCTCGCCCGCGGAGCGGCCCGAGCGTCCCGAGAGGCCGGAGCGGGCCTTCCCCACGCCGCACGGGCTCGTCGGTGTCGGAGTCGTCGTCCTCGACGCGAGCGGGCGCGTGCTGCTCGGGCTCGGGCACGACGGGCGCTGGGAGCTGCCGGGCGGCAAGGTCGACCCCGGTGAGAGCTTCGAGGGCGCGGCGGTGCGTGAACTGGCCGAGGAGACCGGTCTTTCGGCGGATGCGGAGGATGTCCGGATCGGCGCGTTCTTCGTGGACGGGGAGCGCGGCGTGACCCGGGTGACGGCCGGAGCACTCGTGACGACGGCCTCAGGTGCCCCGGCCAGGGCGCGCGAGCCGGACAAGATCGAGCGGTGGGCCTGGTTCGCGCCCCAGGACGTACCGTCCGAGCTGTTCGCACCGTCGGCCGCCGTACTGCACGGGTGGCGGCCGGAACTGGGCGTGCCGTCCGGTGCGTTCCACCGCTATCCCACTGTTGCCGGGTGACGTCACGGCTCGCCCGGCCAGGCGGCGAACCGGCGCAGCCCGTAAAGCAGCGGCTGGGGCGGTTCGTCGGCGAGTTCGGCGTCCATCACCTCCCCGAAGACGACGGTGTGCGTGGACACGGTGGTGAGTTCGCTGACCCGGCACTCGGCGACGGCGAACGCGTCATGGGCCAGCCAGGGCAGGCCCTCGGTGCCGAGGCGCTTCCAGTGCACCCGGGCGAACCGGTCGTCCACGGGGGAGGAGAAGACCTCCGCCGCCGACCGGGCCCCGGCGTGCAGCAGGTTCAGCGCGAACCAGCCCCGCTCCCGCACCGCCGCCAGGGTGCTGCTGCCCGCGGTGAGGCAGACCAGGACCGTCGGCGGGACCATGGTCACACTGCACAGCGCGGAGCAGGTCGCGCCCCGCGGTTCCCCGAGTTCGTCGATGCCCGTCACCACCGAGACACCGGTCGGGAAGCCGCTCATCAGGGTCCGGTAGCGGTCGGCCTCGACGGGCCCGGTCTGCCTGCGCCCGTTCATGCGCTGTGCAGGCGGCTCAGATAGTCGTGGTGCGACGGCAGCGTCGCGAGCAGTCCGCGCTGCTCCTCCTCGACCCGCGCGAAGAGCGGCCTGGCCCCCTCCAGGGACTCGGTGCGGTGCAGCAGCGCGGGCAGCGGGTGCTCTGGCTGCAGGCCGAGACCGGAGAAGATGCAGTAGTAGCTGCCGTTGGTCCAGAAGTTGCGGAACTCCGCGTCGAAGTTGCCGTAGTACTCGCTCTCGCCGGCCGTCGGTGCGTTGACGGGCAGCCCCGCCCGGTACATGGCGATCTTCTCCTGGATCTGGTCGGAGAGCTTCAACTCCTTGTTGGCCCGCCAGAATTCGGTGTCGTTGCGGGGCGCCAGCGCGAAGTGCGCCTGCAGGAAGTCCCTGGAGTCGTCGAACATCGCCTCGATCTCGGCGTTGAAGCGGTCGCTGAGCACCGGCTCGAACCGCTTGTCGGGGAAGTGCTTCGCGAGCTGGTAGATGGCGGCGGTGATGAAGTAGATGCCCGTCGATTCGAGTGGTTCGAGGAAGCACGAAGACAGGCCGATGCTCACGCAGTTCTTCACCCAGGCACGGCGGTTGCGTCCGACCCGGAACCGGACGTGGTTCAGCGGCGCCTGCTCGGGGTCCAGGTCCCACAGCCGGCAGAAGTCCTCGGTGGCCTCGTCCTGGCCGGTGAACTCGCGGGAGTAGACGTATCCGGTGCCGAACCGCCCGAGCAGCGGAATGCGCCAGGTCCAGCCCGACTTCATGGCGATCGCCGAGGTGTAGGGCTCGACGCCGTGCGCCGCGTCGTCGTGCGGCACGGCGGAGGCGACCGCGCTGTTGCACAGCAGGTGGTCGCTCATGTCGACGAAGGGCTCCGCCATCGCCTGGTTGATGAGCAGGCCCCGGAAGCCGGAGCAGTCGACGAACAGGTCCCCGTCGAGGACCGTGCCGCTCTTGGTGCCGAGCCCGGTGATGAACCCCCGCTCGTCCCGGTGCACTTCGGTCATCTCGTCCTGTACGTGCAGCACCCCCTGCTTGTCGGTCGCGTACCGGCGCAGGAAGTCCGCCACGAGATGCGCGTCGAAGTGCCAGGCGTAGCGGGTGACCCGTTCGCCGTCGAAGCGGCGTGGCGCCGTCTTCGCGTCCATCAGCGGCGGTTCGCGGAAGCAGGAGTAGTCGTACGGCAGATCCGTCGCACCCCGCTGCCGCTCATGGACCCAGTAGTGCGACAGCGGAAGGCCGTCGTGCTCGGGCAGGATGCCGAACGGGTGGTAGAAGTGGTCGGGCCGCCCGTCGAGCGTGCGCCCCTGGGGCTGGCCTTCGCCCTCGGTGCGCCAGTTGATGAACTTGACCGCCATCTTGAAGGACGCGTTGCACTCGGGCATCCACTCCTCCTCCGTCAGGCCGAGATGGTCGAACAGGACCCTCTGGAGGTTGGGCACGGTCGCCTCGCCGACACCGATGCGTGGTATGCCGGGAGCTTCGAGCACGGTGATGGCGGCGGTGTTCCTGAGTGACTTCGCCAGATAGGCGGCGGTCATCCAGCCGGCCGTGCCGCCGCCGAGAATGACGATCTTCTTGATCCTTCGGTCCACTGCGGACTCCCCCTTAGATCGTTCGCCTGCAGATCGTTCGCATTTCGCTCATGGCGCGGAGCGGCTCGATGCTAGGCACCGGGCGTGCGGGGGTGACGCGGACAACGGCGCGGTCCGGCAGAACCCATGCGGCCGCGCGGGATGCCGCCACGCACGGTCACGGGCCGGGGTAGTACGAGCCGGACGATTCACGGGTACGGGCCGCGCGGTGGGGGATGTGGCGGCCGCGCGCCAAGCAGCAGACTCGGCTCCCGTGTTGATATCGAGCGAAAGGCGGACCGGCGGCGCAGTGGTACTCGGCGCCGGGGTCTCGGGCCTGGTGGCGGCCCACGAGCTGGAGCGACTCGGCCACCGCGTGGCCGTGCTCGAGGGCAGCGAACGGATCGGCGGCCGCATCCACACCCACCGTTTCGGCGACGCGGACGACGCGGCGTACGCGGAGCTCGGCGCCATGCGGATCCCTCAGACCCACACCTTCACCATGCGGTACGTGGCGAAACTGGGCCTGGAGTCCGCGCTGCGCCCCTTCTCGACGATCCTGAGCGACGAGAACAACTACCTGCCCACCGGGCGGGGGTTCGTCAGAGTCCGGGAAGCGGCCGGGCCCGTCGTGGAGGACCTGCGCAGGGACCTGCCCGTCGAACGCCACCGCCCCGCGACCGTCGTCTTCGGCGCGTGGCTCGCGGCCACCGTGCGGGTGCTGGGCCCAGGAGAGCTGAGGGACGGACTCGTCGGGGACCTCGCGGGACTGCTCGACCTCGCCGACGGGGTCGACCTCGCGCCGTATCTGCGGGGCCCCGCCGATGACCGGATCGACCTCGGCCAGGTCTTCCGTGACCACCCCGGGCTGCGGGCGGGCTGCGGGCGACGCCTTGAGGGCTTCCTCGACGACATCCTCGTGGAGACGGGTCCCGGGCTCTGGTACCTCAGCGGCGGCATGGCCCAGCTCACCGACCGGCTCGCCGCGTCGCTGCGCGGACCGGTCCTGCGGCGCCAGGAGGTGCTGGGACTCGGCGTCCGGCCGGGCGGCGTCGACATCCGGGTGCACACCCGGCGCGGCACGCGGACCCTGGCGTACCCGCTGGCCCTGTGCACCCTGCCGTTCTCCGTGCTGCGCGGCCTCGACCTCGACGGGTTCGACGAGGACAAGCGCGACATCATCCGCTCCGTCGAGTACGGGGCGGCGACCAAGGTGGTGCTGCACTGCCGGGAGGCGTTCTGGGAACGCGACGGCATTCTCGGCGGCGCCTCCGCCACCGGCGGACGGACCCGGCAGACCTACTATCCGCCACGCGACGCGGGACCGGGGCGCGGCGCCGTACTCCTGGGCAGCTACGCGATCGCCGAGGACGCCGACCTGCTCGGCCACCTGCCGAAGGAACGGCGCGTCGAGGCCGTCATCGAGGAACTCGCCCCGCTGCACCCCGAGTTGAAGGAACCGGGCATGGTGCTCGACTCCGTGAGCGTCGCCTGGGGGCACAACCCCTGGAGCCAGGGGTGCACCTCGCGCCGCTGGGGCAAGGACGCGGCCGCGCGGACCGTCGAGCGCCGCCGCGCGGCCCGCCCGCAGGGCCGGCTCTTCTTCGCCGGTGAGCACTGCTCGTCCTGCCCCGCGTGGATCAACGGAGCGATCGAGTCGGCGCTCGGGGCGGTCACGGCCATGGACGCCTTCGTCCAGAGGCCACCCCAACGGCACGACGATGCGGAGGTTTGAGTGAGCGTCTTCGACGTCCCCCGGCTGCACTTCGCCGGCACCGCGGTCACCCGGCTGCCCACCGGGCCGCGCAGCGGCCTGTACGACCTGGCCCGCAACCAGGCCATGACCGAGGACGGGCCGTACCCCGTGGACGGCCCGGTGCGGGAGTACCACGATCACCTCGAACGGATCGGCGCCAAGGGCCACAACTTCGGTGGCAACGGGCACTTCTGGGTGGACGCCACCGTCCGCGGCTGGGAGCGGGCCCCCGGCGAGATCGACACCACCGACGCGGTGGTCGGCCGGCACGTCGACATGTGGGGCCACTACAACGACTACCTGGCGACGACGTTCAACCGGGCCCGCGTCCTCGACGTCGACCCGGCGTCGAACTGGACCACCACCCTGATGATCGGCCAGTTCTGCTTCGGCAGGCTCGGCCGCTCCCACGACGTCGGCTACATGGCGGTCGGTGACGTGCGCGGAATGCAGCCGCCGCACCGGCAGAACCCCCGGTACGTGTGCGGCCCCGAAGGGCAGCCGCCGGACGTACGGTTCAGCCGCTCGGTGGTGCACCAGTTCGCCGTGGACCGCGAAGAGGGCCTGGAGTGGCTCGACGAGGCGGAGGCGTCCGAGGCGGCACGGCTGCTGCGGGACCGCACCACGGGAGGCGGCGCGGACGGACTCCTCGTGCGGTTCGCGCTGAGCAACATGGCGACGCCGACAGTCGAAGACGCCCCGGACTTCTGGCAGTTGAGGGGCACGATCGCGCCCTGGCACCGGGACGAGCCGCGCAACTGCCCGGTGGGGCGGCTGCTCAGCGCCCGCCGCACCTCCGGTCCGCTGCACAGCGCGGCGGTCGAGGTGACCGACGGCCACGCCACGCTTGACCTGATCACCGCAGTGCCCGTCGAGTCCCGCAGCCCCGAGCCCGGCCCCGGCCCCATCCACCGGCTCGGCCCCCGACTGGACGCCGGCGACCTGGAGTTGCGCACCAGGGACTCGGGCCGCCTCGTCGCCCGCGTCCCGAGGGCGGCGTATCTGGGGGACACCGATGTGTCCGGCGGGCTCGTCACCGTACCCGTGGAGCGGGGACGCACCGACGAGCCCCTGGTCCTGACCGGACTGCGGGACGGCGGGCCGCCCGTGGTGCTGCTCACGGAGGAGGAGACGACGGTCGCCGTCGACGACGCGAGCCTCTTCCTGGAGCACCCCGACCGCCGCACCGGCGAGAGCCACGCCGCCGAGGTGGAGATCCGTACGTACCGGCTCGGGCGTCCCGCGGCCGTGCCCGACCTGAGAGTCGAGCAGTACGTCAACCCGAGGGCGCTGCCCGCCGATCCGCGCGCCACCGCGCCCGGGGCCAGGAGCACCGACATCCGGACGCTCGACCTGCGGCCCGGCGGCCTCGATGCCACGGGCCCGTACGCCGCGAGCTGCGTCGTCGCCACCGACCCGGACGGCCGCGGCCGGCTCACCCTGCGGTCGGCGGCTCCCGGCGCGGCCCGGCTGCTCTTCCTGCCCGCCGCCGAACCGCCGCCCTGCGACCCGGCCGAACCGGGCTCCGCGGCGCGCGGCTACGACAACGACGACCTGCTCGGCTACTGGCCGGCGATGGGCGCCATGGCGGTCCGTACGCTGCCCGACACCTGGCATCTCGACGACATCCCGCAGGGCGACATCACGCCCGAGCTGCTCTACCGCGAGGTGTTCGCCCCGTACGAACTGCTCTACTCCTTCATGAAGGACGAGATCTTCAGCCTGCGGGACGCCTGCAAGGTGGCCACCTATCCGCGCCTGATGTGGCTGATGTGCGACCCGCGCAACAAGGACAAGACCTTCTACATGCCGCCCACCCGCGACATGACGGGGCCGCAGACCCGGCTGCTCCTGAAGTATCTGCGGGCCGACGAGAGCGGCCGCGCGGCTCCGCCCGCCTTCGTGCCCGCACGAGCCCGCGAGGGCGCCATCACGACGCGGCAGCAGCTCTACGACGGTCTTCGCGAGGCGGCGACCATCGAACTGGCCGTCATGATGCAGTACTTGTACGCCGCCTGGTCCATCCCGCTGTACGAGGCGGGCCGGGAGTACGTACGGCGCGGCGAGTGGAGCGAGGAGCAGTTCCGGCTCGCCTGCGGGGACGGCGGCGAGACGCTCAGCAACGGAATGCGCGGCAGCCTGCTGCACGTGGCCCGTGAAGAGATGATCCACTTCCTGGTCATCAACAACATCATCACCGCCATGGGGCAGCCCTTCCACCTCCCCGCCATCGACTTCGCCACCGTCAACAGCGGTCTTCGGCTGCCGCTCGGGCTCTGTCTGGAGGGCTTCGGACTGAGCAGCCTGCAACGGTTCATCGAGCTGGAGCAGCCGCACTCGCTGCGGCGCGGCCTCGCCGACGACCCGGCGGCCGCGAACACCTCCGCAGGGGGCGGGCTCTATCCGTACGACTCGCTGAGCGACCTCTACGAAGCCATCAAGGAAGGCATCCGGCGGGTGCCCGACCTCTTCCTCGTCGACCCCGGACGGGGCGGCGGCGAACACCATCTGTTCATGCGGGAGTCGGTCAACGCGGTCCACCCCGACTACCAGTTGGAGGTCGACGACGTACGCAGCGCGCTCTTCGCCATCGACTTCGTCACCGAACACGGCGAGGGCGGAGTGATCGACACGACCAAGCCGGACGGAGAGGCGCACTTCGACACGTTCCTGAGGATGTCCGATCTGCTGATGGCCGGGCATCTGAAGGACCCCGGCGACCGGCGCGCGCCCTGGACGCCCGCCTACCCGGTCCTGCGCAACCCGACGCTGCACGCAGGGAGCGGCGCCGCCGACCAGGTGACCGAGCCCGCGGCCCGGTCGGCGATGGTGCTCTTCAACCGCTCGTACTTCCTGATGCAGCAGCTGATGATCCAGCACTTCGGCTCCGCGGCCGACGCGAGCCTGCGGCGCTCGAAGCTGATGAACGCCGCCATCGACGTGATGACGGGCATGATGCGGCCGCTGGCCGAGCTGATCGTCACCCTGCCGTCCGGGCGGCCGGGCAGGACCGCGGGGCCCTCCTTCGAACTGGAGGAGCAGCCCGGTTTCCTGGCCCGCCCGGACGTCGCGCGGCGGTCCATAGCACTGCGCTTCGCGCATCTGGCCCGATCGGCCGAAGAACAGCCGGGGCTGCCGTCGCGAGTGGCCGAACTGATGCGGTACTACGCGGACTTCTTCAGGGAGTTCGATACGCGCGAGTAATCCGAACAGGGGAACGGAAATCCGATGCAAGGGACATTTCTCGAACGGCTCAGGAAGAACATCGAGGAACCGTACGCCCTCTACCGGGAATTCAGGGAGAACGACCCCGTGCACTTGCTGCCGGGGCGTGCGGAGGCCCCGGAACAGCAGTGGTTCGTGTTCCGCCACGACGATGTGGGCCAGGTGTTGACGGGCCGTCATTTCGGTCGCAGGGCCGCCGTCGGATACCGCGGATCAGGGCCGCCGCCCGCACTCATCCCGCCGGGATTTCCGCGGCTTGCCAGGAGCGTCGAGAACTGGCTCGTTTTCATGGATCCGCCGGCGCACGGGAGGCTGCGTTCGCTGATCGCCGACCGGTTCGCGGACCGGCTGCGCAGCGGTGAACTGAACGAGGCGGTGGACAGGATCACCGCGGATCTCGCCCGGGGCCTCGCCGGGCGGTCCACGGTCGAACTGGTCGACGACTACGCGGCCCCGCTGCCGTTGCTCGTGGTGCTCGAAGCGCTCGGCGTCGACCCCGGGGACCGGGAGGCGCTGCGCGGGCACGCGCTCGCGCTGCGCGAGGGAAGCAGCTTCCGCCCCGGCGACCGGGCGGCCCGGCTCGCGCGGGCGGAGGAGGCGGCGGGCCGGCTCGACGACTACTTCCGGGCAGCGGTGCACGAGCGGCGCCGCACGCCCCGTACGGATCTGATCGGGGAGTTGGTCGCCGCGGACGACGGGAGCGGCCCGCTGACGGACGACGCGCTGGTGGGGACCTGTGTGCACCTGCTGACCTCAGGGCACGAGGCCACGTCCAACGTGGTGTCCAAGGCGGCGCTCGCACTGCTCGGCGCCCCCGCGGCGCTCGCCGAGCTGCGGGCGCGGCCCGAGGCGCTGAGCGGGGCCGTGGACGAACTGATCCGCTACGACGCGCCGGTGCAGATGGTGACCCGGTGGGCCTACCAGGACGCGCGGGTCGGCGGGCGCGCGGTGCGCCGCGGCGACAAGCTCACGCTGGTCCTCGGTTCCGCGAACCGGGACCCCGACCGCTACCCCGATCCCGACGAGCTGAGGATCGGCCGTGACGTGGGCCGGCACTTCGGCTTCGGCATGGGGATCCACCATTGTCTGGGATACGGGCTTGCCCGCATGGAGACCACCAAAGCCCTTCAGTCCATCCTTGAATTACTTTCTGAGGTGGACACGACCGACGTGCGGGTCCGGTACGCGGACGACATCGTCTTTCACGGTCCCGAAAGGATTGAGCTGAAGGTTCGTCAGACGGCCGGACCCGAACGCTGAACAAAAGGCAACGGACCCCTGTGTAGGGTCTAATTCAGCCAAAATAAACTGTTCCTCTATTGATCAAGTAGATCGCGGTATGCTGCGATTTGCCATCCCAATCGGCATACGCTCCGATACGTGAAGAGCAAGATTTGGGGGAAGTCCGTATGAGGTTTCAGGTCCTGGGGAACTTCGAGGTCCTCGCCGGCGATCAGGTACGAACGCCGAGTGCGCCAAAGCTGAGAAAGACCCTGGCCCTCCTGATACTGAGGCACAACCAAGTGGTGTCGACCAAGGAACTGATAGACGAGTTGTGGGGAATGCGACCGCCCAGTAAGGCGGTGCGGGCCGTGCACACGTACATATACGAACTGCGCCGGGCCCTGGAGGAGCCCGAGCTCGGCCCCACCCCCTGCCGCCTGCTGACCCGGCCCAACGGCTACCTCGTCCAACTGCCGGACAACGCGGTCGACCTGAACGCCTTCCGCGCCCTGGTGAAGGACGGCAGCGAGGCGCTCTCCGCGGGGAACCCGGCCCGCGCGGGACGGATGCTCGCCCGCTCGCTCTCGCTGTGGCGGGGCAGCGCACTGGCCAATGTGGACTGCGGCGAACTCCTCGAACCGCACGCCGCCGAGCTGGAGGAGAGCCGGATGCGCGCCCTGGAGCTGCGCATAGAAGCCGACTTCCAGCTCGGCAGGCACCAGCAACTGACCGCCGAACTCAAGGCGTTGGCCGCCGCCATGCCGCTGCACGAGGGGGTGTACGCGAAGCTGATCCTGGCCCTGTACCGGTCCAACCGGCGCGGCGAGGCGCTGAAGGTGTTCCAGGACCTGCGCCGCCATCTGATCAAGGAACTCGGACTCGAGCCCGGTCCCGAACTCCAGCGGCTGCAGCAGGCCGTGCTCGCCGCCGACTCCACCCTCGACCCGCCGTCGACGCCCGAGGCGCGGACCTCGGCCCCCGCCCGCTGGGTCGCCGTCGGACCGCCGGCCCAACTGCCCCGCGACAGCGTCGACTTCATCGGCCGCGAGGCGGTCGTCGGGGAGCTGACCGGGACGCTGCGGCGCGGCGGTGCGAGCGACACCGCGATGCCTCTGGTCTCCCTCATCGGCATGCCGGGCGTGGGCAAGACGGCCACCGCGGTCCACCTCGCCCACACGGTCCGCCGGGAGTACCCCGACGGCCAGCTCTTCCTCTCGCTGCGCGGCACGCGGGCGGTCCCGCTGAGCGCGATGGACGGCACGGAACAGATCCTGCGGGGGATCGGGGTGCCGTCCGAGGAGCTGCCGACCACGCTCGCCGGGCGGATCGCGATGTTCCGCACCTGGTCGTCCGGCCGCCGGGTGCTCCTCGTGCTCGACGACGCCGACTCGATGGCCCAGGTCGACCCGCTGCTGCCGGGCGGCACGGGCTGCGCGGTGCTCATCACCGGACGTACGCGGCTCTACGGCCTTCCCGGCGCCCGCAGCGTGCGCCTCGGCCCGCTCGCCGTGCGGGACGGCGTCGACCTGCTCGCCCGGCACGTGGGCAGAGAGCGGATCGCCGCCGAACCGGACGCCGCGCAGGGCCTGGTCCGGTTCGTGGAGGGGCTGCCGCTTGCCGTCAACTTCCTCGGCGAGCGGCTCGCCGCGCTGCCCGACGCCAAGGTCTCCGCCGTGCTAGAGGGGATCGAGTCGGCCAAGGGGGTGTGCGGGCTCTCCGAGCTGGCCGCCGTGGGCCTCGATCTGTACGGCCGATTCGAGGCGAGCTTCAGCAGACTCGACGAGGAGACCCGGAAGATGGCGCTGCGCCTCGCGCTGATGCCGCGCCGCCGGTTCGACGTGGCCCAGGCGGCGCGGACCCTCGGCGTCGACAGCGCCGTCGTCGAGCTGCTCCTGATGCGCCTCTCCGACGCCTCGCTCCTTGAGGCCGCCGGGCCCGACGGGGCGTCACCAGATCAACGGACGTACTGGTTCCCGGAGTTGGTGAGGGAGTACGCCACCGAACGGGGCTCTGACCGAGCGCTCGCCGCACTGCCACGGGTCGGTTCCGGGCGCGAGGACCGGTTCCGGGAGGAGTCCAGGCGCTGAGCCGCGCCGGACCGTGCGGCGGGGCGCCGGATCCCGCGGCAGCACGGTGGGTGGGGCGCGGTGAGCGGCGCATCACCGTCGCCTGAGCACTCCTTGACAGGCGATGGTCAGCCTGGGTCTGTCGTCAGGGCTCGTGGAGTCGCGCACGGCTCCCGGGCCGCGAAGGCCGCAGTGCGCGAAACGGGGGGCGGGAGCATGACTGTCTGCACGGAGTTACGGGAGTTACGACGCCAGGGACCAGCGCTCGGCCAGGGCCCGCAATCGGGGGTCCTGTGGTGCGGGCACGAGCGGCAGTGGGAGCGCTTGTGCGAACTGCTCGACCGGGCCGCGGGATCGGGCGGCGGCGGCATCCTCCTGGTGGAGGGGCCGCCGGGCGCGGGCCGCAGCAGGCTGCTCGCCGATGTGGCGCAGGCCGCTTCCGCACGCGGCCTCTCGGTGGCCCGCGGCGCCGCCGACGAGGTGCGCAGCGCGGTGCCGCTGGCCCCGCTCGCCGCGGCGCTCGGCGCCGACCTCGACGCATCGGCCGACGGCACCGCGTCCGTGTCCCGGCTGATCGGCCACCTCCGCTCGCACATGGAGGAACGGCTGCGCCGCGCGCCGACCGCGGTCGTCATCGACGACCTCCAGTGGGCGGACCCGGCGACCCTGGCGGCGCTTGTCATGCTGGTCACGCGGTTCGCGCAACGGCCGCTCGTGTGGGTCCTCGCGCGCCGCATCGGGGCCGGATCGCGGACGGAGGACCGGCTGTTCCGCCAGCTGCGGCTCGCCGCCGGGGCCGACCTCGTCAGGCTCGGACCGCTGCCCGACCCGGCGGTGCGGCAGATCGCCACCGAGGTGCTCGGCGCCGTGCCCGCACCGGAGCTGATCGCCCTCGCCGACGGCGCGGACGGCAATCCGGCCGCGCTCATCGCGCTGATCGAAGGGCTCGCCGAGGACGGCGCGGTGCACATCAGCGACGGCACCGCCCGGTTCGCACCCCACGCCGAACAGGGCCGCCCGCCACGGCGGTTCGGCCGGCTCGTCCGCGAACGCCTCGACATGGTCGGGCCGTCCACCCGGCTGCTGCTCGACGTGGCCGCCGTGCTCGGACCGTCCTGCGCACCGGACGACCTGTCCCACATGCTGGCCGACCCGGTGGCGAGCGTCCTGCCGGCGCTCCAGGAGGCACTCGACTCCCGCATCCTGGTCTGCGAGGGCGACAACGTGGCCTTCCGGCACGAGCTGGTGAGGCTCGCCCTCCTGTCGACGATCCCCTCACCGCTGCGCTGCGCCCTGCACCGGCAGGCCGCGGACATGATCCTCGGCAGGGACGGCGGCCTCCTTTCGGCGGCCACCCACCTCGTGCACGGGGCGCGGTCCGGCGACGGCCGAGCGGTCGACGTGCTCGGCCGGGCGGCCGCCGAGATCGTCGCATCCGAGCCGGGCCCGGCCGCCGAACTCGCCCTGCGCGCCCTGGAGATCGCGGGACCCGCCGAGCCCGCGCCCGACGCCGTCACCGACACCGCCGTCGAGGCGCTCACCCGCGCGGGGCCGCTGCCGCGTGCCGTCGCCCTCGCGACCGAGGCGCTCGCCCGGCCGATGTCCCCGGACCGGAGCACATTTCTGCGGCACTGGTTGTCCACCGGACTGCTGCTCTCGGGCCGCTCCTGCGAGGCGGTGGCCGCGGCCGAACAGGTCATCGACGGGAGCACCGGTCCTGCCTGGCCGCACGACGAGGCCCTGGCCAACCGGGTGTTCGGGCAACTGGCACGGGACGGGTCCGCCGCCGCCCGCGCTGCGGAGCCGGCCACCAGGACGGACCTGGCCGCCGAAGCGGGCGGCGACTCCGAGCTGCCGCCAGGACGCCTTGCGGCCCTTGCCGAGCTGCGCTGGTCGGCGGGGCGCACCGGCGAGGCCCTGAACCTGGCGCGGGAGGCGGTGAAGCGGGCCGACAGCGGAGCCCCTGCGCCCTGGCATCTGCCGCCCCGGCTGACCCTGGCCACCCTGCTCTGCAGGCTCCGGGAGGCCGACGAGGCGGGCACCGTCACCGACGCGCTGGCCGAAGAGGCACCGGCGTCCGGGAGTTGGGCGCTCAGCGGCGCCTCGATGATCCTCGCCTCCCGTGCCGCGCTGGCCCGAGGCCTGCCCCAGGAGGCGACGGAGCTGGCCACCGCGGGGCTCACGGCCGCCGAGCAGGCGGGAGTGCCGCTGCACGTGCCGCTCGGTCTCACCGTCCTTGCCGAGGCGGCGCTGTGGCGGGGCGAGATCCTCGCGGCCGATGAGCAGGCCGGGCGGCTGCGGGACGCGGCACGGGAGTACGAGGGGGAGGCGGCCCGCATGGGCCGGGTGCGGGCCGACTGGATCACGGCGCAGGTCGCCGCCGCGCGGGCCGACCACGACGGCGTACGTGCCGCGCTCGGCGACGTCCGCCGCGACCCGGAGGCGCTCTCGCGGCTGCTCGTCGACGAGCCGACGGCCGCGGTCTGGCTGATCCGCGCTGCACGCCCCGCGGGGATCCCCGAACTGGCCGACGAGAGCGCCGGGTTGATCGCCGCGCTCGCCGCGGACAACCCCGGAGTCTCCGCGCTGCTCGTCACCGCCGCGCACGCCCGCGGGGTGCACGAGGCCGACGCCGGGGCGCTGCGCTGGGCGGTCGACGAGCACCCCGACGCCTGGTCCCGCGCGTCCGCCGCCGAGGACCTCGGCACGCTGCGGGGCGACGCGGACCGGGAGGAGGCCGTCGCCGCCCTGGACCGCGCCATGGCCGGATACGCCCGCGTTGACGCGGGACGGGACGCGGCCCGCGTACGCCGCAAACTGCGCGAGCGCGGGGTGCGGCGCCGGCACTGGACGCACGCGGAGCGGCCCGACTTCGGCTGGGCGAGCCTGACCGTCACCGAACGCTCGGTGGCCGCCCTTGTGGCGCAGGGCCTGACGAACCGGCAGGTCGCCACCCAGATGTTCCTCTCACCGCACACCGTGGGCTTCCATCTGCGGCAGATCTTCCGGAAGTTGGGCATCCGCTCGCGGGTCGATCTCGCCCGGATGGACGCCGACGGGACCGACGGCACCGGAGGCCAGGGGGCCAAGTAGCCGGGGCGTGGCCACCGGTGCCGTACGGGAACAGGTCAGACCACCCGCTCGGCGAGGAGGACGGATGTGGGCATGTGCGGCGCCTCGTGCCGGGAGACGATGCTGAGACCGGCCGCCGCGAGCATGTCCTGCATCTGGTCGCCGTCGTACACCTGGCCCTCGGCGGTGATGATCAGCATGAGCACCGAGAAGATGCGGGCGACGCCCTCCGGGTCGGTGTCGGGGCCGCCGGGCACGAAGTCCTGGACGACCACCCGGCCACCGGGCTTGAGGGCCTCGGCCGCCCGGGTCAGGAGCTCGACACACCTGCGCTCGCCGAAGTTGTGCAGGACGTTGTTGAGCAGGACCAGGTCGTACGGACCGCCGTAGGGCGCGGTCAGGACGTCTCCGCTGAGCTCGGTGACCCGGTCGGCCACACGCAGCCGCTGTGCGGCGGCCCGGTGCGTCCCAAGGACGTCGGGCCAGTCGAGCAGCGTCACGCGGGCCGCCGGGAACTCCGCGGCGAGCAGGCAGCCGTACAGTCCGCTGCCCGCGGCCAGGTCGAGGATGTCGAGCTCAGGGCGCGATACCGCCCAGGGGCCGAGCAGCCCGGCGGTGAAGCGGGCACCCTGCACGGCGAACTGGCCGCTGGCCTGGGCGAATTCCCGCCAGAAGGGATGCTCGTCCTTGCTCTCGGACGCCAGTACGCTGCCGCCCGCGCGGACCGCGTCGGCGAGCCGGCGGTCGCCCTCCCAGAGGTAGTCGTGGGTCTGGATCCGGGCCGCGTCGCCGAAGTAGGTGTCCTTGCCGAAGACGAGATAGCGCTCCGAGACCGGGGTGAGGCGGTACTCGTTCCCGGTCCGGTCGAGCATGTCGATGCCGGTGAGGGCGTCGAGCAGGATGCGCGTCGCGCGCTCGTCGGCCTCGATGGACAGGGCGACGGTGCGGGCGGTGCACGGACCGGTCACCAGCGCGTCGAAGACGTGCAGTTGGATACCGGCCCGGAGCACCGCCGACTTGTGCACCCCGTTGAGGATCTTCAGGATCGGGGTGGGTGCGGGGGGCGCCGTGGCGTCAGGTCGGGCGGCCGTGCCGGGCTCGTTTCGGGGCATGCCGAGTCTCCTCTGCGGCGGTGCTCGGTTGCAGGACGGGCAGAACCACTTCGTCGACGACGCTCTCGATGGTCCGGTCGTCGGGGGGCGTTCCGTTCATCAGGAAGTGCATGATGATGTGGGCGGGGCCGGTCCGCGCCGCGAGATCGGTGACGGCCGCGGGAGAGATCTCGCCGTTCTCGGCGGCCCGCCGCATCACGGCGAGGATCGCCTCCAGGCGCGGCTCCACGAGCCGGGCGCGGAACGCCGCGACCAGTTCGGGGTGGCGCAGCAGATCGCCCATCAGGACCATGGCGGGCGGGCCGATCCGGCCGGCCAGCGAGTCGTTCATCCGGTGCAGTGCGGCGAGCAGGTTCCCGCGCAGGCTGCCGGTCTCGGGCAACTCATCGGTGACCGGGAGCAGATGGGCGAACGCGTCGAGGAGCAGCTCCTGCGGGGTGCTCCAGCGGCGGTACAGGGCGGCCTTGCCGGTGCGTGCCCGTGCGGCGACGCCCTTGAGCGAAAGCCGGCCGTAGCCCACGGCCGCGCACTCTTCGATCGTCGCCGCGTAGATCTCCTCCTCCAGGGCCGCGCCCCGGCGTCGGGTACGGACCGGGTGCTCCTGCTCCGTCTCCTGATCGGCCGTCACCCGGCCCCCTTCCTCCTGGGCTGCGCGGCCGGTCCCGGTGTCTGTCGCGGGGGACCTTCGCGCTCTTGTGCTCTCCATGCGGAATGGTTCTACCCTACTAAATAGAGAACCATTTGGTCTACTATTTTGGCGGGTGCCGTCCGGTGCCCCCTCCGAGAGGGGTGTATGACCATGAACACGACCGCCCGGAAAGGGCCGTCCTTCGTCCCCGCCATCTCCGTGATCGCCGGCGCCCAGCTGATGGTGGTCCTCGACATCAGCATCGTGAACATCGCGCTGCCGAGCATCCGCGACGATCTCGGCTTCGCCCAGGGCGACCTGCAATGGGTGCTCAACGCCTACACGCTGACCTTCGGCGGGCTGCTGCTGCTCGGCGGGCGCGCCAGCGACATCCTCGGCCGCCGCTCCATGTTCATCGCCGGCATCTGCGCCTTCACCCTTGTGTCACTGCTCGGCGGATTCGCCGCGGGACCCGGCTGGCTGATCGCCGCCCGCGCGGCCCAGGGCGTCGCCGGAGCCGTCATCGCACCGACCGCGCTGGCCCTGATCAGCACGACCTTCGAGCAGGGAAAGCAGCGCAACGCCGCCTTCGGCGTCTATGGAGCGGTCTCCGGATCGGGAGCGGTCATCGGGCTGCTCCTCGGCGGGGCGCTCACCGACTCGCTCGGCTGGCGCTGGGTGCTCTGGGTCAACGTACCCATCGGCATCGCCATCGCCATCGGCGCGTACTACCTGCTGCCCCGTACGGCGGGCAATCCCGGACGCTTCGACATCCCGGGCGCGTTCGCCGTCACCGGCGGTCTCACGCTGCTCGTGTACGGGCTCGTCCGCGCCCCGGAGCACGGCTGGTCGGACGTGTGGACCGTGACGTCGTTCGCCGCCGCCGCGGCCCTGCTGGTGCTCTTCGTCGTCCTGGAGGCGCGCGGCAGCCAGCCGCTGATGCCGCTGCGGATCTTCGCCGACCGGGACCGCGCGGGCGCCTACGCGGTGGCCGTCCTCGTCGGCGCCTCCCTCATCAGCACCCTGTTCTTCCTGGCGCAGTTCGTGCAGGAGGTGATGGGCTACTCGCCGCTGCGCAACGGCGTCGCCTTCCTGCCCAACGCCCTGTGCGTACTCGCCTTCTCCGGCCTTGCGGCCCGCCTCGTCACCCGGATCGGGGCCATGCCGCTGATGGCGACGGGCGCCGCGTCCATGGGCTGCGGCCTGTGGTGGCTCTCGGGCATCGACCTGGACACCGAGTACGCGTCGGGGCTGCTGCCCGGACTGCTCCTGTTCGGCTCCGGGCTCGGCCTGCTGTTCGTGCCCATGGCCATGACCGCCGTCGCCGCGGTCGCCGAACGGGACTCGGGTCTGGCCGCAGGACTCCTCAACACCTCCCAGCAGGTGGGCGGTTCGGTCGGCCTCGCCTCCCTGAGCACGGTGGCGGCCGACGCCACCAAGGACGAACTGCCGCCCGGCCGCCCGGAACCCGGACAGGTCGCCCGCGCCGTCACCGAGGGCTGGTCCACCGCCCTTTCGGTGAGCGTCGGGTTCGTCGCCGTCGCCCTGATCATCACGCTCCTCTTGATCCGCGCCAAGCCGCAGACGTTCCAGGCAGCCGGTGGCGCGCGGCCCCGAGAGGAGGCCGAAGCGGGCGGCTGACCTGGCGCCGAAGTGCTGCTGAACCGGCGCTGACCTGGCACCTTGTGTAAGCCCTGGGAGGTTCCTGAGAGCAGGCGTGCAGTCTCGTTCCGTCGGCATATTCCCGACGGACCGAAGACCGCTCGACCAGCTTCACGGGGGGAGCCACGCATGGCACGCATCGCGCTGGGCATTCCAGTAGCTCTTGGTCAAGAACCGCGGCTCGCAGGGCTGTTGGCACGACAGTCCTCCGGGCCGGCTCCCGTGGCGACGTTCACCGCCGCGGGCACCGTGCTGCACATCGTCGAGAACAACACCGGCGCGGCGCAGGGCCCGACGCCGGACGAGGAACCGAAGGCGGACCCGGAGGCCGAGAGCCTGCTGCGCGAGTGCTGCCGAGTGCCCGCGGCCCGCTCGACCCGCGGGTTCCTGCGCGCCGCCGTGCTCGTGCGCCGGGCCCACTTCGCCCGGCCGCACCCCGGGCCGCGCCCGCCGCACCGCCGCGCCCTGCTCTATCCCGTACGCCCCGGAAGGGCGGGGGAGTTACGGCGTCTGCTCGCCGCGGGCATCGCGCCCGGAACCTCGAAGCAGCTTTCGTCCGCCCTGGTCAGCAGCACCGTCTACGCCCGGGGCGACACCGTCGTGCGGTTCTGGGAAGCGACCGCCGACGCCGACGAGGAAGTCGGCAACCTCATCCGTGTCGTCCCGTACTCGGGCCTCGGCGCCAAGCTGAACGACCTCCTGGACTTCGACCAGGACCTGACCACCGAAAGCGGCTTCCGCACCTTCTTCACGCGCTGTGCGATGACGCTCGCGCATCCGCTCCACCCGCACCCGTCCTTGCCGAGTGGCACCGCCAGGCCCGAGGAGGAAGCGTGACCACCATCCCCGTACCCGTCGTCTCCCTCGACGACGCACCGCCCAACCGCCGGCGCGGCGGCGATCTGCGCACCGTGCTCAGCCCGAAGTCCGTCGGCTCGACCTCCGGCTTTCTCGGAGTGGCACTCATCGACCCCGGCGACCGCGTCGCCGAGCACTACCACCCCTACTCCGAGGAGTTCCTCTACGTCGTCCAGGGCTCGGTCACCGTCGACCTCGACGACGTACCCCATCAAGTCGGCACCGACCAGGGCCTGATGGTGCCCATCGGCATGCGCCACCGGGTGCGCAACACCGGCGACGTACCGGCCCGGATCGTCTTCCACCTCGGCCCGCTCGCGCCCCGCCCCGAACTGGGGCACGTGGACACCGAGACGCTGACCGAGGAGGCCAGGTGAGTCCCCGCCAGGCCGTCATCACCGGCATAGGAGTGGTGGCGCCCGGCGGGATCGGGACCAAGGCCTTCTGGAAACTGCTCACCGACGGACGCACCGCGACCCGGCGGATCTCGCTGTTCGACCCGACCGGATTCCGCTCCCAGATCGCCGCCGAGTGCGACTTCCATCCGGCCGCCGAGGGCCTGAGCCCGCAGGAGATCCGCCGGATGGACCGGGCAGCCCAGTTCGCGGTCACCGCGGCCCGCGAGGCGGTTGCCGACAGCGGCATCGCGGACGAACTCCCCGCGCACCGCACCGGCGTGAGCCTGGGCAGCGCGGTCGGCTGCACCACGGGTCTCGAGCAGGAGTACGTCGTCCTGAGCGACGGCGGCAAGCACCACCTGGTCGACCACCGCTACGGCGTTCCCGAGCTCTACGACTACATGGTCCCCAGCAGCCTCGCCGTCGAGACGGCCTGGGCCTGCGGCGCCGAAGGACCCGTCAACCTCATCTCCACCGGCTGCACTTCGGGGCTCGACGCCGTCGGGTACGGCCGCCAGCTCATCGCCGAGGGCTCGGCCGACGTGATGATCGCGGGCGCCACCGACGCGCCGATCTCGCCCATCACCTCGGCCTGTTTCGACGCGATCAAGGCCACTTCGCCCAGCAACGACGACGCCGAGCACGCCTCGCGCCCCTTCGACCTGGACCGCAACGGCTTCGTGCTCGGCGAGGGCTCCGCCGTCCTCGTCCTGGAGGAGCGGGAGCGCGCGCAGGCCAGGGGAGCGCACATCTACGCCGAGGTCGCCGCCAGTGTGCACCGCAGCAACGCCTTCCACATGACCGGACTCAAGCCGGACGGCAGGGAGATGGCGGAGGCCGTGCGGGTGGCGCTCGACCGGGCGCGCCTCGACCCCACCGCGGTCGACTACATCAACGCGCACGGCTCCGGCACCCGGCAGAACGACCGGCACGAGACGGCCGCGTTCAAGCGCAGCCTGGGCACGCACGCCTACGACGTACCCGTCAGCTCCATCAAGTCGATGGTGGGCCACTCGCTCGGCGCGATCGGCGCGATCGAGGTCGCGGCGTGCGCCCTGGCCCTCGAGCACCAAGTGGTGCCGCCCACCGCCAATCTGCACACCCCCGACCCCGAGTGCGACCTCGACTACGTCCCGCTGACCGCCCGCGACCACACCATGGACACCGTGCTCTCGGTGGGCAGCGGCTTCGGCGGCTTCCAGACCGCGATGCTCCTCACCCGTGACCGGGGGAGCCGATGAGCGTGCGCACGGCCACCCGTACCGCCACCGCGGTCGTCACCGGCATCGGTGTCGCAGCGCCCAACGGCCTGGGAGTGGCGCCCTACTGGTCGGCCGTCCTGCGCGGCGAGAGCGGCATCGGACCGCTGACCCGCTTCGACGCCTCCGGCTATCCCGTACGGCTCGCGGGCGAGATCTCCGCGTACCGCACCGAGGAGCACATCCACGACCGGCTCGCCGTACAGACCGACCGCTGGACCCACCTGGCGCTCACCGCCACCGAAGAGGCCCTCTCCGACGCCGGCGCCGACCCCGCCACGCTGCCCGAGTACGACATGGCGGTGGTCACCTCGTCGTCGTCGGGCGGCACCGAGTTCGGCCAGCACGAGATCGAGAGCCTCTGGTCGCGCGGCCCGCGGTACGTCGGCGCGTACCAGTCGATCGCGTGGTTCTACGCCGCGACCACCGGCCAGATCTCCATCCGGCACGGGATGCGCGGCCCCTGCGGCGTTGTCGCCGCCGAACAGGCCGGTGCCCTGGACGCGTTGGGGCACTCCCGCCGGGTGGTCAGGGAAGGCGCGCGGCTCGTCGTCAGCGGCGGCACCGACGCCTCCCTGTGTCCCTACGGCCTGGTCGCCCAGCTCTCCACCGGCCGGCTGAGTACCAGCGACGACCCGCAGCTCGCGTATCTGCCGTTCGACGCCCGGGCCCGCGGCCATCTGCCGGGCGAGGGCGGCGCGATGCTGATCGTCGAGGACGCGGAGTCCGCCGCCGAGCGGGGCGCCGCCCACCGGTACGGGGAGATCGTCGGCCACGCGTCGACCTTCGACCCGGCGCCGGGCAGCGGACGCGAACCGGGCCTGCGCAGGGCGGTGATGAACGCCCTGATCGACGCCCGCATGGCGCCCGAGGAGATCGATGTCGTCTTCGCCGACGCGGCCGCCGTGCCCGAACTGGACCGGATCGAGGCCGAGGCGCTCGCCTGGGTCTTCGGGCCGCGCGGCGTACCGGTCACCGCGCCCAAGACGATGACCGGCCGGCTGTACGGCGGTGCGTCCCTTGACGTCGCCACCGCGCTCCTGGCCATCAGGGACGACGTCGTCCCGCCGTCCGGCGCGGCGATCGTCCCCCACCCCGATTACGACCTCGACCTCGTGGTGGGCGAGCCGCGGCCAGGACCCGTACGGACCGCGCTCGTCGTCGCGCGCGGCCACGGCGGCATGAACTCCGCGCTCGTCCTGCGCGAGCCGGCACCGGGCGGCGGGGACTGACGCGTACCGCACCAGCACGTCAAGTGAGGAGAGGGAATGACTGAATTCACCATCGACATGCTCCGCGAGATCACCCGCGGCGGCCCCGACGAGGACGCCGACACCGACTACACCGCACTCGACTACGACTCGCTCGCCGTCCTGGAGATCCAGTCGCAGATCGAGAACGCCCTGGGAGTGACGCTGCCCGACGGAGCGATCGTCACCACGATGACGCCCCGCCAGACCGTCGCCCTCGTCAACGACCATCTGCGGAAGCGGGAAGTGAACTCATGACCGCGCACACCGACAACAGCATCGTCATCGACGCGCCGATCGAGCTGATCTGGGAGGTCGTCAACGACGTCGAGGGCTGGCCCGGCCTCTTCAGCGAGTACGCGTCGGTCGAAGTCCTCGAACGCCGGGGCGAGACCGTCCGGTTCCGGCTCACCATGCTCCCCGACGAGCAGGGCAAGCAGTGGAGCTGGGTGTCCGAACGCACCACGGACCCCGCCACGCACACGGTGCGGGCCCGCCGGGTCGAGACGGGACCCTTCGAATTCATGGACATCTTCTGGGAGTTCACCCCCGCCGACGGCGGCGTGCGGATGCGCTGGGTGCAGGACTTCCACATGAAGCCCGAGGCGCCGGCCGACGACGCGGCCATGACCAAGCACATCAACCACAACTCCGCGATCCAGATGGAGCTGATCCGCGACCGGATCGAGGCCATCGCCCGCTCGCGCACCACATCCGACAACGCCGGAAAGGGCGAGAACCGATGAACACCACCTTGATCGTCGCCCGGATGAAGCCGGGCAGCGAGGCCGACATCAGCAGGCTGTTCGCCGCGTCCGACGCCACCGAACTGCCCGACATCGTGGGGGTGCGCGAGCGCAGGCTGCTCACCTTCCACGACCTGTACTTCCACCTCGTACAGACCGAGGACCCGCTCTCGTCGACGCTCACGCCGCAGCACGACAACCCGCTGTTCACCCAGATCAGCGAGGCGCTCGACGAGTTCATCACGCCCTATCAGGGGGCCTGGGGCAGCGTCGAGAAGGCATCCGCCCGGCAGTTCTACCACTGGCAGCGAGGCGTCGGCGTGGTCAGCAGGCCATAGAGGAACGGCCTCTGACGGGCCGTCACGACAAGGGAGATCAGCGTGACCAATACTCCGAGCGCATACGACGTCGTCGTCATCGGCGGCGGACCGGCGGGCTCGACCACCGCCGCCCTCCTGGCGAGGGAGGGCCACCGGGTGCTCCTCCTGGAGAAGGAGAAGTTCCCTCGCTACCACATAGGCGAGTCCCTCATTCCCGGCTGTCTCGGGGTGGTGGAGGAACTCGGCCTGTGGGACCGGCTCGAACAGCTCGGCTTCACCAAGAAGTACGGCGGCACCCTGCTGTGGGGCGCCACCGACGGCACCTGGGATTTCCGGTTCAGCGACGGAAGCGGCTACGACTACTCGTTCCAGGCGCGCCGAGCCGACTTCGACGCCCTGCTCCTGACCCGCGCCAGGGAACTCGGCGCCGACGTCGTCGAAGAGGCCACCGTCAAGGACATCCTCTTCGACGGGGACCGCGCCACCGGCCTCCTCTACACGGTCAAGGGCCGCGACGAACCGGTGCGGATCACCTCCCGGATGATCGTCGACGCCTCCGGGCAGGGCCGGGTGATGGGCCGCAGGCTCGACCTCGTCGAGTGGCACGAGGACCTGCGCAACGTCGCCGTGTGGAGCTACTTCCAGGGCTGCGGCCGGATCTCGGAGGAGAAGGCCGGCGACATCGTCGTCGAGAACATGTGGCAGGACGAGAACCCGCCCGGATGGTTCTGGTTCATCCCGCTCAGCGACGGCACCGTGAGCATCGGCTACGTCACCCGCACCGCGCTGCTCAAGGAGTCCGGACTCAGCACGGACCAGCTGTTCGAGAAGGAGCTCGCGGCATCGGTGGAGGTCCGCAAGCTGACCGCGGACGCCACCCGGGTCAGCGCCTACCGCACGCTGCGCGACTGGTCGTACGAGTGCAACAAGTTCCACGGGCCGGGCTGGGCCATCGTGGGCGACGCCGCCGCCTTCGTCGACCCGCTGTTCTCCACCGGCGTCACCCTCGCCATGCGGGGCGCGCTCTCCCTGTCCACCGCGGTCGACACGGCGCTGCGCGAGCCGGCGAAGGAGGCCGAGCTGCTCAAGGAGTACGAGGACAACTACCGCACGTTCCTTGGCCATGTCCTGGACTTCGTCCGCTTCTTCTACAACGTCAAGATGCGCAAGGAGCAGTACTGGGAGGGCGCCCAGGAGATCGTCGACCCCGAGCGGAAGATGCCCCCGAAGATCGACTTCGCCGCTCTGCTCTCCGGCATCACCGGCCAGGCGCCGAGCGAGGAGATCCTGCGCGAGGCGAAGCTGCGGAGCGAGCAGATACAGGCCAACCAGCCGTGATGAGCGCGATGCCCACGGAGCGGCTGCTGCTGGCCGCCGCCGCGCTCCTGTTCGCCGTACGGGCCGTGCATGTGCTGGCCCGGCGGATCGGTCAGCCCGCCGTGGTGGCGGAGCTCTCCGTGGGCATCGTGCTCGGCCTCGTGCTGACCGGCGGCATGGAGCGGGAACTGCTCACAGCTCCGGTCCGCGAAGGGCTCGCCGCCCTGGGGGGACTCGGGCTGCTGCTCTTCCTCTTCGAGACGGGCTGCGCCACGGGGCACGGCCCATCCCCGCGGCACGGGCGGCGGATCCTGCTGATCGGCGGCGCGAGCTTCCTGGTGCCGTTCGCCGCGGGGGCCGCGGTCGCCGCGCTGCTCGCCGATGCGTACGGCCCGGGTTCCGGACGCTCCGTCGCCTTCGTGCTGTTCCTCGCCACCGCGCTCGCGGTGACCGCGCTGCCCGTCCTTGCCCGCATCATGTCGGACCTGGGCCTCGCGGACACCCGCCTGGGGGTGACGAGCATCGGCAGCGCGGCCGTCTGCGACGCGCTCGCCTGGACGGTGCTCGCCGTGGCGCTCGCCGTGGACGGCAGCGGCGAACTGGGGGAGGGGATCGCGGGCCTGGCCGGCTGCGCGCTGTACACCGCGCTGCTGCTGACCCTGGGCCGCCGCCTCCTGGTGCGGCTCGCCACGGCGCGCGGACCGGTCGCGGCGCATCCGGCGGCCGCGCTGCTCGCCGCCGGGATCCTGCTCTCCGCGTGGGTCACCTCGCTGCTCGGGGTGCACGCCGTGTTCGGGGCGTTCCTCCTTGGCTTTGCCCTGCGCCCCGTGGGGGACGTCGATCCGCTCGGCCCCGCCCGCGCCGTGCTGCGCCCCGTGGCGGCGCTGCTCGCGCCGCTGTACTTCGTGGTCAGCGGCATGGCGGTGGACCTGGGCGCGGTCGCGTCCGAGCTGTGGCTGCTCGGTCTACTCGGCGGGGTCGCCCTCGCAGGGAAGCTCGTCGCCGCGCTGGGGGCCGGTGCCCTCAGCGGCATGAAACCGCGCGAATCGCTGTTGCTCGGCGCGGTGTTGAACACCCGGGGCGTCACCGAGCTGGTGATCCTGTCGATCGGCTTCAGCAACGGCCTGCTCGGCGCGGAGCTCTTCGGCACGCTGACCGTGTTCGCGCTGCTCGCCACGGCACTGACCGGACCCGTGCTGTCCCGGTGGGGCCCCGGCAGAACCCCGGGCACTGAACTCGCCCCACCCGTATCCCTGTTGAGAGGAGACGACGATGGAGCTGGGACTGCAAGGCCGGGTGGCGCTGATCACCGGCGGATCGACGAACATCGGCGCGGCGACGGCCGTGGCATTCGGCCGTGAGGGAGCCAGGGTCGCGCTGACCTACCGCAGCCGTGGCGAGGCCGCCGAGAAGGTGGCGCGCGCGGTGAAGGAGGCCGGCGGGCGGGCGATGGTCCTGCCGTACGACCTCGCCGACGACGCGTCCGCGCGGCGCACCGTCGACGCCGTGCTCGACCGCTGGGGCACCCTCGACGTCCTGGTGAACAACGCGGCGTCCTGGGAAGGCCCGCCACCGGGACCCCACTCGCCGCCCTTCGGCGATGGCACGGACTGGGAGCCGGTGCTCGACGCCAACCTCACCGGCCACCTGCGGCTGCTGCACCACGCGCTGCCCCGGCTGCGCCGCAGCTCCGCGGGCCGCGTCGTCAACGTGTCGAGCATCGTCGCGGCGCGCGGCGCGCACGGCACCACGGTGCTCGCCGCCGCCAAGGCCGGGCTGCACGGCGCAACCCGCTCCCTCGCCTGGGAGTTGGGGCCCGACGGCGTCCTGGTCAACGTGGTGATGCCCGGCCTCGTCCTGGACGGCAAGGACGAGGCGGAGCGGGCCGGACTCCCGCCGCAGCTCCTCCAGGAGGTGCTGCGGGAACTGCCGACCGGCCGGCTGCCGCTGGCCCGGCACGTGGCGGACACCGTCGTCTTCCTGTGCTCGTCGGCGAACGGCGCCATCACCGGCGAGGTGGTGCGCGTCACCGGCGGCGCGTGACGGGCGTACGCCATCAAGAGACCGACTGCCCAGTACCGAATCCTGCTTGACCCTCTGAGAGAGACGGAAGAGCCATGTCCGCAAATGAGTACGCACCTGAACTGGCCACCGCGGCGCGCGTGAAGGAACTGGCGATGGGACTCTGGGTCTCCGCCATGATGATGACGGCCGTCCGGCTGCGCGTGCCGGACGAGATCGGCGACAAGCCGGTCTCCGCCGAGGAGTTGGCGTCCCGCCTGGAAGTCGACCCCGCGGCGCTCGCACGACTGCTGCGCGCGCTCGGCACGCACGGGGTGTTCAAGGAAACCGACGACGACGTCTTCGCCCACACGGACCTGTCGCGGGTCCTGCGCGAGGACGACGTGAACAGCGTGCGCTACCAGGTCCTGTGGACGGTCGCCCCGTGGACCTGGCAGACCTGGCCGCACCTGGAGACCGCCGTGCGCACCGGGGAGCGCGTCTTCCCCGACCTGTACGGCAAGGAGTTCTTCCCCTATCTCGCCGAGGACGCCCCGGAGTCGGCGGAGATCTTCAACCGGGCCATGACGCAGTCGAGCGGCTTCACCTCCGCGATGGTCGCCGACGTCCTCGACGTACGGGGAGTGCGCGAGGTCGTGGACGTCGGCGGTGGCCGGGGGCATCTCCTGCGCACGCTGCTCGAGCGGAACGCCTGGCTGGCCGGGGTGCTCTACGACCTGCCGGGCGTCGTGGCCACGGCCGACCCGGCGCTGCGCACCGGCGGTGAACTCGCCGACCGGGCAAGGGTGGTGGGCGGCGACTGCGTGGAGCGGGTGCCGCCGGGGGACCTGCACATCCTCAAGAACCTGCTGGAGTGGGACGACGACCGCACGGTGGCCACCCTGCGCAACGTGGCCGACGTGGTGCACCCCGGCGGCCGGATCGTCCTGGTGCAGAACTTGGTCGACGACAGCCCCGAGCCCAAGGTGACCACCGGCATGGACCTGATGCTGCTGCTCAACGTGGGCGGCAAGAAGCACACTCGGCGGCATCTGACCGAACTGCTCACCCGGGCGGGCCTGGAGGTCGTGGATGTCCGCCCCACCGCGAGCAGCCTCTTCATCATTGAGGTGGCACGCATCGGAGCGTGACGCTCCGCGGGTAGAGCCGTGAGGTGCGTCGTCGCTCGGCTGCGGGTGTGTTGTGGCTGGGCGCGCAGTTCCCCGCGCCCCTTCGGGCGCGGCCCCGGCCCGGACGCTTAGCGTCCGGGCCGGGGCCTTCCTGTGCGCGGGCTCAGTCGGTGAGCAGCAGTGTGAAGACCTCGCCGCCCGGTGCGCTCACCACGACCGCGGGGCCGTCGGGGCAGTCGTAGCGCAGCAGCACGGATGCGCCGAGCATGACGGCGGCGGGCACGGCGGACTCCTGTGCGCGGAAGCAGGGGTACCAGCCGGACGGGGCGGCGGGACCGACCTGCCGTATCGCGGCCCGGCGGCCGCCGCCGTCCGTACCGGACTCCGTGGCAAAGTCGGCGCCGAACAGCCCCCGGTAGAAGGCGCCGTCGGTCGCGGACGCACCGGTGAGGAGCTCGCTGCGGGTGTACGCGCCGATGCCGTCGTCGGGGCCGCTGCCCGTGTGCTCCTTCGCCTGCCACAGGCCGACGCGGTGCCCCGACGGATCGCCCGCGAGGAGCATCCTGCCCTGTGCGAGGATGTCGATCGGGCCGAGGAGCACGGCACCGCCGAGCTCCGGTACGGCGGCGGCCGCGGCGTCGGCGTCGTCGACGCTGAGATAGCTGGACCAGCCGCCGAGGGCCGGGCCCGGGTTCTCGCCGAGGTCCCCGATGCTGCACACCTCCCGGCCCCGCAGCCGGCACATCGTGTACGGACTAGTGCCGTCGCTCGTGGTGCTGAACTCCCAGCCGAACAGGGCGCTGTAGAACTGCAGGGCGGCTCCCCTGTCCGGCGTCAGGAGGTCCACCCAGGTCGGCTCTCCCGGTGCGGGACGTACGGCGTCGTGGCTCATCCGAGGCTCCCTTTCTGGTCGTTTGCTCGTGATGATGGGCCCCCGCGCTCAGGGCACGGCCCGCGACGGCTCAGGCCACCGGCGGGCCATGGCCTGCCTCTGCCTTCGCCTCGGCAGGACTCGACTGCTTCGAAGTGGTACGGCCCGGAGCGACCAAGGCGGCCAACACGGCGCCCGCACCGGCCAGCACGATCAGCGCGATGGCCGCAGCGGCGAAGCCGTCGGTGAACGCCTCGCGGGCCGCCGCGACGAGCGGACCCGCGGCGGCGTCCGGCATCTGCTGGGCGACGCCGAGCGCCGCGCCGAGCGAGTCCTGGGCCGCTTCCCTTGCCTCCGGGGGCAGTTGGGCCACCACCCGGTCGGGCAGCTGATCGCTGTACACGCTCGTCAGTACGCTGCCGAAGACGGCGATGCCGAGTGCGGCGCCGACCTCGATGGACGCGTCGAAGGTCGCCCCGGCCACCGAACCGCGCTCGGTGGGCGCGTTGGCCATCACGGACTCCGTCATGGAGGGGATGGCGAGACCGCCGCCGAGACCGACGAGGATTCCGGCCACCATCACGACCTGGGCGTCGGTGGACACATCGACCGACGCGAGCACGGCGGCCCCGGCGACGGCGAGCGAAAGCCCGGCCGTGATCGGCCACTTGGGGCCGAACCTGCGGTGCAGCTGCTCCCCGGCCGGCGCGCCCACGATGATCGCGAGCCCGGCGGGAAGCAGCCGCAGGCCGGTGCCGAGCGCGTCCTCGCCGAGCAGTTGCTGGAGGAAGAGCGTGATCAGATAGATGACGCCCACCAGGACCGTGAAGGTGATGAGCGAGAACCCGGCGCCCGCGGCGAAGTGCCGGTTCAGGAACCAGCGCAGGTCGAGCATCGGATCGCTGACCCGCAGCTCGACGGCGATGAAACAGACCAGGGACACCAGGGCCACCGCCCACGCCCCGAGCACCTGGACCGACGTCCAGCCCTCGACGGGGCCCTCGATGACCCCGTACACGAGTCCTCCGAGGAGCAGACAGGACAGCACGGCGCCCAGCGGGTCGAGCTTGCCCGCGTCCTCGTTGCGCGACGCGGGAAGCAGCGGCACGGCGACGGCGAGCAGCACCACGACCAGCGGGATGTTGAGGTAGAACGCCGCTTCCCAGCCGTACGGCTCCACCAGCGAGCCGCTGAGCAACGGCCCTGCCGCGAGCCCGAGTCCGGCCGATGCCGACCACAGGGCGAGTGCGCGCGGGCGCTCCTCGTCGGAGAATGTCACCCGGATCAGACCGAGCGTCGCGGGCATGATCAGCGCGGCGGAGACACCGAGTCCGGTGCGGGCGGCGATCAGCTGCTCCGGGGAGTCGCCGACCGCGCCGAGCACACTGAACGCCCCGAACCCGACGAGGCCGAGCAGCAGCGCGCCGCGGCGGCCGTACTTCTCGCCCGCCGCGCCGAGGGCGAAGAGCAGCGCGGCCATGGTGAGCGGATAGGCGTCGAGGATCCACTGCAGTTCGGACGTGGTCGCGCCCAGCTCCCTCGCGAGGTCGCCGAGTGCCACCGTGAGCGTGATGTTGGCGGTGACGACCAGCAGCAGGCTGATCGAAAGAACCGCTAGTCCGGCCCAGCGGCGCGGATGGTCCTTCGTCGTGGAAAGGGCGGCGGGTTCGGGCATGGGGGCCTCACTCCTCCCTGAGTAGTACGGTACCGTACCGTACTGTAGGGCTTCGGGCGGCAGCCCGTAAGCTGACGGGCATGTCCGTCGCACCGCTCAGGGGAGGCCGTCCCCGTCAGGACCAACTGCTCGGCGCCACACTCGATGTGCTGCGCGAGAAGGGCTACGACCGCCTCACGGTCGACGCCGTCGTCGCCCGCGCCCGCGCCAGCAAGGCCACCGTCTACCGCCGCTGGCCGTCCAAGTCGGCCCTCGTGGTCGCCGCCTTCGCGAGCGCCGTCGAGGGCGTCGCCACCCAGCGGGACACCGGCTCGCTCCGCGGTGACCTGCTCGCCGCACTCGACGGACTGCTCGGCGAGATGGACCGGCTCGGCGACGTGATCGCGGGCCTGGTCGGGGAGTTGCGCCGCAATCCCGAGCTGGCCGATGCGATGCGCGCCGGCTACATCGACGCCCAGCGGCAGATGGTCGTCGACATCTTCAACCGGGCCAGGGACCGCGGCGACCTCGCGGCGGGCGCGGACGTCGAGATGCTGTGGCAACTGGCGCCGTCGGTCATTTCCTTCCGGGTGCTCCTTGCGGGCGAGCCGGTGGATCGCGCGTACGTCACGCGTCTCGTCGACGAGGTTGTGCTGCCGCTGGCGCAGCGGTGAGCGGTCTTGCAGAATTCCGCTGCGGTCCGGCAGCGCCCCGGCAAGGGGCGCGGGGAACTGCGCGACCAGCCACGGCGCACCCGCAGGTACTCGACGGCGCGGCGTGGCACATCCACCGGAGCCCTTAGCGCTGCCGCTCACCCAACCGCATCCCCCGTCCAGCCCGCGCGAGCGGCCAGCACCCCACGCATCCGCGTGGGAAGCCCGCGCCGCGCGGCGCCCGAGGTACCGGGCGGCGCCGCCCGCTGGTTAGCGTCCTCGGTGCCACGGAGCGGCTCCCGTCGCTCCGTGGCACCCCATCTGCCCGCGGACATCGAGGCACGAAGCGGAGCGAGAACGCCATGACAGCAGCTGCCACCTCGCGGGACGACGTTCCCGCCGGTCCCCCCTCGGCGGAGATCCCGGTCCTTTTCGGTGATCTCGCCGCACTCTTCGAACAGTTCACCATCAGCGTGGAGTCGGGCCAGAACCCCATCCACGACTGGCTCGACGCCCGGCTGCCCGGCGGCGGCCGGCTGCTCGACGTCGGCTGCGGCGCCGGACGGCACTGCCTGATGTTCTCCGAGCGCTACGACCAGGTGCTCGGCATCGACCCCGCCGCGCCCATGATCGACATAGCCCGCAAGTCCCGTCCCGCACCCAACATCAGCTACCAGGAGCGGGACGCCTACGACGTCACCGCCGAGAAGGACGGCCAGTTCGACGCCGTCTTCTCCTTCAGCGCCGTCTTCCACATGGGCCGCTACGAGCGGATCCTTGGCCACCTGCGCTCGCTGGTCGCCCCGGGCGGCCGCCTGGTCGTCTTCGACCCCGAGCGCACGCCCGTCTACGGGCAGCCGGACTGGCAGACCACGTACGCCTTCGAGATCGCGCAGACCGCCTACCGGGTCACCGGGGACGCGGGCGCCGCGGCCGACGGCCTGAGTCTCTTCCTGCACCCCAGCTGGCGCAAGCTCAGCGAGTTGAGCGTCCCGCCGAGCCGCGAGGAGTTCCACCGGGCCTACGAGGCGTCGCTGCCCGGAGTGGAGTTCGCCGACGACCTCTACCCAGGCTTCTACGCCGCCTGCTGGCAGGCACCGGCTGCCGGTTGATGGAGACGGACGTACTGATCGTCGGCGCGGGACCGGCGGGCCTCGCCCTGGCGAACGTGCTGGCCGAGTGCGGGGTGCGCTGCCGCATCGTGGACGCGGCCGGCGGTCCGGTCCGGGAGTCGCGCGCGGGTCTCATCCACACCAGAACCCTGGAGCTCCTCGACCGGATCGGCGTCGCCGCGCCGATGATCGAGTCCGGTCGCAAGATCACGCACGTGGAGATGTTCGAACGCGGCCGGCGGGCGGGAGGTTTCCCGCTCGCCGGCCGCGGCATCGAGGGGCGCACCCCCTTCCCGTACGCCCTCGCCCTTGAGCAGTACCGGACCGAGCAACTGCTCGTGGACGCGCTGACGGAGCGGGGCGCCGCGGTCGACTGGGACACCGAGTTCGTCCGCTTCACCGACCCGGCCCGCCCGCGGACCGCGGTGCTGCGGCGGTGCTCCGGCGCCGAGTTCGAGGTGTCCGCGCGCTGGACCGCCGCGGCGGACGGCGCGGGCAGCGCGGTGCGCCGCAGCCTCGGGCTCGGGTTCACCGGGCGGACCTTCGGGCAGACCGGTCTCCTCGCCGACGTCGAGACCGACTTCGCCGGCGCGGGCAGACCCGCCGACGGCCGCCTGCGGCTCAACCTCGCCAGGGGCGGATTCGTCGGGATGCTCGGCATGAGCGGCGACCGGTACCGCTTCTTCGGCGCCGTGCCGCGCGGGTTCACCCCGGCGCCGGACGGACCGCACGCCCCGCACAGCGCCTATGCGGCGATCGGCGACGAGACCCTGCAGCGGTGGTTCGACGAGTACTTCTCGGTGGACGCCACCCTGCGGACGGTGGAGTGGACCGCGCTGTTCCGGCTGCACAGCAGAATCGCCGAACGCTTCGGCTCTGGCCCCGTCCATCTGCTGGGCGACGCCGCCCACATCCACAGCCCGGCCGGCGGCCAGGGCCTCAACCTCGCCATCGGTGACGCCTTCAACCTGGGCTGGAAGCTCGCCCAGGTCGCGGGCGGGCACGCAGGGGAGCGGCTCCTCGACTCCTACGACGCCGAACGCAGACCGGTGGCCCGCCAAGTCCTCCGCGGCACCGACCGCGGCTTCGCCCTTGAGACGGTGGACCACGGCATCGCCGTCTGGTTCCGGACCCATGTCGCGCCGCTGCTCATCCGCCCGCTGAGCCGCCTTCGCCCGGTGCGCCACGGCATCTTCCGCCTGTTCGCCCAGACGTGGATCGGCTACCGCCGCAGCCCCGCGGTCGCGGCGGCCCGCCGCCGGGTGGGCCGCGGGCCACGCCCCGGGGACCGCATTCCGTACGGGGCCTTCCGCCCGGCCTCCGGCGGCGGTGGTGCGCAGGGCGTCCGCTACAGCCTGCTCATCTCCGAGGGGCGGCGCCCGGACCCCGCGTTCGACGGGCGGCTTCGCGCGGTCCGGGACCTCCTCGGCCGCTATCCGGTCCCGGTCGACGTCCACGTGGTGCGGGCGGGGGAGCGGCCGCCGCCCGGCTGGGGAGCCGCCGGGCGACGGCCCCGGGTCAGCCTCGTACGACCCGACGGGCACCTCTGCTACACCGGGGCCCCCGATGAACTCGGGGCCCTGCGCGACTGCCTGGAGGGTCCTTGCGCGTGGCTGCCCCGGGCCGAGGGGTGAACGTCAGGACGGACCGGTGGCGGGTCAGGCGGACGGCGCGTCCCAGACAGCCGTGCAGAGCGTCGGGTTCACGTCGTCCCTGATCACTGCTCCGGGCAGCGCGTCGGCGTACGCACGGTGGAAGGCGCTGCGGGACAGCGGGAGATTGCCCCGGCTCATCTCGAGCCAGCGCGGGTGCAGCATCAGCCGCACCGCGTCGGCGGCCGCGGCGGAGTCACCCGAGACCTGGTACACCATCCGCGCGGTGCCGAAGGCGTACGGCAGTTGCCAGCCGTCCACCGAGGTGTCCCAGTCGTCGTCGAGCACCACGTCGATGACGACGAGCCGGCCGCCCGGCGCGACCAGCGAGCGCAGCCGCGCGAGCACCTCGTCGGGCGGACCCATGTGGAAGACGGAGTTGACGGACAGGACCAGATCGAAGGTGCCGTCCCGGTCGGCCGACAGACCGAAGACGCCGCGGCGTTCGTAGCGGATGGCCGGCTTGGCGCGCTGCGAACGGGCGATGTCGAGCATCCGCTCGGCGATGTCCACGCCGAGCACCTCTTTGTAACGCGTCGACAGGAGCACACAGTTGCGGCCACCGCCGCAGCCGACGTCGAGGGCACGGCCGCCGTCCCGCAGCTGATCGTTGAGCCAGCCGCGTACGGGGCTCTCGTCGCCGTCGATGACCTGGATGAACCGCTCGTACAACTCGGCGAGATCGTCGAAGTACGGCTCCTCGGCGGGGGGTTGGGAACGGGCATCGGTCTGCTGGGCCATGGAAGTCCCCGATCTGACGGCTCGGTCTGCGGCCCGGCGGGCGCCGGTGGCCCCGAGGGTAGGGACACAAGCCCCCGCCGGAAGCCGCCCGAGATCCGGGGCCGCGCGAACCCGCGCATCCCCGTGGGATGACGCGCCCGCGGGGCGGCGGCGGACCCGCTCCGGGCCGCGCGGAGCCACGCGTTCCGGGCACCGGCGGGGGATGTGGGGCCGCCCGCACCGGCAACAGACTGTCCCGGGGCGGCAGCAGGCCCGCACCCCGGCCCGACGACGAACGGGAGAGACCGATGCCGCGCCCCCCACTCCAAACGGATGTCCTCGTCGTCGGCGGTGGCCCGGTGGGCCTCGCCCTGAGCCTCGCCCTGCGCCACCACGGCGTCGACCACCTCGTGGTGGAGCGCACGGACGGCACGGTCGGCCACCCCAAGGTGGGCACCGTCGGCCCCAGGTCGATGGAGCTCTTCCGGCGCTGGGGCGTCGCCCCCGCGCTGCGCGCTGCGGGCTGGCCGGACGACCATCCGCTCGACGTCGCCTGGGTGACCGCGGTCGGCGGCCACGAGATCCTGCGGCTCCCCTTCGGCACCGCGGCCGGCAGGCCGCTGCCCGAGCACACCCCGGAGCCGGACCAGGTCTGCCCCCAGCACTGGCTCATGCCGGCGCTCCTGGCCGCACTCGGCACCCGCCCGCGCGGCCCGGTCGGCCTCGGCCTGCGCTGCGACAGGATCGTGCGGCACGACGACCGGGTGACGGCCACGGTGACGGACGAGGCCGACGGGACGAGCACCACCGTCGAGGCCGCGTACGTGGTGGCATGCGACGGCGCGGCATCCCCGCTGCGCAAGGCCTGCGGGGTGCCCGCTCCCTCGTACCACCGCACCCGGGTGTTCCGGAACATCCTCTTCGACGCCCCCGAACTCCGCGACAGGCTGGGCGAATCGGCGGCCCTCGTGCACTTCCTGACCGCGCCCGGACTGCTGCGCTATCCGCTGCGGGCGATGGACGGACGCCGGATGTACCGCCTGACGGCGAGCGCCGAGAGCGAGGAGGAGCGGGCCGAGGACGCGCTGGGGCTGCTGCGCCGGGCGGTCGCCTTCGACACGCCGCTCACCGTCCTGTCCGACAACACCTGGCATCTGACGCACCGGGTCGCCCAGAGCTTCCGTGCCGGGCGGGTCTTCTTCGCGGGCGACGCCGCCCACACCCTCTCGCCGTCCGGCGGCTTCGGCATGAACACCGGCATCGCGGACGCCGACAACCTCGCCTGGAAGCTCGCGGCGCGGCTCGCCGGGTGGGCGGGGCCCGGACTCCTCGACAGCTACGACACCGAGCGGCGCCCGGTCGCCGAGCAGAGCCTCGACGAGGCACACGCCAACATGGCGCGCACCACCCGCAGGACCCTGCCCCCGGAGATCGCGGCCGACACCGCCGAGGGGGCGCGGGCCCGCGCCGAGCTGGCCCGGCGGATGGAACAGGGCGGCGTACGCAGGGAGTTCGACGCCCCGGACATGGCCTTCGGGCTGCGTTACGACTCCCCGCTCGTCATGAACGACCGGACTCAGGGCACGCCGGACTGGCGGCAGGGAGCTGTCCCGGGCGTGCGCGCCCCGCACGCCTGGCTCGCACCGGACCGCTCCACGCTCGACCTCTTCGGCCGCCGGTACGTGCTGCTCACCTTCGATCCGACCGAGCCCGCGGTGGAAGCGCGGCGGGCGTTCGCCCACCACGGCGTGCCCTTGACCGTCACCCCGTGCGCGGACCCGGACGTGGCCCGGCGGTACGGGCAGCCCTTGGTGCTCGTGCGCCCCGACGGTCATGTCGCCTGGTGCGGGGCGGAGTTGCCGGCGGATGCGGACGCGTTCGTGCAGCGGCTGCGCGGGGCCGAGCCCGCCACCGCCGCTGCCCCGCTCTGGCTCTGACCTCACAGGACCCTTCATGGAAAGGCGCCCCATGGAAGAGCCGGAAGTGTTTCCCGCCGACCGCGAGTGCCCCTACGAGCCCCCACCCAGTTACGGCAGGCTCCGGGAAGAGGGGCCCTTGTCGCAGGTGGTCCTGCATGACGGACGACCGGTCTGGGTGGTGACCGGACACGCCGAGGCGCGCTCCCTGCTCGCCGACCCGCGGCTCTCCGCCGACCGCCAGAACCCCGCCTTCCCGCACCCGACGCCGCGCGACGCCGCCCTCAGCTCGCAGGTGACACCTCTTGTCGGCGTCGACGAACCCAATCACGCGCGGCAGCGCCGCCTGGTCCTTCCCACGTTCAGCTCGCGGCGCATCGGCGCGATGCGGGAGGACATCCGGCGGATCGCGGACGGGCTCCTCGACACGATGCTGGAGCAGGGGCCGCCGGCCGATCTGGTCGCCGCGTTCGCGCAGCCGCTGCCGTCGATGGTGATCTGCGAACTCCTCGGAGTTCCTTACGCCGACCACGACTTCTTCGAGAGCCGCTCGCACCGGCTGCTCACGGCGTCGACGGCGGCCGGGGCGGAGCAGGCGCGCGCGGAGCTCGAAGGCTATCTGCGCGACCTGGTCACGGCACGGGAGGCCGACCCGCGTGACGCGCTCCTCGACGACCTGATCGCCCAGCAGCGCGCCCAAGGGGGCGTAGACCGCGACGAGTTGGCGGGGATCGCGCTGGTGCTGCTGATCGCGGGACACGAGACGACGACCAACATGATCTCCCTCGGCGCGCTCGCCCTGATGGAACACCCCGGAGAACTGGCGGAGTTGAGAGCGGACGGTGCGCTGCTGCCCGGCGCCGTCGACGAACTTCTCCGCTTTCTGTCCGTCGCGGACGGCCTGCTCCGCGTGGCGGTCGCGGACATCCCCGTCGCCGACCGGGTGATCAGAGCCGGTGACGGGGTGGTCATGGCCACGTCGCTGATCAACCGCGACGCCAGGGTGTTCGCGCACCCGGACGTCCTCGACGTGCGGCGCTCCGCCGCTCAGCACGTCGCCTTCGGCCACGGCGTCCACCAGTGCCTGGGCCAGAACCTGGCGCGCGCGGAACTGGAGATCGCCCTGACGGTGCTCCACACCCGCGTGCCCACGCTCGCGCCGAACCTGCCGACGGACCAGGTGCCCTTCAAGCCGGGCGGCACGATCCAGGGGCTGCTCGCCTTCTCGGTCACCTGGTAGCGCCGCCCGGTACCGCGTCAGGCGCGGGATTCGTCGTCGAAGCTGGCGAAGTACGCGGCCGCCATGTCCTCGTCCCCGTGGCCCTGCGCGGCGGCGCGGCGCAGGCGTTCGGCGCCCGCGGCGGCCACGTCGAGGCGGACGCCGTGCCGCTCGCCCGCCTCGACGATCAGGCGGGCGTCCTTCACCGCGGTCGCCACCGCGAAGGCGGCGGGTGTCAGCCGGTCGCCCAGGATGAGATCGGCCTTGGCGTGCAGATAGCCCATGTCGAGCGGGCCGCCCGCGATGACGTCGAAGAAGTCCTGCGGGTCCACGCCGAGCGCCCGGGACAGGGCGAGAGCCTCGCCCGTCGCGTTGGTCGCCGCGATGACCCAGCTGTTGGCCACCAGCTTGAGCCGCGTCGCGCTGCCCGCCGCCCCGTCGTCACCGGTCCACACGGTCCGGGCTCCGACGGCGTCGAAGACGGGGGTCGCCACGTCCCTGGCCTCGACCGGACCCGCGGCCAGGACAAGGAGCGTTCCCGCCTCCGCCGGCTGCCGGGTGCCGAGCACGGGGGCGTCGTAGAAGGGGAGTTGACGGCTCTGGGCGAAGCCGGCGAGGTCGTCGATGGCCTCGATGCCCACGGTCGTCGACTGCACCCACACCGTGCCCGGGCGCAGACCCGGGGCCGCCTCCCGCATGACCTCCAGGGCGGAGGCGCCGTCGTACAGCATGGTGAGGACGGCATCGGCGCCCCGCACCGCGTCGGCGGCGGTGTCGGCGACGTACGCGCCGTCGGCGGCCAGCGGCTCGGCCTTGGCTCGGCTGCGGTTCCAGGCCCGGACGCGATGCCCGGCGCGGGCGAGGTTGCGGGCCATCGCGGTGCCCATGATGCCGGTGCCGAGGACGCTTACGGTGATCTTGTCGGTCATGGCATCAACCTACTGATCGCGCCGCGCGAGTCAGTCGGGGGCCTCCTCGCCAGGACGAAGATCGCTCTCTACGGTGGCACCAGTGATGCTTGGGGGCAGGCGCCCCGAGAACGGAGCGAGGGGGAGCCCTGGATGGCGAGCGAAGAGCCCGATGTGCCGAACGGGCCGGAGCCTTCGGTGATGCACACGCACAACGACCTGTCAGGAATCGTGCACGGGCCCGTCGTCCAGGCGGGGCAGGTGCACGGCGGCATCACCTTCAACGTCCAGCAGGCGCAGGCTCCCGGACCGCACGTCACACCGGACCAAGTCCCGCCCGTCCTGGGGAGTTTCGTCAATCGGCGGGACGACATCGCACGACTCGACGGCTGGTTCGGCGCGGGACGCTCGCAGCGGAGCCGGGCCCGGGTCGGTCTCGGGCTCCTCTACGGTCTGCGCGGGGTCGGCAAGACGTCGATGGTCTGCCACTGGGCCGAGCAGGGGCGCGCGCTCTTCCCCGACGGGCAGATCTACGTCGACTTCGCCTCGCTCGGCGGGCCTTCGGGCGGCAGCGACGTGTCCGAGGCCGCGCGCAAGTGCCTGCTGGCGATCGGGATCGGGGAGTCGTACATTCCCGCGACGTACGAGGACCGCGTCGCGCTGTTCCGGTCGCATTCGGCGCCGCGCCGGTTACTGATGGTCTTCGAGAACGTCAGCCACCCGGCCCAGGTGCGGTCGCTGATTCCCAAGGGGCCCGGCAGCGTCGTGCTGGCCACCAGCCACGCCCGCCTCGGTGAACTCGCCGTCTCCGGGGCCAGGTTGCTGCCCGTGGAACCCTTCGGCCACGGCAGCGGCCTCGAGTTGCTGGCCGAGCTGTGCGGCGACGATGCGGTGACGGACGAGGAGGAGGCGGCCCGGCATCTGGTCGAACTGTGCGCCGGTCTTCCCGAGGCGCTCAGCGTGCTCGCCGCCCGACTGCTCGCCGGTCCGCGGCTGACCATGACACGCCTTGCCCGCGAACTGGCCGACGAAAGCGGCCGGTTGGCGGGGATGGCGGTGGGGAAGGAGCGTTCCGTGACCGCGGTGTTCGATCTCACCTACCGGGAGCTGTCGCCGGAGGCGTCCCGGATGTACCGGCTCGTGTCCTGCCTGCCGGGAGGGTCGTTCGACGCGGGGGCCGCGGCTGCCACCGCCGGGCTCGGCACGGACACCGCCCGCTCCCTCCTCGACGCCCTGGAGGAGGTGCGGCTCCTCGACCTGACCGAGGACGGCCGCTACCGCTTCCACGATCTCGTACGCCTGCACGCCCGCGAGCGCGCCGCCCAGGAGGAGACGCGGGGCACCCTGCGCGCGGCGGTCGAGCGCATGGTGACGCACTATCTCGCCCTGACCGCGTTCGCCGACCGGGCCGTCAGAGCCGACCGGCTGCGCATCGCCGATCTCGCCGAGCTTCTGGCGGACGCGCCGGACCCCTTCGCCGCCGACGGCTCACCGGCCCCGCTCGACTGGCTCGAGGCCGAACACCCCACCATCCTCGAAGTGTTGCGCACGGCCTTCGACGAGGGCCTGTTCACGCAGGTGTGGCAGCTCTCCGAGGCGTTCACGGTGCTCTTCCTCCACCACCGGCATCTCGCCGCCTGGAAGGAGTCCCTGGAGCTGGGCGTGGCGGCCGCGGTGGCCGACGCCACGCCGGTCCCGGCGGCCGAGGCGAGGCTGCGCAGCCTGCTCTCCCGCCCGCTGATGAGCCTCGGCGAGCACGAGGCGGCCCGCGTCGAACTGGAGAAGGCCGTGGCCTGCGCCGAGGTGTCGGGGCACCCCGTGGTGCACGCCTCCGCCCTGGAGTTCGCCGGACGCCTCTGGGAGCGCACCGACCTGCCCCGGGCCATGGCGGCGTACCGGAAGTCCCTCGAACTCAACGTCCAGGGAGGGGAGTTGCGGGGCGCGGCGATAGCGACGTACTTCCTGGGCCGCACACAGGACGCCCACGGCGATCACGCCGCCGCCCTGGACACACTGCGGGAGGCACACCGGGCACTGACGGCCTGCGAGGACCCGAGGATGGCGGCGCGCGTCCTGATCGCCGTCGCAGCGGTGCACGAACGACACGGCAGGACCGACGAGGCGATCGCCGCCCTGGAGGACGCGGCGGGGGCCCTGCGCGCACTGGAGGCGTTCCACTACGAGGCCGAGGCGAGGGTGGCCATGGCCAAGATCCTGGAGGCCCGGGAGGAGGACACGGCGCGGCGCCGCGCTCTGGTGCTGAGGGCGACGGAGATCTACGAGTCCGAAGGCAACCCGGAGGCAGGGGAGTTGAGGCGGTGGCTGGGGCGGATGTCCGGGGAGAGTGATGTGTGAGGTGTGGCGGACGAGGCTGTCTGACACCCGCAACGGACAGGATCTCCGGCCGCCCGGGCGCGCCGCCTGACCGAGGGGAGCGGTCGTCGCCTGGAGTCGGATCCAGAGGGCGAAGGCGGTGGCTGCGGGGCGGTGGTGCGGTCGGCGGGGCTTTCGCTGAGTGGGGCGCCTGAGGTGCGTTGGAGGTCGGGCGTGCGGCTCAGTCGGGGGGAGTGGTCGTCGCGTGGGGGCGGATGCGGAGGGCCACGTCTTCCTCGCGCGTGTCGCCGATTCGTAGTGTCACGGTGGTGTCTGTCAGGGGGAGCTCCGTGCGTAGGCAGGTGTAGAAGGCGGTGGCTGCGGGGCTGTGCTCGGACGGTGGTCCGGTCAGTGATGCTTTCGCTGAGCCGGGCGCCTGACGTCCGTTGGAGGTTAGGCGAGGGGGGTTCGGTCGTCGCTTGGGGGGGGCGGATGCGGAGGGCGTTGTCTTCCTCGCGTGCGTCGCCGATTCGCAGCGTCGCGGTGGTGTTCATCAGGGGAAGGTCTGCGCGTAGGCAGGTGTAGAAGGCGGCGGCTGCGAGGCTGTGCTCGGATGGTGGGCCGGTCAGCGACGCCTTTGCTGAGCGGGGTGCCTGACGTGCGTTGGAGGTTCAGGCGAGCGGCTCAGTCGAGGGGCTCGGTCGTCACCTTGGGTCGGATACGCAGGGCGACGTCCTCCTCTCGCACGTCGCCGATCCGTAGTGTCGCGGTGGTGTTTGTCAGGGGAAGGTCCGCGCGCAGGCAGGTGTAGACGGTGGCGGCCGCGAGGCCGGGGCCGGGCGGTGGGCCGGTCATCGTCGCCTCCACGAGGCGCCCGTCCCGGAGCGCGGCCAGGCAGCCGCCGCCGGACAGCGTCGTCGCGGCGAGCAGTGCGCCGGGGTAGCGGTCGAGGGTGTCGTGCGCCCAGTTGATCGCCTCGGCGGCCGTCGCGGCCGGGGCGCGGCGCAGCAGTACGGACGCGCTCTCGGTCAGCCGGGTGTCCCGCTCGGCGTCGTCGCAGGCCAGGTGCGTGAACGTGCCGGGCTCCTCGCCCGCCGTGTCACCGACTGCGGCCGGATGGCGTCGCACGACGACGGTCGCGGGTTCCTGGTCCCGGATCACCGATGTGGTCACCGTCCAGGACGTGACGACATCGGCCGCCGGTTCGGGGCACGGTGGCGGCGACGGGGCGGGCGGTGCGGTTCGCGGCTCCGGCAACTCCATCAGCCGGTACACCGCCGTCCGCAACCGGGCGAGCGCGAGACCCGGTTCGGCGAAGGCGTGGTCGGCCACGGCGGCGTACCGCCCCGGGGCGGGTGGACGGAGCGCGTGCCGCAGTTGGGCGTACAGATCGCCGTGCGGGTCGAACCGGGGCGCGGTACGGCCGAGTTCGGCGATCGCCGTGCCCGGCACGGAGTCGTGGCCGAACGCGCCGAGCAGGACGGGCTTGCCGAGCGCCGCCCCGTACAGCGTCACCGAACCGTGATCGCCGACGACGGCCGATGCCGCGACGAGTACCGACTGCCACGCGCCCACTGGCGGAACCAGCAGCAGGCCCGCCTCCAGAGCGGTGGCCGCCTGCACGTTCCGGATCTGCCAACTTCCGTGCGCCGCCCAGACATTGGGGTGCACGATGGCGGCCACCCGATACTCGTCGCAGGGCAGCGCGGCAAGGAGCCGTGCCGGGAGATCGGGCGTCCGGCCGAGCAGCGAGGTACGTCCCCAGGTCGAGCTGAGCACCACGAGGTGCTGGTCGTCGCGCAGGCCGAGCGCGCGCCGGTACGCGGCGGCCCGCCCCGCGCCGGCCCGCAGTTCGTCGTAGACCGGGTCGCCGACGAGCAGCGTGCGCCCCGCGGCCTTCGGATGGGCGGCGACCAGCTGCTCCTCCTGGGCCGGATGGGAGAGGGCCAGCCAGGCCCGGCCCGCTTCGAGCAGCCTGTCCGGTACGACACCGGAGAGCCGGTCCTGCGCCGAGCGTGAGTCCGGAACGAACTTCTGGAAGCCGATGCCGTGCGGCAGGACGAGGACCGGGCACGCGCCGTCGGGCACGTCGATGTTCTCGCTCGCCGAGACGATCAGGTCAGGCGTGATCCGGCCTAGCTGATCCCACGGCATGACCCGGCAGCCGGAGGCGTGCAGCAGATCGAGGACTCCGTCGTTGAAGGCGGAAGTGCCGTCGTACGCGAAGACGACGCTCACCCGGCCGTCGCCGCGCAGCAAGGCCGGCAGACACTCCAGGACACGCACGGTCGACGTCACCGTGCGAGCCGCTACGACCAGGGTCTTCTCACCGCGGAAGGTGGTCCAGCGCTCGGCGTCGTGCCCGACGGGGACGCGCAGGGGCCCACCGCCGTTCATGCCCGCCCAGAGGAGCGCCGCCGAACGGCCCGAACGGCCCCGCCGTCACGCCGCTCGCCGCTCGCCGCTCGCCGCTCGCCGCTCGCCGCTCGCCGCTCGCCGCTCGCCGCTCGCCGCTCGCCGCTCGCCGTCATCGTCGACCTATCGCAGTTCAAGCCGCGCCACAACCTTTCCCCGAGAGCCCCTCCGATGAGCTGGGCACACGTTACCGGCGGCGCCCGACGAGGTGCCGTGCGGGCTACGGCGTCGCCTCTCTCCCCCCCCGGGCCCGCCGCTCGGCGACTCCTGCGAGCAACCTGCGGCTCTGTTCCCCGGACGCCGCGAGGTCGGCGCGGGTGCGCTGCAGGGCGCCCCCGGTCTCGTATCCGATCGTCGGGTGGATCGTGGGCACGAGCCGCGTGACGTTGCCCATGTCCGTCGATGCCAGGGTCGTGCCGTGACGGCACCGTACGCATCGTCGGCCTGTACACGGTCAAGCGCATGGGGCATCTGCTGGACGCCGCGGGGCGCCGGAGCGGCATACGGCCGATCTCGCCCTGGTAGGAGTCCTGGTAGCAGTGCTGTTCCGGGTGAGCGCCCACAAGGCGAGGCCGAGGCAGCTGAACGCGGTGCCCAGTGCGCATACGGCGCCCCAGCCGGCCACCGTGTAGAGGGAGGTCGCGGCGATGGCGCCGGTGGCGCTGCCGATCGAGTAGAAGACCATGTACCCGCCGATCAGCCGGCTGCCCGCGTCCGGGTGCAGGGCGTAGATCAGGGTCTGGTTGGTGACATGGACCGCCTGCACGGCGAGGTCCAGCAGGATCACGCCGACGGCGAGCGCCCAGAGCGAGCTGCGGGTGAAGGCCAAGGGCAGCCATGAGGCGGCGAGCAGGGCGAGCGCGATGCCGGTGGTCCGCCCGGAGAGCCCGCGGTCGTTGAGGCGGCCCGCCACGGTCGCGGCCAGCGCGCCGACGACACCGATCAGGCCCAGCGCCCCGATCGCGCTGTGCGACAGGAAGTACGGGGCCTCGCTGAGCGGCAGCGCCACGCTGCTCCACAGAGTGCTGAAGGCGGCGAAGATCAGCAGGCCGAACAGGGCCCGGAGCCGCAGGAGTTGTTCCCGCGCGAAGAGGGTGATGGTGGAGCGCAGGAGTTGTCCGTAGCGCAGGGGTGCCGGCGGTACGGCGCCGTGGCGCGGCAGCACGCGGTACAGGACCAGGGCGAGCAGCGTGGTGAGTGCTGCCGATGCGAGGTAGACGGAGCGCCAGCCCGCGAGATCGGCGATGAGTCCGGATGCGGTGCGGGCGAGCAGGATGCCGATGACCACACCGCTGGTGACGGGACCGACGACCCGTCCGCGCCCGGCGGCAGGTGCCAGTGACGCCGCGAAGGCCACCAGTGTCTGCGTGACGACCGCGAGAAGCCCCATCGCGGCCATGCCGGCGAGCAGGACCGCCGCGGTGCGGGCGACGGCCACCACGATCAACGCCACTGCCAGGAGCAGCAGTTGGGCCACGACGAGCCGTCTGCGGTCGGCCATGTCGCCCAGCGGTACGAGGAAGAAGAGGCCGAGTCCGTATCCGACGTGCGTGAGGGTGACGACGCCGCCGACGAGCGCCGGGCTCATGGCGAGGTCGTGGCCCATGGTCACCAGGAGCGGCTGGGAGAAGTAGACGTTGGCCACCGCGGCCCCGCAGGCGACGGCGAACAGGGTGACGACGCCGCGGGACAGGGCGAACGTGGGGCCTTCCCTGTCGCGGTCCTCGGTCCGTCGTGGCGCGGCCTTGCAGTTGCCGGGCATCAGCACTCCTCACGTACTTCTCCGCGTATCTGGTTTCATCTTGCTACCAGTAGCGGTGACAGTAGCCCTGATTGGTAGCATGTTGCAACCAATGTGAGAGCGAGGGACGCCATGGTGACCAGGACCCGCTTCGACGACAGTGAATGCCCCGTCGCCCGGTCGGTGGACGCGATCGGCGACTGGTGGTCCCTGCTGATCGTGCGGGACGCCTTCGACGGGAGCCGGCGCTTCGGGGAGTTCCAGCGCAGCCTCGGCGTCGCCAAGAACATCCTCACCGCACGCCTTCGCACCCTCGTGGCCGGCGGTGTCCTCGAATCCGTCCCCGCGTCGGACGGCAGCGCCTACCGCGAGTACGTACTGACTCCGAAGGGCAAGGCGCTCTTCCCCGTCATCGTGGCCCTGCGGCAGTGGGGCGAACAGAACTTCTTCGCCCCCGGTGAACCGCACTCGGAGCTGGTCGACCGCCGGGAGGGGAATCGCCTCCGCGCACTGGAGGTGCTGTCGGCGGACGGGCGACGTCTTGACCCCGACGACACCTCCGTCCACAAGGTCTCGGCCCAGTGAGCCGAGTCAGTGCGCCGAGTCGGTGAGCCGCGTCAGAGCGCCGCGCCGAAGGCCTGTGTCCACCAGGGGCCGCCGGAGCCGTTGTGGATGCCCACTCCGAGTTCCTTGAAGGAGCAGTTGAGGATGTTGGCCTTGTGGCCCTCGCTGTTCATCCAGGAGTCCATGACCGAGGCCGGGGTCTGCTGGCCGCGTGCGATGTTCTCGCCGTAGGTGCTCCAGCGGTAGCCGGCCGCGGTGATGCGGTCGCCGGGGTCCTTGCCGTCGGGGCTCGTGTGGTCGAAGTAGTCGCGGGCGGCCATGTCGGCGGAGTGGTTGGTGGCCGCCGTCGCGAGCTTGGCGTTGGAGGTGACGGGGCCGCAACCCGCCTTGGAACGCTCTTTGTTGACCAGTGCGATCACTTGGTCGGCGACGCCGCTGGGCGTGGCCGGCGGCGGGGCGGCGGTCTTCGTCGGCTTCGGCGTGGGCTTCGCCTTGGTGGGGGTCGGGGAGGGCTTCGCCTTCGTCTTGGTCGGCTTCGGCTTGGGCTTGGCCTTGGTCTTGCTCGGGGACGCGGAGGGCTTCGGCGACTTGCTCGGGCTCTTGGAGGGGGAGGCGCTGGTGGGGGACTCCGTGGCCGCCGCGGTGGAGGGCGAGGTCTCCTCCGACTCCGGAGTGGCGAGGACGTAGGCGCTGCCGCCGCCGATCAGCAGGGCGGCGGCAGCGGCCGCCACGGTCGCGTTGCGGCGGCGGCGCCTGGTGCGCCGCAGGCGTGCCCGGCCGCGGGCCGACGGGGCGGCCGAGTGGGCGGCCGAGGGCGACGCGTGGGCGTTCGCCACCGTGACAAGGCCCGGTGCCGCGACCCGGTCCGCGAGCGCCGCCGTCACCGGGACCAGGCCGAGGGCGATGAGCAGCCGCTCCGCCGGCACCAGGTTCGACCAGTGGCTCGCGCAGGCCGCGCAGTCGCGGGCGTGCCGGGCGAGCCGCTTGCGCCAGAGCGCGGAGGGCACGCCGTCCCAGCCGGCGGCTATCTGCTCCAGCTGGACACAGCGCGGATCGGCCGACAGTGCGCGCACCACCACGCGGGCCGTCTCCAACTGGGCCTTCATCCGCTGCACCCGTACCGCCGTGTGCTGCGGCGTCTGCTCAAGGGCGGCGGCGACCTCGACCCTGGAGAGCTCGCCTGCGGACTCCAGCCACCACAGGGAGAGCAGCGCGCGGTCGTCCTCGTCCAGCCAGCGGGTGGCCTCGGCGGTCTCGCGGCGCTGGCCGGAGAGCCCGAGGCGGGCGATGGTCAGGTCGACGAAGTCGGCGCCGGGGTCGACCACGTCGTACGCGTCGGCGAGCCCACCGCCGGCCGGTATCGGCTCGGCCCCGCGCCCGCGCCAGTGGCCGCGTATCTGATTCATCGTGATGGCCACGAGCCAGCTGCGGAAACTCTCCGGGCTGCGCAGCCCCTCAAGGCCCGCGAGCACGCGGAGCATGGTCTCCTGCACCACGTCGTCCACGTCCGCGTGGCCGTTCAGGGCCCGGCCGACGATGTTGTAGACCAGCGGCAGGTACTCGGCGACGAGCTCGTCCTGCGCCTGCTCGTTCCCCGCCCGTGCCGCCATGATCATCGCGACTTCACGTTCACTGCTCACGGTTGTCCACTCTCTGTCCTGGGACCTGTCTCCTCCGACAGAAGGGGAGATCCCTGGTCTCCGCCCCGATAACAGAAACCTGAGGGACAGCGGGAAATTGGCCGCGGTCTTTGCGGACAATGCACCCAAGATGGGCCAAATGCGCCTCGTGGGGGCACGGATGCTGTCCCTCCTGCCCGGGAACGGTGCCACGACATCGGCGGCCGGCGCCAGCAAGAGTGGGGGATGCCACGATGTGGGGCAGGAGAGACGCGTGGGTACGGGGGGAACGTATGGAAGAGGCGAGCGCTCGGCCTCGTCGACGCACGGCGCTGTTCTGGCTGCTCGCAGGATGCGTGGTGTGGACGCTGGCGGTGGTCGTCTGGGCCGCCGTCGCCCTGCTCACCCCGGACGCTCCACCGCCCGAGGAGGCGGTGGAGCGCAGGGCCGCGATGCATCACGACCAGCACCCGGGCACGCGTTTCTATGTGCCGACGTACGCCAAGACGCAGCAGGACGGCACCTCCGTGCTCCGGTACCGGGTCGGCAACAGTGACGACTCGGGAGTCGCCGACTTCCTCCGGACGTACGACATCACCGCCGAGCCGCGGCGGACCGGCCCGTCCGAGGAGCGGTACGCCGACCGCTTCGACGGGGTGCGGCGCACCGTCACGGTCGTCTACGCCCAACCGGCCGACGACGAAGGCCACTTCGACTCGGCGGCGCGGATCACGGTCAGGGCGCGGTGAGACGTGCGAGGCCGGTCCAGGCTTTCATCGCGAGGACCGAGTCCAGGCTGTCCTGCTGTCCTGCTGTCCTGCTGTCCGGCGCCTCAGCCGACGCATGCCCCCAGCGCCTCGATGAGCCGCCTCGCGCGCGCGTCGCCATGGCCGATCATGCGGTTCGCCGTGTAGGCGAAACCGACCCCGAACTCGTCGTCGCCGAAGGCGAATTGGCCGCCCGAGCCGTCGTTGCCGAAGCTGCGGGCGCCGAGCATCGGGCGGAACCGGGGCGCGTCGAGCAGGAAGCCGGAGCCCCAGCGTGCGCCAAGGTCGGGGAAGCCGGACCAGGACGGGCCCGCCGTCAGCTCGCGCAGCGCGTCGGTGACGGTGTCCGCCGTGAGCAGCCGGGGCGCGCCGTCGACTCCGGTCGCCGCGGCCGCGTACAGCGTCGCGAGACCGCGCGCCGACGACACCGCGCCCGCGCCGGGAATCTCGGCGCGCAACAGCGCCGGGTCGTTCCAGCCGTGCGGTTCGTCGAGGCCGGGGAAGGCGAACGCCCCGTTCATCGTGACGATCCGCATCACGAGCGACTCGGGGTCGGGGTTGCCGGGGCGGCCCGCGGCCTCGGTGAGCCGGGCGAGGCGGGGCATCTCCTCCTCGGGCAGCCCGATCCACGTACGCAGGCCGAGGCGGTCACCGACGGCCTCGCGGAAGTACGCGCCCGGTGTGCGCCCGGTGACGCGGCGGATCAGCTCACCGAGCACGAAGCCGAAGGTGTGCCCGTGGTACTCGTGGGCGGTGCCCGGCTCCCACAGCGGCTTCTGCTCCTCGATCGCGCGGACCACCGGCGTCCACGCGGTGATCTCGTCGAAGGTGAGGGAGCGGTCGAGGGCGGGGAGTCCTGCGCGGTGCGCGAGGACCATGCGCGCAGTGATCGCCTCCTTGCCGCCGCGTGCGAACTCCGGCCAGTGCACGGCCACCGGAGCGTCCAGGTCCAAGCGCCCTTCCTGGGCGAGCAGATGGACGCAGACGCTGACGACGCCCTTGGCACAGGAGAAGACCGGTACGACGGTGTCCTCGTCCCACGGCCGCCCGGTCCGCTCGTCCGCGACACCGCCCCACAGGTCGACGACCTTGCGCCCGTCGACGAACACCGCGACGGACGCGCCGAGTTCACGGGACTCCTCGAAGTTCCGGGTGAACGCCTCCGCGACCGCCCCGTACCGTTCGTCGGCCCATCCGCCGTGCTCCACCGTGACTCCTCATCCATTGATCATCGACCGGGTCACGGTATGGGCCGGTGGCAGCCGGCTCCAGCGATTTTCAGTTGACCCCCCGCTCGCGCCCCTCCCAGTAGGGCCGGCGCAGCTTGTACTTCTGGAGCTTTCCGGTGGCCGTGCGGGCCAGTTCGGCGCGGAACTCCACCGAGGTGGGGGCCTTGAAGCCGGCCAGGTGGGCCTTGCAGTGCCGGATCAGGTCCTGCTCCGTGGCCTCGGTGCCGGAAGCGAGGACCACCAGCGCCTTGATGGTCTCGCCCCACTTCTCGTCCGGCACCCCGATCACCGCGACCTCGGCCACCGCGGGATGGCTGAACAGGACGTCCTCCACCTCGATCGAGGAGACGTTCTCACCGCCGGTGATGATCACGTCCTTCTTGCGGTCGCTGATCGTGAGGTGCCCGTTCTCGCCGATGCTCCCGCCGTCGCCCGTGTGGAACCAGCCGTCCTCCAGCGCCTCGGCGGTCTCGTCGGGCTGCTCCCAGTAGCCCTCCAGGATCACGTTCGAGCGGGCGAGTACCTCCCCCTCGTCCGAGGTCCGCAGCGTCACCCCGAGGGCGGGCGGGCCGGCCTGCACCAGTTTCTCCGCGCGCTCCCGCGGCTCCAGGACGTCCCACTCGGCGCGCGTGCGGTTGATCGTGAGGAGCGGGGACGTCTCGGTGAGGCCGTAGATCTGGATGAACTCCCAGCCGAGCTCGGACTCGACCCGCTCGACCGTCTGCGTGGGCGGCGGTGCCCCGGCGACGATGACCCGCACCCGGTCCCGGCCGGGGATCTCCCCCTCCCAGGACTGCGCGGCGGCAAGCACCGCGTTGACCACCGCAGGCGCCGCACACAGCACGGTGACGCCGTGCTCGGCGACGCGGCGCAGGATCTCCGTGCCGTCCACCTTGCGCAGCACGATGTGGCGCGCGCCCATGCCGGACATCGCGAACGGCATGCCCCAGCCGTTGGCGTGGAACATCGGCAGGGTGTGCAGATAGACGTCCCGGTCGCTGACGCCCGCGTGCAGCGCGAACGTCAGCGCGTTCACCCAGATGTTGCGATGGGTGATCTGTACGCCCTTGGGGCGGGCCGTGGTACCGCTGGTGAAGTTGATGGTCGCGGTGGCGTTCTCGTCGGGCTCCCAGGGCTCGGGCTCGGTGCCGAAGCGGTACAACTCCTCGTCGGCGGCCGCCCCGAGCGTGAAACGGTGCGCGCAGTCCACGCCCGCGAGACGCTCCGTCAGCTCGGGGTCGACCAGGAGCACGCTCGCCCCCGACCGCCCGACGATATGGCTCACCTCGTCGGCCGTGAGCCGGAAGTTCACCGGCACGAGCACCCTGCCGTATCCGCTCACCCCGAAGAACGACGTCAACAACCGTGCGCTGTTGGGCGAGACCACCGCGACGCGCGCGCCGTGCGGCAGCCCGAGCGCGTCGAGCCCGGCGGCCTGGGCCCGCGCCAGCTCACCCACCCGGTGGTAGGTGAGCCCCTGCCAGGGCTCCGCGGGCTGATCCGGTTCGTCGACGATGCCGACGCGGTCCCCGTACACGGTCGTGGCGCGGTCCAGAAAATCAAGGGCACCGAACGGGACGAACATCCTGGCCTCCCGAAGCTCATGTGGCGTACGGCGCCCATAGGACCATGGACACCGCACACCACATACTCGCTCACGGGTTAAGGCGTGGGAGGCTGCTGAGCCTGTGGCGCGTCCTGCAGTCGCCGCAGCGACGCCACCAGCTGATCCACCTCCTCGGACGTGTTGTAGAGGGCGAGCGACGCGCGGGCGGCGGACTCCACGCCGTAGTGGGCAAGCGCGGGCTGCGCGCAGTGGTGTCCCGCGCGGATGGCGATGCCGTCACGGTCGAGCCAGTCGGCGACGGACGCCGGGTCGTGCCCCGCGAGGGTGAACGTGAGGACCGCGATCCGGTCGGGCGCCGAACCCAGGACGTCCAGGCCGGGCACCGTCGACATGGCCTGCGTCGCGTACGCGAGGAGCGCGTCCTCGTACGCGGCGACGGCGTCCCGGTCGAAGGACGTGAACCAGTTCAGCGCGGCAAGGAGGCCGACCGCGCCCGAGATATGGCCGGTGCCGGCCTCGAGGCGGTGCGGGACGGGCGCGAACGTCGTCCGCCCGAACTCCACGGACTCGATCATGTTGCCGCCGCCCTGCCACGGGTTCATGGCCTGGAGGATCTCCGGTTTCGCGTACAGGGCGCCGATGCCGGTCGGGGCGAACAGCTTGTGCCCGGAGAAGGCGTAGAAGTCGGCGTCCAGATCCGTCACGTCCACCGGGAAGTGCGCGACGGCCTGCGCCCCGTCGACCAGGACCTTCGCGCCGTAGCGATGCGCGAGTGCGGTCATCTCCTTCACCGGAGGGACGGTGCCGAGGACGTTCGATGCGTGGCTGATGGCGACCAACTGCGTGCGGTACGAGAGGAGATCGGCGTACGCGTCCTGATCGATCTCCCCGTCGGGGGTGAGCGGGATCGGGACGACGCGGGCCCGGGTCTCCTTCGCGAGCAGCTGCCACGGCACGATGTCGGAGTGGTGTTCCAGGACCGGCACCAGAATGTCGTCCCCGGGGCCGAGGTTCGCCCGGCCCCAGCTCTGGGCGACCAGGTTGATGGCCTCGGTCGTCCCGCGTACGAAGACGATGTCGTCCGGCGAACCGGCCCCCAGGAACCCGGCGACCGCGGCCCGCGCCGCCTCGTACAGCTCGGTGGCCTCGCGCGCCATGGTGTGCGCGCCGCGGTGGATGTTGGAGTTGGCCGCCGAGTAGTAGGCGCCGAGCGCCTCGATGACCTGGCGCGGCTTCTGCGTCGTGGCGCCGTTGTCGAGCCAGACCAGGGGGTGCCCGTTCACCGTGCGGTGCAGGATCGGGAAGTCCTTGCGGGCCGACTCGGGGGAGTAGGCGGGTGGTTGGGGGCCGGGGAGCGCGGCGGTCGCCGGTTCGGCGAGCAGTTCCTGGGCCGACGGCACGGGCGGCGTCGCAGGCGTCGCAGGGACCCCCGGGGTGGGCGGCACCCCCGGAACCGTGCCGACCGAAGCCCCCGGCAGCCCCGGCAGCTGCCCCGTGAGGTCAGGAATAGTCATGGTAGTTCGACACCTCGACGTTCTGCAGGACGGCGATGGCGTCCTCCACCAGGACCGCCGTGTTGAAGTACGCCGTCATCAGGTACGACGTGATGCCCTTCTGGTCGACGCCCATGTTCCGCATGGACAGGCCCGGTTCGACCTCGTCCGCGACGCCCGCGGGACGCAGCCCGACCACGCCCTGCTCGGCCTCGCCCGTCCGCATCAGGAGGATCTCGGTGGTGCCGACGGAGACGCCGGAGCCGTTGGAGAACCGCACCTTGTCCGAGGGCAGCAGCGGCACGCCGCGCCAGGTGAGCAGCGGGCTGCCGAAGCGGTTGTCCGTCACCGGGGGCACACCGCGCCGCGTACATTCGCGGCCGAACGCGGCGATGGCCTTGGGGTGCGCGAGGAAGAAGCCGGGCTGCTTCCACACCTTGGTCAGGAGCTCGTCCAGGTCGTCGGGCGTGGGCGCGCCGGTGCGCGACTGGACGCGCTGGCCCGCGGAGACGTTGTTGAAGAGGCCGAACTCGGGGTGGTTCAGGAGCGAGGCCTCCTGGCGCTCGCGCAGCGCGGCGACGGTCAGGTTGGACTGCGCGCGGGTCTGGTCGATGGGCCCGTTGTAGAGGTCGGCGACCCGGGTGTGCACGCGGAGCACGGTCTGCGCGAGGGTCATGTGGTACTCGCGCGGCGCGTCCTCGTAGTCGACGAACGTGCCCGGCAGATCGGGCTCCCCGACGTGCCCCGCGCTGAGGTCCACCGGCACCTCGGCACCCGGCGTCATCATGTCGCCCTCCGCGTACGCCGCGCACGCGCCCCGCAGCGTCTCGTCGCGGTCGATGAGTGCCGCGAGCGCGCTGCGGTCCGCGCAGAGCGCGACACCGGGGGTGAGCGCCTTGACGCGGTAGGGCATCGCCTCGGTGCGGGTCCATGCGCCGAGGTCGAAGAACTGTCCGTCACCGATGACTTCGAGCAGCGCGTCCTCGCCGTACCGCCCCGTCACCCGCTTCTCGGCCCGGCCCCGCACGACGACCCAGAGCCGGTCGGCGGGGTCGCCCTCCTGGGCCAGGACCTGACCGGCCTCGAAGGTGACCTCGGTGAAGGCGCCGGCGAGCTCCGCGAGCAGCGCGTCGTCGGCCTCGCGGAGGTAGGGCACCTCGCGTAAGTCGCCCGGCACGACACGGTGCGAGTCGCCTTCCTCGTACGTGGTGATGCGGTCGTCGCCGAGCACGAAGGTACGGCGGCGGTTCACCCGGTAGGTGCCCGACTCGACGTCCACCCACGGCAGCGCGCGCAGCAGATAGCGCGGGGTGATGCCGCGCATCTGCGGGGTGGTCTTGGTGGTTGTCGCGAGTTGCCGTGCGGCATCCGGGCCGAGGGTCAGACGGTCGGTCACTGGAACCTCCTGGAAGACGGTGCGAAGACGGTGCTCTGGGCGTGTGGCGCCGATCGTCTTCTCGTCGTTCCCGGGCCGCAAGTACCGTTTTTTCAGGGCTGATTGAGAAAAGGCCTGAAATGGCTGACCTGCCGGGCACTAACCCCTGGCAGACCTTTCCATACGACCCCCGGGAATTCCTCGCACGGCAGATATCAGGCTCAAATCACCCCAATACCGGAAGTAGGCGCCCCTGCAAAAGGCGCTTATGGCTCGCCGCTCGGCCGTGGATTTCAAGCCGTTGCGGGTGGCCGGGTCTTGTGACCTTGTGCCGGTCTCGCCATACTCGGCGCCGTTGCCGGGCGGGGACGCAACCACGTCACTGCTTGACATGCTCATGTCTGTAACTCCCCGGAGCCGCCCCACCGGAACGGCTCCAACCCCCCATGGAGGTACTGAGTGAGAACCCCACAGTTGCGCACGCGCCGCCTCGTCATGGCCGGAGCGGGCGTCGCCGCCCTGGTCGCGGGAAGCCTGACCATGGCGAACACCAGCACCGCGGCACCCACCCCCACTGCCGACACCCTGTCGTCGGCCGCCGCGGGTGACCTCGCGACATCGCTGGCCGCCGATCTGAAGGGCGACGAGGCCGGCGCGTACTACGACGCCAAGGCGCGGAACCTGGTCATCAACGTCGTCGACGAGGCCGCGGCCGAGCAGGCGCGCGATGCGGGCGCCGTGGCCAAGGTGGTCAGCCACAGCAGGACCGCGCTCGAAGCGGCGAAGAAGGAGCTCAACGCCAGTTCCGTGCCCGGCACTTCGCGTGCCGTCGACCCGCTGACCAACAAGGTCGTCGTCACCGCCGACAGCACCGTCAAGGGCGCCGAACTGCGGAAGGTGAAGAAGGCCGTCGCCGCCCAGGACGGCAAGGCCGTGCTCAAGCGGACAGCGGGGAAGTTCTCGCCGCTGATCGCGGGCGGCGACCCGATCTACAGCTCGGGCGGCCGCTGTTCGCTCGGCTTCAACGTCGTCAAGGACGGCGCCCCGCACTTCCTCACCGCGGGCCACTGCACCGAACTCGCGGGCACCAGCTGGTCCGACAGCCAGGGCGGCGCCGAGATCGGCCAGGCCGTCGACTGGACGTTCCCCGGAGCCGACCATGCCCTGGTGAAGTACACGGCCGATGTGCCGCACCCGAGCGAGGTCAACCTCTACAACGGCTCCACGCAGCAGATCACCGGCGCGCGCGAGGCCGTCGTCGGTGAGCAGGTACAGCGCAGCGGCAGCACCACCCAACTGCACGACGGCTCGGTGCAGGGACTCGACGTCTCGGTCACCTATCCGCAGGGCACCGTGGACGGTCTCATCCAGACCGACGTCTGCGCAGAACCCGGCGACAGCGGCGGCTCGCTCTTCGCGGGCAGCGACGCGCTGGGCCTGACCTCCGGCGGCAGCGGCGACTGCTCGTCCGGCGGCCAGACGTTCTTCCAGCCGGTGACGGACGCCCTCGCGGTGTACGGAGCGCAGATCGGCTGACCTGAATCGCACCGGAGCACGGTTGGCCGGAGCACCGGATAGCCGGGCGAGGAGTCGGGAAGGATGGTCCCGGTGCGGTCGTGATCAACGACCGCGCCGGGGCGGTCCCTCTCCGATGCGAGGGGCGGCCCCCTTCCGGGGCAGGGGACGGTCCCTGCCGGTGCGAGAAGGGTGCAGCGATGACACATTCGGCCCCAGGACGGCTCGTCATCTCGCGGGCGACGCCCGACGACTGGCGGACGGTCGTCGAATGGGCGGCGGACGAGGGCTGGAACCCGGGTCTCAGAGACGCGCCGTCCTTCTTCGCGCAGGATCCCGAGGGATTCTTCATCGGCCGGGTGGACGGCGGGGCGGCCTCCGCGATCTCGGTCGTCAACTACGACGACCAGTACGCCTTCCTGGGCTTCTACCTGGTCCGCCCCGACCTGCGGGGCCGGGGCCACGGCCTCGCCACCTGGAACACGGCCCTCGCCCACGCGGGCAGACGGACCGTCGGCCTCGACGGCGTGGTCGCCCAGCAGGACAACTACCGCCGCTCGGGCTTCGAGTTCACCCACACCACCATGCGCTACCTGGGCCCCGCACCCACCGGAGCGCCAACTCCCGTGCACATCCGGCCCGTTGAGGCGGCCGGGCTGCGCGCCATCACCGCGTACGACGCCGCGAGCCATCCCGCCGACCGCCCGCGCTTCCTGGACTCCTGGCTCACCGCTCCCGGACACCGCGCCCTCGCCCGCATCGTCGACGGCCGCGTGACCGGGTACGGAGTGCTGCGCCCCGCCCGCGAGGCGCTGCGCATCGGGCCGCTGTTCGCCGACACGCGCGCCGATGCCGAGGCGCTCTTCGACGCGCTGACCGCCGAGGCGGACGGCGCTCCCGTGGCCATCGACGTGCCCGAGACACAGCCCGAAGCCGTCGCCCTGGCCGAGAGCCGCGGCCTGAAGCCCACATTCGAGACCGCCCGGATGTACACGGGCCCGATCCGGCCGCTCGCCCAGGAGCGGGTCTTCGGCGTCACGACGCTGGAGCTCGGCTGACGCTGCGGGCCGGACCCCACCCGGGCCCGGCCCGCACGCCATCGCCCTACGTGATCGTCAGCCGCTGCTTCGCCTTCGCCTCGGAGCTGTTGCCGACGTACAGGTCCACCGCCCCCGCCTCGACCCGGAATTCACCGGCCTCGGCGTTCGTCCAGAACCCGAGGTCATCGGCGCCGAGCCGGAAGCGGACCGTCGTCGACTTGCCCGCTCCGAGCGTCACCCGGCGGAACCCGCGCAGTCTGCGCACCGGCTGGGCGATGCTCGCGGCGATGTCGTGGACGTACAGCTGGACGACCTCGTCGCCCGCCCGGTCACCGGTGTTGGCGACCGTGACCGAGACCTCCACGGTGTCGCCCTTGCGCAGGGCGCCCGCCGGCACGCGGTCGCGGCTCAGCTTCGGGGCGCCGATCTCGAAGGTCGTGTAGCTGAGCCCGTGGCCGAAGGCGAACTGCGGGTCCGGGGGCAGGTCCAGGTACTTGGACGTGTACTTGTTGTCCGCGGCGTACGGACGGCCCGTCGACTCCCGGTTGTAGTGGACGGGGATCTGGCCGACCGTACGCGGGAACGAAACGGGCAGCTTGCCGCCGGGAGCGACCTCGCCGAACAGCACGTCGGCGATGGCGTTCCCGGCCTCGAGCCCCGGGTGCCAGGCCTCGAGAACGGCGGGCGCCCTGTCCAGCCAGTCGCCGATCGTCAGCGGCCGCCCGTTGACCAGAACCACCACGAACGGCTTGCCCGTCCCCGCGATCGCCTCGATCAGCTTCTCCTGCGCGCCGGGCAGCCCGATGTCGCTGCGCGCCGCCGCCTCGCCGCTCATCGCCGGGGGCTCACCGACCACCACGACGGTGACATCGGCGCCCCTGGCCGCGGCGACCGCCGCCGGGATGCCACCGGTGTCCTTGCCCTCCGGGTCGACCCCCTTCGCGTACGTCACCTTTGCGTCCGGAGCCGCGCGCTTGACCGCGTCGAGCACCTTCCCGGCGGGGAACTTCTTCGTGGCGCCGGGGAACGTCCAAGTCCCAAGGAGATCCCCGGAGTTGCCGAACGGTCCGACGACCGCGATCGACCCGGTGGACCTCTTGAGCGGGAGCGCCCGGCCGGCGTTCTTCAGGAGCACCATGGAGCGGGCCGCCGTCTCGCGGGCCGCCTTGCGCGCCGCCGCGGACGGCTTGTCGATGGCGGCGCCCTCGTCGACGTACGGATGCTCGAATAGACCCAACGCGAACTTCAGGCTCAGGATCCGCGCGACCGCCTCGTCGAGCCGCCGCTCGCTGATCTTTCCACCGCTCAGCAGCTTCTTGCCGTGCTTGGCCAGGTCCGTGCTCGCCATCTCCATGTCGACGCCGGCGTCGAGCGCGAGACGGGCCGCGTCGGCGCCGTCCTCGGCGAAGCCGTGCGCGATCAGTTCGTCGACGCCGTTCCAGTCGCTGACGACGAACCCTTCGAAGCCCCACTCCTTGTGCAGTACGTCGATGAGGGTGTGGGAGTTGGCGTGCCCCGGGACCCCGCTGACCGTGTTGAAGGAGGCCATCACCGTGGCCACACCCGCGTCCGACGCGGCCTTGAACGGCGGCAGATACAGATTGCGCAGCCGGGACTCGGACACGTCGACGGTGTTGTAGTCACGGCCGCCCTCGGCCCCGCCGTACGCGACGAAGTGCTTGGCGCACGCGGCGATCCGGTCCTTGGCGTCGAGGCGCGAACCCTTCTCGCCCTGATAGCCCTCGACCTTGGCGACGGCGAACGCCGTCGTCAGATACGGGTCCTCGCCGCAGCCCTCGGCGACGCGGCCCCAGCGCGGCTCGTGCGTGACGTCCATCATCGGCGAGAACGTCCAGTGCACGCCGTTCGAGCGGGACTCCTTCGCGGAGATCTCGGCGTCCCTCCGTGTGACCTCCGGGTCGAAGCTCGCCGCCTGGGCGAGAGGGATCGGGAACGTGGTCCACAGACCATGGATGACATCGAGCCCGAAGAGCAGGGGGATGCCGAGCCGGGACTCCTCGACGGCGATGCGTTGCAGGGCGTTGCTGTTCTCGGCGCCGAAGATGTTCAGCACGGAACCGAGGCGTCCCGCGCGCGCCGCGTCCTCGACGTCCTTGGTCTCACTGCCCCCCGGGCCCGTGCTGACGGCCCACGGCAGTTGCTGCAGCTGACCCAGCTTCTCTTCGACAGTCATACGGTCGAGCAAATTCTTGACCTTCGGATCGGGTTGGCTCGGGCGCTGTGGCGCGGCCTGGGCGCTTCCCGTACCAGCGGCGGTGAAGCCGCTTCCTGCAACGGCCGTGCCGCCGATCGCGGACAGCAGAGAACGCCTTCGTAGCTCTCGCATGTATTCGCTTTCTCGAATCAGGAAGTCGGTAACGGTACCTCTTTCTGATGTCTGTCCAGCTGAAGCTTGACCTCAAGAAAGCTTGAGGTCTTACGTTCCTCGCATGAGCATGGAAACGACAGCCTGGACCCAGCTGCACAGCGTCATGAACGCCGAGCAGGACCGCCGCCCCTTCGCCCGCGCCACGCTGCGCCGCATCGGCGCGTTCGCCCGCCCGCACCGGCGCCGCATCGCCCACTTCGTACTCCTGAGCGTCGTGACCGCGCTCCTCGCCGTGGCGACGCCCGTTCTCGCGGGCAATGTGGTGAACGCGATCGTCTCTGACGGGGAGTCATCTCTTGTCGTCCGGTACGCCCTGCTCATCGCCGCGATCGCCGTCGCCGAGGCGGGACTCGGCCTGCTCAGCCGCTGGCTGTCGGCGAACTTGGGGGAGGGGCTCATCCTCGACCTGCGGACCGCCGTCTTCGACCACGTACAGCGCATGCCCGTCGCCTTCTTCACCCGCACCCGCACCGGCGCGCTCGTCAGCCGCCTCAACAACGACGTGATCGGCGCGCAGCGCGCCTTCAGCAACACCCTTTCCGGCGTGGTCGGCAACATCGTGACCCTGCTTCTCACCCTCGCCGTGATGCTGACGCTCTCCTGGCAGATCACGCTCCTCGCGCTCGTGCTGCTTCCGGTGTTCGTCGTCCCCGCGCGCCGCATGGGCTCCCGAATGGCCAAGCTGCAGCGGGAGGCCGCGCACCACAACGCGGCGATGGGCACCCGCATGACCGAGCGGTTCTCCGCTCCGGGCGCCACGCTGATCAAGCTCTTCGGGCGGCCCGGCGCCGAGTCGGCGGAGTTCGCCGCGCGGGCCCACCGGGTGCGGGACATCGGCGTCCGCACGGCCATGGCGCAGTCCGCGTTCATCACCGCGCTCACCCTCGTCTCGGCCCTCGCGCTCGCTCTCGTCTACGGCCTGGGCGGCTACTTCGCCCTGGAGGGCACGCTGGACGCGGGCGCGGTGGTCTCCCTCGCGCTGCTGCTCACCCGGCTCTACGCGCCGCTGACCTCCCTCGCGGGGGCGCGGGTCGAGGTCATGAGCGCGCTCGTCAGCTTCGAGCGGGTCTTCGAGGTGCTCGACCTGAAACCGCTGATCGACGAGAAGCCGGACGCCCGCGAGGTCCCCTCGGGGCCGGTGGCAGTGGAGTTCGACGACGTCCGCTTCGGCTACCCGTCCGCCGACAAGGTCTCCCTCGCCTCCCTCGAAGAGGTCGCGTCCCTCGACACCCGCGGCGGCGACGAGGTCCTGCACGGGCTGTCCTTCCGCGCCGAGCCCGGCCAGACCGTCGCGCTCGTGGGCTCCTCCGGGGCGGGCAAGTCGACGATCGCGCAACTGCTGCCCCGGCTGTACGACGCCGACGCGGGGACCGTCCGGATCGGCGGGGTCGACGTCCGCGACCTCACGGCGGTGTCCATGCGCCAGACCCTCGGCATGGTCACCCAGGACGGCCACCTCTTCCACGAGTCGGTCCGCGCCAACCTGCTGCTCGCCCGCCCCGAGGCCACCGAGGACGACCTCTGGGACGTCCTGCGCCGGGCCCGCCTCGAAGACCTCGTGCGCTCCCTGCCGGACGGCCTCGACACGGTGGTCGGCGAGCGCGGCTACCGCCTCTCGGGCGGTGAACGCCAGCGGATGACGATCGCCAGGCTGCTGCTCGCCCAGCAGCGGGTGGTCATCCTCGACGAGGCGACGGCCCACCTGGACAACACCTCGGAGGCCGCGGTGCAGGAGGCCCTCGCCGAGGCGCTGGAGGGCCGCACCGCGATCGTCATCGCGCACCGCCTCTCGACGGTGCGTTCCGCCGACCAGATCCTCGTCGTCGAGGCCGGGCGGATCGTGGAGCGCGGGACGCACGAGGAACTGCTCGCGGTCGACGGCCGCTACGCGGAGCTGTACCGGACGCAGTTCGCGGCCAAGGGCGAGGATGCCGGGGCGGGAGTGGTGACGGGCGAGGACGTGGAAGTGGCGGCGTAGGGCCAGGCGCCACGGCTCATGCGGTGTACCGGCGTCTCTGGGCGCCGGTACGCCTCGTCTCAGGCCGCCGCGGGGCAGGTTCCGGCGGCGCTGGGACGCGGCCGACCGCTGCGTTGCACCGCCGCTTGTCTATGACTGACCGTCAAGTCCGTTGCAATTACTGCGAGTTCATCTCTTAACGCACTTGCGTTGAAGGGGCAAGGTCCGCACACTTGCCGACGTGGCCGATCCCCACCAGAGCTCCGCAGCCACCCGGGTCCGGCTCATCGAGACCGCCGAGCGGCTCTTCGTCGAACGCGGCATCCACGCCGTGTCGCTGCGCGAGATCGCCGCGGCGGCCGAACAGCGCAACACCTCCGCCGTCGCCTACCACTTCGGCGACAAGCGGGGCCTGGTGACGGCTGTCTACGCACACCGGCTCGGCCCGACCAACGAGGGCCGGCTCCACCGCCTCGCCGCGCTCGACGAGGAAGGGCGCGGCAAGGAACTGCGCGGACTCGTCGAGGTGTTCGTCCGCCCCATGGCCGACCGGATCACCCGCGCCGCGGCCGACCCGGACGCACCGCCCAGCTACTTCCTCCGCTTCGTCGCGCAGGCCCTGTACGTCGAGGACATCGCCCCCTACGACCTGGCCGCCGAGACCTGGACCCGCGCGCTCGACCGCCTGTACGCCCGCATCGACGCCTGCCTCACCGAGCTCCCCGAACCGGTCCGCGCCGACCGCCGGCGCATCTTCGTCGGGCTCACCCTGCACACCCTCGCCGACCACGAACGCGCCCTGCAGCACGGCGCGGCCGAGCCGGGACGCCGTACGGACCTGCTCGTCGCGAACCTCGTCGACGCGGCGGTGGCCGTCCTCACCGCGCCCGTCGCACCCGCGACGCGCGCCCTCATCGAGCCGGACGTCCCACGCGAACCGGAGGCCCCCACCGATGACTGACCACGGCCACCGCTACCCGGTCGACCCACGCCCCGCCCCCGACGCCCCGGACGTCGTCGTCATCGTCCTCGACGACCTCGGCTTCGCCCAACTCGGCTGCTACGGCTCCGACATGGCGACGCCGCACCTGGACCGACTGGCCGCCGACGGACTGCGCTTCAACCGCTTCCACGTCACCGCGATGTGCTCACCGACCCGCGCAAGCCTGCTGACCGGCCGCAATCACCACGCCGTCGGCATGGGCTTCCTCGTCGACCTGCCGATCGCCCACCCCGGCTACACCGCACGCCTCCCGAAGTCCGCGGCACCGCTCCCCCGTGTCCTGCGCGACGCCGGCTACTCCACCCTCTCCGTCGGCAAATGGCACCTCACCCCGCGCTGGGAGCGCACCGCGTCCGGCCCCTTCGACCGCTGGCCGCTCGGCTACGGCTTCGAGCGCTTCTACGGCTTCCTGCAGGGCGACACCAACCACTACGCCCCGCGGCTCGTCCGTGACAACCACTACACCGAGCCGCCGGCGGGCCCCGACGACGGCTACCACCTCACCGAAGACCTGGCCGACTCGGCGATCCGCATGATCCTCGACCAGAAGCAGGCCACCCCCGACAAGCCCTACTTCCTCTACTTCCCGCTCGGCGCGACACACGCCCCGCACCACGTGCCCAGCGTCTGGAGCGACCCCTACCGAGGCCGCTTCGACCAGGGCTGGGAGCGCTGGCGCGAGGAGACCTTCGCCCGGCAGACCGCCCTGGGCGTGGTGCCGGGGAACACCGAACTCTCGCCCCGGCCGCCCTGGATCCAGGACTGGAGCGAACTGGACGGGGACGAACGGCGGATCTTCGCGCGCATGCAGGAGGTGTACGCCGGGTTCCTCACCCACACCGACGCCCAGATCGGGCGGCTGCTCGACTTCCTGCGCCGCACCGGCCGCCTCGACAACACCCTCGTCCTGGTCCTCTCCGACAACGGGGCGAGCGCGGAGGGCGGCAGCCTAGGCACCCTCAACGAGCACCGCTTCACCGCGCGTTCGGGCGACAGCTCCGCCCGCAACCTCGCCGCACTCGACGACTGGGGCGGCCCCGCGACCTATCCGCACTACGCGTGGGGCTGGGCCTGGGCCGGCAACACCCCGCTGCGGCTGTGGAAGCGCTACACGTGGCTCGGCGGCACCCGCGCCCCGCTCATCGCCCACTGGCCCCGCCGCGTCCCCGACCCTGGCGCGATCCGCCCCGCGTTCACGCACGCCGTCGACCTCATGCCGACGATCCTCGACGCATGCGGGGTCGAGGCGCCGACGGAGGTCGACGGTGTGCCCCAGCAGCCGGTGGACGGCCGCAGCCTGCTGGGTGTCCTCGGCGACCCGGACCACGTCCAACTACCCACCCCCACCCAGTACTTCGAGATGCTCGGCTCCCGTTCCATCGTGCACGGGGCGTGGAAGGCCACCACGGACCACGTCTCGCGCGGCGTCGAGGACGAGGAGCGGCTCCTGCCGGGCAGTCGCGACTTCGCGGCCGACCGCTGGTCGCTGTTCCGCCTCACGGACGACTTCGCGGAGGCGCACGACGTGGCGGACCAACACCCCGATGTCGTACGGAAGTTGGTGACTCTCTGGAACGCGGAGGCCGAGCGCAACCAGGTCCTTCCCCTCGACGACCGCATGCAGGAACGCCTCACCGCGATGATTCCGCCCGCCTGGCCGCCACCCGCCCGTGCCTCCTACGCTCCGGGCGGCACACCGGTGCACGACGAGGCGCTGCCCCTCCTCTTCGGCGGTTTCGAGCTGACCGCCGACGCCGAGGTGCCGGACGGCACGGTGGCCGCGGGGGTGCTGTGCGCGCTCGGCGACCTCAACGGCGGGTTCGTTCTGTACGCCGACGGGGGCCGCCTCGCTTTCGCCTGCTCCCGCGCCGGTGACCTGGACCGGGTGGTGGCGAGCGAACCGCTCGGCGCGGGCAGGCACCGGCTGGGTGTGCGGTACGACGTGGGCCAAGAGGGCAAGGGGGAAGGGGAGTTCACCCTCCACGTGGACGGCGAGGACATCGCGACCGCGCCCCTCGGCGGTCCGTTCCCCTACACCTTCCAGCACGGGGGCGCGGGTCTCTCCGTCGGCCACGACCGAGGGCTCTCGGTCGACCCGGAGCGCTACCGGCCCCCGTTCGCGTGGCGCGGCCCCCTGCACGAGGTGGTCGTCGACACCACACGGGGGAGGGGGCGGGCCAAGCGGTCGGCCGATGACGAACTGCGGGCGGCGCTGCACAGTGACTGACGGGCAGCCTGGCCGGCTGCCGGTCGGTCAGTCGACATCCCCGCGCGTCGAACCCATCTTCAGACCGTCGACCCAGTGCACGGACTCCACGTCGGTGATGGTGGAGCCGTAGGTGCCCCAGCGCGGGACATTGCCCTTGAGGTCCCAGGTCCTGGCGCCCTGCCGGTCGGCAACCTGCTTGCCGTTGACGTACAGGGAGAAGGAACCGGCGGTCGACGTCTGGGCGTTGATGCCGAGCTCGATCTTGTTCCAGGTGCCCGGCGTCCAGGGGACGCTGCCGACCAGGATCCACTCCTCGCCCGGTGCCACGTACCAGATCTTCAACTGGCTGTTCTCGACCTTCATGATGACCGGGTAGTTCTGGTCGTGCTCCGAGCCGGTGCCCCACGACTTCCACTGGAAGACCGTCTGGGCGTTGCCGGTCTTGGTCATCGACTCCCAGCCGAACCAGTAGGTTCTGCCGGCCGAGAGGGTGCGTCCTGCGATGCCGTGCCCCTCGCACCGTTGGGATCCGGGCCGCTTGGTGAAGCCGAAGATCTTGCCGCGGCCGTCGTTCCAGTTCGGCTGGTAGACGTACGACGGCGCGTCGCAGAGGACCGAGGCGAAGACGGCCGTGCCGCCGTTGTCCGCGTCGCCGTTCCATTCGACGGCTGCCTGAGCGGGGGCGGCCAGGACGAGGGAGGCCGCCGTGGCGGCGATCGCCACGGGGACGAGGAATCGCATGCGCATGGACTTCTCCTGGGGGAGGGGGGAATGGCCTCATGGTGCTTGCGGGGCCCTGTTGCTCGGCAAGGTTGGGATTCCGGTTGACCGAGGTCAACGCTCGTCGAGCATTCGGTCAACAAGCGGGCACGAGGCGTCAGTTGTCCGCATCCGCGGGGGCTCCGCACGACGCGCGCACCCGCAGCCGAGGCAGCAGCTCGATGTGCGCGCTCCGGACGCCGGGTTCGGTCAACTGCCGCAGGAGCAGCCGCACGGCGGTGTCGCCCATCGCGTGCTTCGCCGGGGCGATCGAGGTCAGGGGCACATCGGCCAGTGCGGCGAGCTCGTCGTCGTACGCGACGATCGCGAAGTCCTCGGGCACCCGGAGGCCGCGGGCCGTCAGGCGCTGGAGCAGATTGATCGCGTCGGCGTCGGTGTGCACGATCGCGGCCCGCACCCCGTCGGACGCCGCGAGCTCAAGGAGCCGGTCGGTGTCCCGCTCGAAGGTGTCGAATCCGCCCGGCCCTGCGGCGTCGAGCGGGGACAGGTCGTCCTGGGCGAAGCCGAACGAGCTGATCGCGGCGCGGTAGCCGCGGCGCAGATGCGGCGAGGTGTGTGTGGTCCGGGAGAGCAGCGCGATACGCCGGTGGCCGAGCGCGGCGAGATGGCGCACCGCCGACGCGGCACCCTCGGCGTGCGCGGAGCCGACCCGGCCGATGTCAGCGCCCCGCGAGCCCGTCGGTATCCGCCGCTCCACGAGCACCGCGGGGACGGGGAGGCCGATGAGCTCCCGCACCGCGTCCTGATCCGGACCTTCGATGCCCCAACTGGGCGTCAGGAGCAGGCCGGTGGCGCCGGCCTCGACAAGGGTCTCGATCCGCCGGGTGTCCTCCTCGCCGCGGTAGCCGGTGGTCCCGACGAGCAGCCGGGCGCCCAGGGCGGCGGCCGCGGCACGGGCGCCGCGGATGACCGAGGGGTAGAAGTAGCCGGTCGCCGGCACCACCATGCCAAGCACGAGACCGCTCTGCGCGGCGGCAACCGCCGGTGGCGTCCGGGCAAGCCGGGCTTCGTGCGGACTCAGCCGGGCGGTCGGCCAGTGCACCGAGCCGTGCAGCCGCCGCAGCCGCCCCGCCTCGGCCAGCGTGGCGACGTCACGCCGGGCGGTCTCCACCGACACCCCGAGCCGCTCGGCGAGCTCGACGACGCGCACGCTTCCGCGCTCCCGCACGAGGCCGAGCACCCGCTTGTGCCTGGCGTCCACGCTCTCCCGCATCGGCTTCCTCCCGCCGTGGTGACGGAATTATGGCCGAGGAGTGCCTTCCGCGCCGGTGGTGCGGTGCGGCCCTGGTGGGAACCCGCGACGCGATATAAAATGCGCATTCAGCCCTTGACCTGCAAAAACGCGGGCAGGGAGCCTAGATTCCGGAGTGTTCTGATGCTTCGCACCATGTTCAAGTCCAAGATCCACCGCGCCACGGTGACCCAGGCCGACCTGCACTACGTGGGATCCGTCACCATCGACGCCGACCTCCTCGACGCCGCCGACCTGCTGCCCGGCGAGCTCGTGCACATCGTCGACATCACCAACGGCGCCCGCCTGGAGACGTACACCATCGAGGGCGAGCGCGGCAGCGGCGTCATCGGGATCAACGGCGCGGCGGCGCACCTCGTGCACCCCGGCGATAGGGTGATCATCATCAGCTACGCCCAGGTCGACGACGCCGAAGCACGCACGCTGCGGCCCAAGGTCGTGCATGTGGACGGCGCGGACAACCGTGTCGTGGCCCTCGGTGACGACGCGGCCGCTCCGGTTCCCGGCGCCGACGACATGGAGCGCAGTCCGCAGGCGGTGTGAGACCTCCAGATCTCCAGGAGAGCCGATGGGCAGTGCGATCGAGATCCGTGACGACCGGGCGCGCGGCGTCCTGGAGGCTCACGCGGGCGGCGAAGTCGTCGGCCAGATCGTGTACTTCACGCTGGAGGAGCCCGAGCGCGCCCTGGTGCCCGTGCACACCGAGGTCGAGGCCGCGCACGAGGGCGAGGGCATCGCGGGATCGCTGGCCAGGGAGCTGTATGTGATGGCCGCCAGTGAGGGCATCGCCGTCGCACCCCTGTGTCCGTACGTCGTGAAGTGGGCCGAGCGGCACCCGGGCGAGGCGCCGGTCCCCTCCGGCGAGCTCGTCAAGGCCGCCCTGGACAAGGTGCGGTCGGACCCGGCCGCATGGTGAGCGCCGCGAACGACACGACTGGCGCGAGCCTCGCCCTGCTGCACACCTCTCCCGTGCACGTGCCCGTCTTCGAGGCGCTGCGGGACGAGGACCACCCGGGGCTCGGCCTGCGGCATCTCGTCCACGAGGACCTGCTCGCGCGGGCCCGCGTGGAAGGGCCGAAGGCGGTGGCCGGGGACGTCAGGGAACTCCTTGGGCAGGCCGTCGCCGACGGGGCGGACGCCGTGCTCTGCACCTGCTCGACCCTCGGCGGCGTCGCCGAAGCGGCCGCCGCCGCGCTCGGCGTGCCGGTCCTGCGGGTCGACCGGCCCATGGCGGCCGCTGCCGTGGCCGCGGGGCGGTCCGTCGCGGTCGTCGCCACGGTGGAGAGCACCCTGGAGCCGACCCTCGCCCTGGTCGAGGAGGAGGCGGCACGGGCCGGGCGCCCCGTCGAGGTCACCACCGTTCTGGTGGCGGGCGCCTGGGACCGGTTCGCCGCCGGGGACCGCGACGGATGTCTGGAGCTCGTCGCTGCCGCCGTCGACGCCTTGGACGGTGTCGACGCCGTCGTGCTCGCCCAGGCGTCCATCGCGGACGTGGCAGACAGGGCCGCCCTCGCCGTCCCGGTTCTGGCCAGCCCGCGTACGGGCCTGAGTGCGGCCGTTCTCCGGTGCCGGACGGGTGCCGCGTCGTAGGGTGAACGCGGGGGGTGAGCGATCACTCACCTCCCGCGTACCCGACCGTGTACCCCGACCGCGTACCCGGCGTCGACAGGGAGTGGATATGGCTCAGCGGGGCGAAGAAGCCGTGATCAGTCCGACGGGCTGGGTGGCCAAGCAGGCCAAGGTCTACGAGGAGTCCGGCGGCACCAAGGGCACCGAGGTCATGGACGCGCCCTGTCTGCTGCTCGACTACCGCGGCAGGCGCACCGGACAGTGGCGCCGCACCGTGCTCATCTACGGCCGTGACGGCGACGACTACCTGATCGTGGCGTCCAACGGCGGCGCCGCCGAGCACCCCCTGTGGTACCGCAACCTGGTGGACGAGCCCGACGTACGGCTCCGCGTGGGCACCGAGGAGCGGTTCACCGCCCGCGCCACGACCCTCTCGGCCGCGGACAAGGCAAGGGTCTGGCCGGGCCTCGTCGAGCTGTTCGCCCCCTATGCGGAGTACCAGCGCAAGACCGATCGGGACATCCCCGTCGTACGGCTCAGCCGCACCGAAGGCTGACATCGGGCGGCGCGGGGACGCGTGGACTCGGCGGGCGTGGGCACGCGAGGCGGGAGACAGTGGACGCGTCCGACCTCCGGACCCAGCAGACCGACCTCCGAACCCCGCTGGAGGACCCCATGACCCATCCCCACCCCGACCCCGCGCCGCCCCCGCCGTTCCCGGACCCGAACGGGCCGATCCCGGTCCCTGACCCCAATCGGCCCATCCCCGTCCCGGACCCGGTGCCGCACCCCGAGCCCGCGCCCGTGCCGCAGCCGCCCCCGTCCCCGGTCCCGCAGCCGCCGGGACCGGACACGGAGCCGAAGCCGATGTGAGGCCTGGGGCCAGGCGCTGGGACCGCACCTCCGAGCGGCCAGGCGCTAGGACTGCACCTCCGAGCGGTCACCGCCCCACAGCGTGTGGAACGACCCCTCACGGTCCGTACGCCGATAGGTGTGGGCCCCGAAGAAGTCCCGCTGCCCCTGCGTCAGCGCGGCCGGAAGCCGGTCCGCGCGCAGCGCGTCGTAGTAGGCGAGGGCCGCCGAGAAGCCCGGCGTGGGGACGCCCTGCCGGGTGGCGGCGACGACGACCGCGCGCCAGTCGTCCTGGGCCGCGCCGATCTCCTGCGCGAACGTCGCGTCCGAGAGCAGGCTCGGCAGGTCGGCGCGTGCGTCGTAGGCGGCGCGGATGCGGTCGAGGAAGGCGGCCCGGATGATGCAGCCGCCGCGCCAGATGGCGGCGACCGCGCCCAGGTCGATGTCCCAGCCGTACTCCGCGCTGCCCGCCGCGATCTCGTGGAAGCCCTGCGTGTACGACACGATCTTCGAGGCGTACAGCGCCTGCTCGACCTGGTCGGCGAACGCCCGCGCCTCCGCCTCGCCCAGCGGCTTCGCCGTGGGACCCGGCAACTCCCGTGACACCGCCCGCAGTTCGGTGTGCCCCGAGAGCGAGCGGGCGAACACCGCCTCGGCGATGCCCGACACCGGCACGCCCAGATCCAGGGCGATCTGCACGGTCCAGCGGCCCGTGCCCTTCTGCTCGGCCTGGTCCTGCACCACGTCCACGAACGGTTTGCCCGTCTCGGCGTCGACGTGGCTGAGGACCTCCGCCGTGATCTCGATCAGATACGAGTCGAGGCGGCCGGTGTTCCAGGTGCGGAAGATGTCCGCGATCCGGGCGGGGGAGTAGCCCCCCACATCGCGCAGCAGCTGGTACGCCTCGGCGATCAGCTGCATGTCCGCGTACTCGATGCCGTTGTGCACCATCTTCACGAAGTGCCCCGCGCCGTCCGGGCCGACGTGCGTGACACAGGGGGCGCCGTCCTCGGCCTTCGCCGAGATCTTCTCCAGCATCGGGCCGAGTGCCGCGTACGACTCCTCGGAGCCGCCCGGCATGATGCTCGGGCCGAGCAGCGCGCCCTCCTCGCCGCCGGAGACACCCGTGCCGACGAAGTGGAGGCCCTGCTCCCGCAGTTCGCGCTCACGGCGCCGGGTGTCCGCGAAGTGCGCGTTGCCGCCGTCGACGATCATGTCGCCCGGTTCGAGGAGCGGCGCGAACTCCCGGATCACCGCGTCCGTGGGCTCGCCCGCCTTCACCATGACGACCAGGCGGCGCGGGCGTTCGAGCGCGGCGACGAACTCCTTGGCGGTCTCCGTGGGGATGAAGTCGCCCTCGTCGCCGAACTCCTCGACCAGGGCTCGGGTCCTGGCCGCCGTGCGGTTGTGGAGGGCGACCGTATAGCCGTTGCGTGCGAAGTTCCGGGCGAGGTTGCGTCCCATGACCGCGAGGCCCGTGACACCGATCTGGGCTGACGTACTGCTCATGCCGTGGCTCCTGGAAGGGCTGCTGGAAGTGCTTCTGGAAGTGGAAGTGCCGGTGGTGTTCGCCAGTATTGCCCCGCGGCGTAGCGTGACATTCCGACACTGTGTCCGACGAAGGAGCCGCCCGTGCCCCATTTCGACATGCCGCTGGACGAACTCCGCCGCTACCGGCCCGATCTGACGGAGCCGGACGACTTCGACGCGTTCTGGGAGAAGACCCTTTCGGCCGCACGCGAGCATGACCTGGACGCGCGCTTCGTCCCGGTGGACGTCCCGCTGAGCACGGTCGACGTCTTCGACGTGACGTACGCCGGTTTCGGCGGCCACCCCGTCAAGGGCTGGCTGATTCTGCCCGCCGGGACGAGCGAGCCGCTGCCCGCCGTCGTCCAGTACATCGGGTACGGAGGCGGACGCGGCCTGGCCCACGAGCGTCTGCTCTGGTCGGCGGCGGGCTTCGCGCACTTCGTGATGGACACCCGGGGCCAGGGCAGCGGCGGTTCGGTGGGCGACACCCCGGATCCGGTCGGCAGCGGACCGGCGTATCCGGGCTATATGACGCGCGGCATCGAGGACCCGCACGAGTACTACTACCGGCGTGTCTTCACCGACGGCGTACGGGCCGTCGAGGCGGCCCGTACACATCCGCTGGTGGACGCGTCCCGGGTGGCCGCGATCGGCGGCAGCCAGGGCGGCGGCATCACGCTCGCCGTCGGCGGGCTCGTCCCGGACCTGGCGGCGATCGCGTCGGACGTGCCGTTCCTGTGCGACTTCCCACGCGCCACGACCCTCACCGACCGCCCGCCGTATAGAGAGATCGCTCTCTATATGCAGGCAAGGCGCGGCTCCGAAGAGCGCGTCTTTCAGACACTCTCCTACTTCGACGGCGTGCACTTCGCGGCGCGGGGCCGGGCGCCCGCGCTCTTCTCGGCGGCCCTGGAAGACCTCACGTGCCCGCCGTCCACGGTGTTCGCCGCCCACAACGCGTATGCGGGGGCCGAGCGGTCGATGGAGGTGTACGCCTTCAACGACCACGAGGGCGGCGGCCCCTACCAGGAAGGTGTGCAACTTCGTTGGCTCGCCGAGCACTTGACGGCGTGACCGACCGGAGTCCCCTCGGCCTCGCACCCTTGTCATGGATCGGTCGGAGCGGCTAACTTGCCGCCTTGTCGTGTGTCTGATGTGACCATTCCGACCCGATGTCCCGACCTGACGTTCCGAACTGACTGTGATGTGTGTGTCCGAGGGGGCTCTCATGGCCGTACGCGGCCGGCACCGCCGGTATCAGCCGAACCGGATCAACCGAGCGTCGCTGACCGTCACGGCGGGCGGCGCGGGGATGGCGCTTCCGCTGATCGGCACCGGAACGGCGAACGCCGCAGACGTCGACACCTGGAACAAGGTCGCGGCGTGCGAGTCCACCAACAACTGGAGCATCAACACCGGCAACGGCTACTACGGCGGCCTCCAGTTCAAGCAGTCCACCTGGGAGGCGTACGGCGGCACCGCCTACGCCCCGCGCGCCGACCGCGCCACCAAGGACCAGCAGATCGCCGTCGCAGAGAAGGTCCTCGAGGCCCAAGGGCCGCGGGCCTGGCCGGTCTGCTCCGAGCGGGCGGGCCTGACCCGGGGCGGCGACGCGCCGGACGTCACGCCGATGAGCGCGCCCAAGAAGGCGGCGAAGGCGCCCCAGCGCGAGGTCAAGGACGTCAAGCCGGAGGTGACACCGCAGTCCACCGCGGGCACCGCCCGGATGTACACCGTCGTACGCGGCGACACGCTCTCCGGGATCGCCGACGAGCGCCGAGTCGGGGGCGGCTGGCGGCAGTTGTACGACACCAACCGCCAGGTCATCGGTGGCGACCCGGACCTGATCACACCGGGCCAGCGGCTCTCGCTGCACGCCGCGCAGAAGCAGCGGGCGGAGCCCGAGCCAAAGGCCGAGCCCAAGCCGAAGCCGAAGGCCGAACCGAAGCAGCGGGCCGAGCCGAAGCCGAAGGCCGAGCCCAAGCAGCGGGCCGAGGCGAAGCCGAAGCCCAAGGCCGAGCCCCGCAAGGCGAAGCCGGCCCAGGCGACCCAGGGCTTCTCCGCCCCGGTGGCCGCGTCCCCCAGCACGCCCTACCGCGCGGCGGGCGGTTCCTGGTCGAAGGGCTACCACACGGGAGTCGACTTCCCCGTGGCCACCGGCACCTCCGTGAAGGCCGTCGCCGGGGGCACGGTCGTGTCGTCCGGCTGGGGCGGCTCGTACGGCTACGAAGTGGTGATCCGGCACGCCGACGGCAAGTACTCGCAGTACGGCCATCTCTCGGCGCTCACGGTGAAGGCGGGCCAGAAGGTCGGCGCAGGGCAGCGGATAGCGCGCTCGGGGTCCACGGGCAACAGCACGGGCCCGCATCTGCACTTCGAGATCCGGACGGGACCCGGCTTCGGCTCGGACGTCGATCCGCTCGCCTATCTGCGCGCGGGCGGCGTACGGATCTGAGCGACGTTCCCGAAACGCCGGAAGCCCCCTGAGCCTGAGGCTCAGGGGGCTTCGACGACGGGCATCGAATGCTTCGAAGGGGCTTCAGGAGCCGATGCGTTCCCGCGGATGCCGGGTGTGCCGGAACAGCACCCGCCGGTGCGGACCGGGCGTGGACTGCGAAGGCACTGCCGGCAGCTCATGCGCCCGCACATCCCCGGCGTCCACGACGGGCTCCGCGGGCACGGGCCCGCCCTTGGCCACCGGCACGTTCGCTGAGGGCGCCGGGTGGCCCTCCGTGGCGATCCGCTCCGTGGTCAGCAGGATCAGACCGCCCGCGGCGACGACGCCGAAGCCCAGTGCGACAGCCGTACCCGCGGTGCCGTAGCGGAACGATTCACCGAAGAGCGTGAGCCCCACCGCGGCCGCCACGACCGGATTCACCACCGTCACCGTGGACAGCGGCGCCGCGAGGCCCGCACCGCGGTACGAGGCCTGCGAGATGAGCACTCCTGCGCCCGCGAGGACGGCGATCACACCGAGGCTCGGCAGCTGCTGTGTCAGCGGTTCGTGCTCCGACCAGTCCACCGCGACAGTCTTGGTGAACACCGATGCGATGCCGAAGGCCACGCCCGCCGCGCAGGCCAGCAGCACACTGCGCACCACCGGATGCCGGTGCACGGCGTGTGCGAGCACCATCAGGGCCAGGACGGCGCCGCCGGTGGCGAGCGCCACCATGACCCGCTCGGCGTTGTCGAGGGACTGCGCGTCCGCGGCCCGGGTCAGCGACAACAGGCCCGCGAGCCCCACGGTCGCCATGATCGCGCCGCGCCAGGCGGTGGCCCCTGCCTTGCGGCGTACGAAGACGGCGGCCATCGGCAGGGCGAAGACGATGGTCAGGGCGCCCAGCGGCTGCACCACACTCAGCGGCCCGTACGCGAGCGCCACCACGTGCAGCAGCGCACCGAGGCTGTTCAGGGCGATCGCGACCCACCACATGCCGCGGCGCAGCGGTGCGTACCGCCGCTCCGGCGTGGTCACCGCGACGCGCTCCTGAAGGATCGCCCCGCCCGCGTAGGCGACGGCGGATACGAGGGAGAGCAGCACGGCCACCGTGAGGGCACTCATGAGGTGCTCCACGGTGTGCGATGCGCCCTGTGGGCCCGGGGCGTCCGGCGCGGCGAACGGTCGGCTTCCATACCCTCTACGATCTCGCGGATTCGGCTCCACGTCGTCGTCCCTCAGCAGGCATTGGGTCCTACTGCCGATGGAGTACGACCCGCCAGATGTCCTCCCACGGGTGGGTTACGCAGTAGTTCGGTGGATCATCCAGAATCTCGAAAATTCTTCCGCGAGCGGAGCGGTGAACGGCCCCGTGCGGGCCCCTGGCCGCGGCTCCGACGACCGTGCCCGGGTGGTCCGGGGTGCAGCCCTTCGGCGGGTCTCCGGCCCTCCCCAGAAGCCCGCTCGCACCCTCGCGAAACAGTTCCTGACCTGGGCTTTCGCGTAGATCACCGATACGGTTTCCGCTCGTGGAAAGGGGTCCGGATGCACCGGAACATACGCAGTGTCGACGACGTACTGAAGCTCCTGGACGGCCTGTTCGCGCCGGAAGCGGACCGCTGGACCGCCGACGCGGCGGAGTGGTGGGACGGCTTCTACGACGACCGTTCCCGGCAGGTGCCGTTCTTCGTCGCGAAACCGGACGAGAATCTGGTCGGGTACCTGGACCGGGGCCTGATCGCGCCGGGCCGCGCCCTGGATCTGGGCTGCGGGCCGGGCCGCAACGCCCTGCACCTGGCCGCCGAGGGCTTCCAGGTGGACGCCGTCGACCTCTCCCCGGCGGCCGTCGCCTGGGCCGAAGAGCGGGCCCGTGAGGTGGGCGTGGACGTCCGGTTCCACTGCGGAGACGCCTTCGAGCTCACGGCGGACGAGCTGGCAGGACCGTACGACCTGATCTACGACTCGGGCTGCTTCCACCACCTGCCGCCGCACCGCCGCATCAGCTACCTCGCCCTGCTCGACCGCCTCCTCGCGCCCGGCGGCCATCTCGCCCTCAGCTGCTTCGCCGCAGGGGAGATGGGCTCCGAGCTGCCCGACGCGGACTTCTACCGCGCCTGCGGCCTCCAGGGCGGTCTCGCCTACACACCCGAGTCCCTGCGCTGGATCTTCTCCGACCTCACGGAGGTCGAACTGCGCCGCATGCGCGACGAGCCGCCCGAGTCCGCGCACTTCGGTGAGCCCTTCCTCTGGACGGCGCTGTTCCGCCGGGAGGTGTAAGGGTGGCCGGGCCGTCCGCCTAGGCTCTGCTGTCGTGAAACACCACATCGGTAACCACCACACCGGTAACCACCACATCGACCTGGCCGAAGTCGCTTCCGTCGGCGGGTTCTTCGCCCTGCGGACGGGGACACCGCCGGGCGGCGCCCAAGTGACGCCCCTGGCACGGGTGTACGCAGGGGAGAGCGACCCCCTCGCGTTCCGCGTGGCCAAGGTCGGCGCGCGGCTCGGCGCCCCCGACGAGCGGGTGGCCGTGTCCGTGGCGCAGCTGGGGCTCGCGGCACGGCTGTGGTCGGTGGCGCTCGGGTCGGCCGCGCTGCACGGCGAAGTGCCGGACCTCGACCCGGCGCTGCTGCACTGGGACGCCGACGGCAGCTCGCCCGACGACCTGTGGCTCACCGATGTACGGGGCAGGACCGCCGACGCCGCTGCCGTCCGCGATGCCGTCCAGGAGAGTCATCTGGCGCCCCTTGCCGACGCCCTGCGCGACCGCTACCGCATCTCCGCCCGACTGCTGTGGGGCAACGCGGGCTCCGCGCTCGCCGGCGCCGCCCGCGAACTGCACACCTGGGCGCGGCGCACGGGACGTACCGAAGTGGGGGAGCACGCCCTGGACCTGGCCGCCGAGCTCTTCGCCCACCCCGACCTGCGCGGCACCGGAACGCTGGACGGCACGGCCTTCCGGCGCCGCAGCTGCTGCCTCTACTACCGGTGCCCCGGCGGCGGACTGTGCGGCGACTGCTGCTTCGAGCGGCCGCCGCACAGGTCCGTGCGGGACTCTTCCCCGCCGGGCGCTTCTGGGTGACCATGAGGAGGCGAACGGCCGACGGAACGGGCGGACGGACGGGGGGTTCTGCGTGCGAGTGGGACTGCTCACCCGGGAGTATCCGCCGGACGTCTACGGCGGCGCCGGAGTCCATGTCGAGTTCCTCGCAAGGGAGTTACGCTCCCTGATCGACGTCGACGTGCACTGCTGGGGCGAGCCGGACACCGCCGTCGACGGACTCACGCGGCACCAGGCCTGGGAGGCGCTCGACGGCGCCAACGACGCCCTGCGCACCCTCTCCGTAGACCTCTCCATGGCGGCCGCGCTCACCGGCTGCGACCTCGTCCACTCCCACACCTGGTACGCCAACCTCGCGGGCCACATCGGCAGACTTCTGCACGGCGTCCCGCACGTCATGACCTCGCACTCCCTGGAACCCCTGCGCCCCTGGAAGGCCGAGCAACTGGGCGGCGGCTACGCCCTGTCCAGCTGGGCCGAGCGCACCGCCATCGAGTCGGCGGACGCCGTGATCGCCGTGTCGCACGGGATGCGCGCCGACATCCTCGGCTGCTACCCGGCCGTCGACCCGGCCCGCGTACACGTCGTCCACAACGGCATCGACACCGACCTGTACCGCCCCGTCCCCGGCGTGGACGCCCTGGAGAGCCACGGCATCGACCCCGGGCGCCCCTACGTCCTGTTCGTCGGCCGCATCACCCGGCAGAAGGGCGTGCCCCATCTGCTGCGCGCGGCGGCGAAGCTGGATCCCGCCGCGCAGCTCGTGCTCTGTGCGGGAGCCCCCGACACCCCGGAGATCGACGCCGAATTCCGCACCCTCTTCGAGGAGTTGAGCCGCACCCGCGGGGGAGTCCACTGGATCCCGGAGATGCTGCCGCGCCCGCAGATCGTCCAACTCCTCAGCTGCGCCCGGGTGTTCGTCTGCCCTTCGGTGTACGAGCCGCTCGGCATCGTCAATCTGGAGGCGATGGCCTGCGGGACACCAGTGGTGGCATCGGCGGTCGGTGGCATCCCGGAGGTCGTCGCCGACGGCGAGACAGGACTCCTCGTCCCGTACGAGGAAGACGAGGAGCCCGCGGCCTTCGAGGCGCGGCTCGCCCACGCCCTGAACCACCTGATCGCCGATCCGCGCACAGCGACGCGGATGGGCGCCGCCGGACGCGAGCGCGCGGTACGGGAGTTCGGCTGGGACGCGGTCGCCCGGCGCACGGCCCACGTGTACGAGGAGTTGCTCGAGTCCAAGTGATCCCAAGTCAGGGGGCGGCGCGATGCGCGGTGGACCTTCGGTACTCGGAATCGTCCTGGCCGGCGGGGAGGGCAAACGCCTGCTGCCCCTCACCGCCGACCGGGCCAAACCAGCGGTCACGTTCGGCGGCACGTACCGCCTCGTCGACTTCGTGCTCTCCAACCTCGTCAACGGCGACGTCCTGCGGATCTGCGTACTGACCCAGTACAAGTCGCACTCCCTGGACCGGCATGTGACCACGACCTGGCGGATGTCGAGCCTGCTCGGCAACTACGTCACCCCGGTCCCGGCCCAGCAGCGCCTCGGCCCGCGCTGGTACTCGGGCAGCGCGGACGCGATCCTGCAGTCCCTCAACCTCGTCCACGACGAACAGCCCGACTACATCGCGGTGTTCGGCGCCGACCATGTCTACCGCATGGACCCGCGGCAGATGCTGGGCCAGCACTTCGAGAGCGGCGCGGGAGTGACGGTCGCGGGGATCCGGGTGCCGCGCGCCGACGCGTCGTCCTTCGGCATCATCACCCCCGCACGGGACGGCACGCGGGTCGACCGCTTCCTGGAGAAGCCCGCCGACCCGCCGGGCCTGCCTGGCTCCCCGCACCAGGTGTTCGCCTCCATGGGCAACTACGTCTTCACCACGAAGACCCTCGTCGACGCGCTCCAGCAGGACGCCGAGGACGACAACTCCGTGCACGACATGGGCGGTTCGATCCTTCCGATGCTCACCGAACGCGGCCTGGCCCAGCTGTACGACTTCGACGACAACCACGTACCGGGCGAGACCGCGCGCGACCACGGCTACTGGCGTGACGTCGGCACCCTCGACGCGTACTACGAAGCGCACATGGACCTGATCTCGGACCAGCCGGTGTTCAACCTGGACAACCGGCGCTGGCCGATCTACACGCACTCCGGCGGGTTGCCGCCCGCCAAGTTCTGCGCGGGAGGCATCGCGAGCGAGTCCATCGTCAGCCCCGGCTGCGTCATCCGAGGCCAGGTCACCCGCTCCGTCCTCTCGCCCGGGGTGACGGTCGAGGAGGGGGCGGTCGTGCAGGGCTCGGTGCTGCACGACAACGTACGCGTGGGCAGGGGTGCGGTGGTGCGAGGTGCCGTCCTCGACAAGAACGTGGACGTACCGCCCGGGGCGACGATCGGGGTCAACCCGGAGCGGGACCAGGATCTCTACACGGTGTCGAAGGCGGGCGTGATCGCGCTGGGCAAAGGAAAGGCCGTGCCCTTATAGGAGCCCCTAGAGGAGCCCCCAGAGGAACCCCCAGAGGAACCCCTATAGAACCCGGCGCCTGCGGCCCAGCCAGGTCTGCGCGATCACCACGACCGCCAGGAAGGCGCCGCTGACGACCTGTTGGTACGCGGAGTCCAGCGAGCCGATCTGGTTGATGACGTTCTGGATCACCTTCAGGAGCAGTACGCCGACGAGCGATCCGCTGATGAATCCGAAGCCGCCGGTCAGCAGCGTGCCCCCGATGACGACCGCGGAGATCGCCTCGAGCTCCATGCCCGAGCCGAGAATGGTGACGCCCGAGACCAGCCAGGCCGCGTTGAGCGCGCCCGCGAGGCCCGCGCAGAGCCCGGACAGGGTGTACACGGCGATCTTCGTGCGGGCCACGGGGGCGCCCATCAGCGCCGCCGCGTCCTCGTTGCCGCCGACCGCGTACACGTACTGGCCGAAGCGGCTGCGGCGCAGGACGACCGCGCCGGCCACGAAGAGGACGAGGGTGATCCAGACCGGCGCCCCGACACCCAGGACCTTTCCCTGGCCCAGTGTCGCGAAGAACGAGTCCTTGTCGACCAGATAGGTCGTGGAGCCCTCGTCGGTGACGGAGAGGAGGATGCCGCGCGCGCCCAGCATCGCGGCGAGCGTCACGATGAACGGGGCGAGCCGGGAGCGGGCGATCAGGAGGCCGTTGACGAGGCCGATGAGTCCGCACACGGCCAGCGGGAGAAGCAGGGCCACGGCCGTCCCGTACTGCGAACCCCACGCCGCGAGCACGCCGCCCAGTGCGAACAGGGAGCCCACGGAGAGGTCGATCCCGCCGGTGACGACCACGAACGTCATGCCGAGCGCGACGACGGCGAGGAAGGCGGAGGAGACCGCCATGTTCTCGAGGTTGTCACCGGTGAGGAAGGTGTCGAAGCTGAGGGACGCCGCGATGACGGCGACCACCAACGTGACCAGGGCGCCGTGCTGTTGGGCCAGGGCGCTGAGCCGCTCCGAGCGGTTCGCGGTGGGTGGTTCGCCGTCGCTGGTCTTGTTCGCCTGTGCCTCGGATATCACGGTGCCGGTCACCGCTTGCCCCTCTCCCGTGCCGCGTAGACGGCGAGAATGATCACCACGGCCTGGGCGATCTGCGTCCAGGACGGCGGCAGATCGTGCTTGATGAGCGTGGCGGTGAGCAGCTGGATCAGTACGGCGCCCGCGACGGTGCCGCCGATCCGCACCCGCCCGCCGCTGAGCGGTGTGCCGCCGACGACGACCGCCGTGATCGCGGACAGCTCCATCAGGTTGCCGAGCGAGGTGGGGTCGCTCGCGGTGAGACGGGCCGTCGCCAGGACGCCCGCGACGGCGGCGAGCGCGCCGGAGCAGACGTACACCAGGATCAGGACGCGTCGTACGGGCAGTCCCGCGAGGCGGGCGGCCGGGCGGCTGTCGCCGATGGCGAGCAACTGGCGGCCGAAGGTGGTGCGCCGGACGACGAAGGCGACGAGCAGTGCGAGCGCCGCCGCGATCAGGACGAGGTAGGGGATGCCGAGGACGTCGCCGGAGCCGAGCGAGGCCATGTTCGGGTCGCGTACGTCCTTGAGCTGGGGGAGCAGCACGAGGGCGAGCCCGCGGCCCGCGACCATGAGGGCCAGCGTCGCGACGATGGGCTGGACGCCGATGAAGGCGACGAGCGAGCCGTTGGCGACGCCTATGACGGCGCCGCCGATGATCGCGACGATGAGCGCGATCCACATCCCGTAGCCGAGGTAGAGGGAGAGGAGTGACGTGGAGAGCGCCATCACCGAGCCGACGGAGAGGTCCACGCCCTCGCTGCCGATGGCCAGGGCCATGCCGAGGGCGACGATGAGGACGGGTGCCACCTGGACGGCCTGGGTGCGGAAGTTCTCGGCGGAGAGGAAGTGCGGGGTCACGGCGATGTTCAGGAGGAGCAGTACGGCCACGCCGAGGTAGACGCCGTAGTTCTGGAGGAGACGGAGCGCGTGCTCACGGTCGGCGAGCGCCTTGCGGCCGATGGCGAGGTCAGTCATGGGGGCCTCCGGTGGTGGACGGGGCTGCCGCGATCGCTCGCATCAGGTGGGCCTCCGTGACCGCATCGCCGGTCAGCTCCGCCACGACCGCGCCGTCCTTCAGGACAAGCACCCGGTCCGAACCCTCGACCAGTTCCTCCATGTCGGAGGAGATCAGGAGGACACCGAGTCCGTCCTGGGCCAGTTCGTCGATCAGCTTCTGGACCTCGGCCTTCGCGCCGACGTCGATGCCGCGCGTCGGCTCGTCGAGGAGCAGGACCTTCGGGTTCATCGCCAGCCAGCGCGCAAGGAGGACCTTCTGCTGGTTGCCGCCGGACAGTTCGCCCACCTTCTGGTGGGGGCTCGACGCCTTGATGCGCAGGCGCTTGATGAAGGTGTCGACCAGCGCGTCCATGCGGCGCTCGTCCACCAGGCCGAAGCGGGAGAGGCGGGGGAGCGCGGCGAGTGCGATGTTCTCGCGGACCGAGAGGCCGGGGACGATTCCCTCGGCCTTGCGGTCCTCGGGGAGGAGGCTGATGCCGGCCCGGATCGCGGCGGGCGTGGAGCCGGTGTGGACCGGCGCCCCGGCGATCAGTACGCGGCCCGAGTCCGGCGGCAGCGCTCCCGCGATGGCCTTCGCCGTCTCGCTGCGGCCCGAGCCGAGCAGGCCGCCCAGGCCCACCACCTCACCGGGCCTGATGTCGAGGGAGACGCCGTGCAGCTGGTGGCGGACCCTCAAGTCCGTTGCGGTGAGCACGGGTTGGCCAGACGCGTCGTGACTGCCGGTGAACTTGGTGACGCCCTCTTCGCGTACGTCCCCGACCTCGCGGCCCAGCATCAGGGACACCAGGCGGAGCCGGTCGAGCTCCGCGATCGGCCCCGTATGCACCCGCTTGCCGTCCCGCAGCACCGTGACCGTGTCGCACACCTCGTAGAGCTCTTCGAGGCGGTGACTGACGTAGATCACGGCGATGCCCCGGTCCCGCAGCATGCGGATCACGCCGAACAGGGTCTGGACCTCGCGGGGTTCGAGGGACGACGTCGGCTCGTCCATGATGACGACCCGCGCGTCGACCGATACCGCTCGGGCCAGGGCCACCATCTGCTGGGTGCCTACGCCCAGTTCGCGCAGCGGGCGGCGTACGTCGACGCGTATGCCGAGGCGCCGCAGGGCATCGGCCGCCTCGCGGTGCATCCGGCGGAAGTCGATGAGACCGAGGCGCCCGCGCGGCTCGCGACCGAGGAAGAGGTTGCGGGCCACGCTCATCAGAGGGACGAGGTTGACCTCCTGGTAGATGGTGGAGATCCCCGCGTGCTGGGCCTCCAGGGGGGTGGAGAAGGCGAGCTGCCGGCCGTTGTACGTCAGCTCGCCCGCGTCCGGTGCGTACACGCCCGTCAGGACCTTGATGAGCGTGGACTTGCCCGCGCCGTTCTCGCCGATCAGGGCGTGCACCTCACCGACGCGCGCGGTGAAGTCGACCGCGTCCAGGGCCCGTACGCCCGGGAATCTCTTCGTGAGGCGGCTGACCGAGAGGACGTCGGAACCTGACGACATCTCAGTACGCCTTGCCGAGGTCCGACTTGGCATTGGACTTCGTGTACGCGCCGTCCTTGATGACGATGTCCTGCGAGACCTTCGAGCCCTTGGTGAAGGTGTCGAGCGTCTGGAAGGCCAGCGGGCCGAAGCGCGGGTTCGACTCGATGACGCCGTAGATCCAGCCGTCGACGATGCCCTGCACGGCGTTGCGGGTGCCGTCGACCGTCACGATCTTGACGTCACCGGCCTTCTTGCCCGCGCCCTTGAGCGCGCCCACCGCACCGAGGCCCATCTCGTCGTTCTCGGCGTAGATCCCGGTGATGTCGGGCTTGGACTGGATGAGCTGTTCGGTGACCTGCTGGCCCTTCTCGCGGGCGAACTCGCCGGTCTGCTTGAAGACGATCTTCAGTCCTGGGGCCTTCTCCTTGACGCGGTCCTCGAAGCCCTTGGTGCGCTCGGTGGTCACGTTGTTGCCGGCCGCGCCGAGCAGGATGGCGACCTTGCCCTTGCCGCCCGTCGCCTTGATCATCTGGTCGGCGGCGCGCCTGCCCTGCTCGACGAAGTCCGAGCCGATGAAGCTCACATAGTCCTTGCAGGCCTTAGCGTTGATCTTGCGGTCGATGGTGATGATCGGGATGTGCTTGGCGGCCGCCGAGCGAAGCACCGGCTCCCAGCCGTCGGAGTTCAGAGGCGCGATGACCAGCAGGTCGGCGCCCTTGGCGATGAGGTCCTGGACGTCGCTGATCTGCTTGGAGAACTGCGACTGGGCGTTGGCGGTGAGCAGCTTGAGGCCGCGCTTCTCGGCCTCGGCCTTGATGGACGCCGTCTCCGCGATCCGGAAGGGATTGGCCTCCTTCTCCGACTGGGAGAAGCCCACGGTGGCGGTCGTCAGGTCCAGCTTCTTGCCGCCGTACGCATCGATCGCGCAGGTCTCGCCGCTGCCCGCGCCCGGCTCCGAGACGACCTGGCCCGAGTCGCCCTGGTCCTGCGACGTGGAGCTCTTGTCACCGGCGTTGTCGTCCTCGGACTTGGCGCAACCCGCGGCGAGCGCGAGGCTCGCGGCGAGACCGGCGGCGAGGAGGGTCCTGGCTGAGGTACGGCTGAGGAGTGTGGTCGGCTTCATGGAGTCCCCAAAACGGCACGGCCCCGGCGCTGAGAGCGCTCACGGGAAGATCGGCACTTGCGGTCAACTCGCGGTACGGGGAGCTTTTTACATCGTTGGAAGGGGGCTGTAAACCCTCCGCGCACGGGCAGCCGGCCGCCGGCTCAGCGTCGGCCCAGTGTGCTCTCGCGCTCCACCAGCCGGAATTCCGCGGTGAGTTCACGCCCGGCGGGCTCTTTGCCGCCCTCCAGGCTCCGCAGCAGCGAGGCCACCGCGAGCCGTGCGATGGCCTGCTTGTCCGGCGAGACGGTGGTGAGCGTGACCGCCCCGAACTGGCCCTCCGCCAGGTCGTCGAAGCCGACCACCGCCACGTCCCACGGCACCCGAAGACCCCGCTCGTGCAGCACCCGCATCGCGCCGATGGCCACCAGGTCGTTGTACGCGAAGACCGCGTCGGGCCGCACCCCCGCGTCCAGCATCCGCGCCATCGCCTTCGCCCCGTCCCAGCGGTCCCAGCCGCCGACCGGGCCCACCAGGGAGTCCGGCGTGGCTATCCCGGCCTGCGTCAACTCCTCGCGCCAGCCCTGGAGTCGCAGATGCGCCGGGCGGTTCGCGGAGTCGGTGCGGGCGCCGAGATAGGCGATGCGGGTGCGGCCGCGCCCGATGAGATGGCGTACGGCGGTGCGCGCGGCCGCCACGTTGTCGATCGCGATGTGGTCGTAGGGCAGGTCGTACTGGCGCTCGCCGAGCAGCACGAGCGGCACGTCGTCCTCCCGGCCCTGCAGGTCCTCTGCCTCCAACTCCAGCGGGCTGAGGATGAGACCGTCGATGACCCGGGCCCGGAAGCCCTGGCTGACCAGGACCTCCTGCTCGCGCTCGCCGCGTGTGTGGTCGAGCAGCACGGTGAAGTCGTGCTCGGCCGCCGCGTCGATGACCGCGCCCGCGAGCTCGGCGAAGTACGGGTTGCCCAGCTCGGGCAGAGCGAGCGCGATGATCCCCGTACGCCCCTTGCGGAGGTGACGGGCCGTCAAGTTCGGTCGGTAGCCCAGCTCGTCGATGGCCTCCTGTACGCGGGCCCGCATCGCCGGGGTGACGTGCTGATACTTGTTCACCACGTTGGAAACGGTCTTGATGGAGACGCCCGCGCGCTCCGCGACGTCCTTGAGGCTAACCCGCACGTGCAGCTCCCTGCGTCTGGATGCACCCCCGACCGGGGGCGCTTGTCATGACCCTGGACAGCTCGCCGGGAGGCGTGCTGTCATGCCAACTGCCGTTCCTTCCAACGTTGTACAGACTCGTTGTACCGACTGGAGCGACGAGCCGCCACCCTTCCTCAGCCTTCAAGCACCGCTTCAAGCAAGGAGGATCCGTGCGCCCCATCCGAACGAGACGACCCGTACGACCCAGAAGGCCCAGCAGACCCAGCAGCCGACTGATGCTGCTGCTCGCCGTCGCGCTCGCCTTCGCCGGTCTCACCGCGGTACCGGCCGCGACCGCCGCAGACGACGAACCGCCCGAAGTCCACGGCCTGAAGGGCGAGTACTACACCCAGTCCGCCCCCGGAGCCTTCGACTTCCACGAGCTCAAGGCCACCGGCTTCGACCCGCGCATCGACTTCGACAACCTCGACCCACGCCTTTCCTTCGCCACCGGGAAGGCCGACGACGCCACCGTCCGCTGGACCGGCAAGGTCGTACCGGAGAAGACCGGACCCCACACCTTCTCCATGATCGGCGACAACGGCTTCCGGCTCTGGGTCGACGGCAAGCTCGCCATCGACCACTGGGTCGACGACTGGGACAAGGAACAGACCGCCGAGCCAGTGGAGTTGACGGCCGGTCAGGCCTACGACATCAAGGTCGAGTACTTCGAGCACTACGGCGGCTCCAACCTCCATCTGCGCTGGACCGAGCCCGGCGGCTCCAAGGAGGCCGTCCCGCAGTCGGCCTTCCGCCTCCCCGACGGATACGGGTACGACGGGGCGATCGCCGCCACGGTCCTCAAGGACGGCCGCACCCTCAAGCTCGACTTCGCACAGAAGCTCCGCCCGCCGCCCGCCGGCCTCGCGGACCACATCGAAGCCGTCATCGGCGGCGCGAAGTGGCCGCTTGGCACGGTCAAGGCCGACCCCGACGACCCGCGCGCGCTCCTCGTCGGCCTGAAGGAGCCCGTCGTCGGCAACAAGGGCGGCACGGCGAAGGGCACCGCCGACCTGCGCTACGACGGCAAGGGCGGTCTGGCCGGCGACGACGGCAAGGCGGTCGCCGCGTTCTGGACCAGCGGCCCCAACCGCTCCGAGCACCAACTGCGCACCGAGTGGGCCGACGAGGTGGGCCCCGACAACGCGCTGCCCGAGTACCCGCGCCCCCAGCTGACCCGTGACGCCTGGCGCAACCTCAACGGCTCCTGGCAGTTCGCCCCGGCGAAGGCGGGCGAGCAGCCCCCGTTCGGCAAGCAGCTCGGCGAGAAGATCCTCGTCCCCTACCCCGTCGAGTCCCAGCTCTCCGGCGTGGAACGGCACGAGGACCGCATGTGGTACCGCAGGACGTTCACCGTCCCCGAGGGCTGGAAGGTCGGCGACGGCAAGCACCTCAAGCTCAACTTCGGCGCCGTCGACTGGCAGTCCGATGTGTACGTCAACGGCACCAAGGTCGCCGAACACAAGGGCGGCTACGACAAGTTCAGCGCCGACATCACCAAGGCCCTCAAGCCGGGCCGCACCCAGGAACTGATCGTCGGCGTCTACGACCCGACCGACTCCAAGGACGGCGAGAACCCGCCCGTCGGCAAGCAGCGCCTGGACCCCAGCGGCATCTGGTACACCCCGTCGTCCGGCATCTGGCAGACGGTGTGGATGGAGCCGGTGGCGGCCGACCACGTCGACTCGCTCAAGCTCACCCCCGACGTGGCCGCCAAGGAGCTCACCGTCGAGCCGAGGGGCGTGCGCGACGGCCTGCCGGTCAAGGCAGTCGCGTACGAAGGAAAGACCAAGGTCGCGGAGGCGAGCGGACGGACGGGACAGCCGCTCAAGCTGAAGATCGCCGAGCCGCGCCTCTGGTCGCCGGACGACCCCTTCCTCTACGACCTGAAGGTGACGGTCGGCGGCGACCGCGTCGCGAGCTACTTCGGGATGCGCTCCATCGCCGTGGAGAAGGTGAACGGCACTCCGCGCACGGTCCTCAATGGGAAGCCCACCTTCCTGATGGCCACGCTCGACCAGGGCTTCTGGCCGGACGGACTGCACACCGCGCCGACCGACGAGGCCCTCGCGTACGACCTGAAGATGCACAAGGAGATGGGCTTCAACTCGGTCCGCAAGCACATCAAGGTGGAGCCGGACCGCTGGTTCTACTGGGCGGACAAGCTGGGCCTGATGGTCTGGCAGGACATGCCGTCGATGCGCTCCGACCGCACCCCGGACACGGCGGCCCGTGCCGAGTACGAGCGCGAGATGAAGCAGATGATCGACGAGCACGCGAGCAGCCCCTCGATCATCATGTGGGTCACGTTCAACGAGGGCTGGGGCCAGTACGACCAGGGCCGGATCGCCGACCAGGCCAAGTCCTGGGACCCGACCCGCCTGGTCAACGGCATGTCGGGCCTCAACCTGGGGGCCGACGGCGGCACCGGCGACATCATGGACGAGCACGGCTATCCGAGCCCGGCCCTTCCGCCGCACCCCGACGGCGAACGGGCCCTGGTCAACGGCGAGTACGGCGGCCTCGGACTCGCCGTGCCGGGCCACGCCTGGTCGGTCCAGCAGAGTTACGTGGACGTGGACCCGGCGACGTACACGGACGACTACCTCACCAAGCTCGACGAGGTACGGGCGCTCGCCTGCAAGGGCGGCAACGGCGCCGTCTACACCCAGATCTCCGATGTGGAGGGCGAGTTGAACGGTCTGCTCACCTATGACCGCAGGGTGGTCAAGCCCGATGTGAAGCGGCTCAAGGCGGCGCACGCGTCCTTGATCGGCGACGTGTCGCGGCCGGACCCGGCGGGGTGCCCCGGCTCCTGAGAGGCTCCTGAGACGGTGTGGCGCTCCGGCCCGCGCGGGCCGGAGCGCAAATCCCGTGGACGGGCGGCCGCTCCGTTGGCACGATCACCCCCGTGATCACAGCGAACGAGTGGGCAGGGGCCGCGGCCCGCAACAACGCCGAGTGGTGCGACGCGGTCTGTCGCGCGCATGGTCTGTCGGGGGAGTTCGGAGCCGGGTCTTGGAGCAGCGCGCGGCGCACCCCGCCGCTCTATCCCGACGCCGTGACGCTCACCCCTGACGCATCGCCGATGGACCTGGTGTCCCGCATCGACACCGGTTCGCCCGGCTGCTCGGTGAAGGACAGCTTCGCCCGCCTGGACCTGGCGCCGCTGGGCTTCGATGTGCTCTTCGAGGCGCAGTGGATCCACCGCCCGTCGGACAAGGCGGTCATGTCCCAGTCTGCATACGTGAGTTGGGCTCCTCTCGGCGACGCCGACGCCTTGCCCGCGTGGGAGACGGCCTGGGGCGACGGTGAGGAGGGCAGCGGTCTGTTCCGCGCGGAGCTGCTGTCCCACGACACGACGTTTCTGGCCGGGACGTCCGCCGCGGGGGAGATCGTCGCGGGCGCCGTCGTCAGCCGGAGCGACTCGGTGGTCGGCGTCTCCAACCTGTTCGCCCGTGGGGATGTCCCGGGCGGCGAGGAGTCCGCCTGGGCCGGTGTCCTCACGGAAGTCGCCCGGCTCTGGCCCGGCCTGCCCGTCGTCGGGTACGAGAGCGGCGACAGCCTGGACGCGGCCGTGCGCGCGGGGTTCACCCCGATCGGACCGCTGCGGGTGTGGCTGCGGTCCGAGTGAAGGCCGCGGCCGTCTCCCACCCCTTGACGCACCCGACGCCACCCCCGAAGAATAACCGCGTTCGGCGCTCTGACAACGTTGTCCAAGGAGGCGTTCCCACCCATGAGATGGACCCAACGGCTACGCGGTACCGGGGTGGCGGTGGCTGCGGCCGCGCTTCTCGGGGGAGCCCTGACCCTTCCGTCGGCGCAGGCCGCCCCGGCGGCGGACGGTCAACTGACCGATCTGGTCAACCCGTTCATCGGCACCGAGAACGAGGGGAACACCTACCCCGGTGCTGCCGTGCCCTTCGGCATGGTCCAGTTCTCCCCGGACACCGGCCACAACACCGGCTACGACCACTCCGACACCCACATCCGCGGCTTCTCCACCGTGCATCTCTCCGGTGTCGGCTGCGGGTTGGGAGGTGATCTGCCGGTCCTGCCCACCACGGGTGACGTCAAGGAGACGGACTACGCCAAGTACGCGGCGGAGTTCAGCCACGACGACGAGCAGGCGAGCCCCGGCGCGTACAAGGTGGGCCTGAAGTCCGGCATCGACGCCGAGCTGACCGCCACCAAGCGCACCGGCGTCCAGCGCTACACCTTCCCCGCCACCGACAAGGCCAACGTCCTGCTCAACGCGGGCCAGTCGCTGCACAAGACGGGCTCCACCAAGGTCGAGATCCTCGACAGCCGTACGGTCCGCACGGCGATCACCGGCAGCGGCTTCTGCCAGGACACCAAGCCGTACACGGTCTACACGATCACCCGCTTCGACCGGCCCTTCACCACGTCCGGCACCTGGAAGGGCGACACCGTCACCGAGGGCTCCAAGGAGTCGTCGGCGGGCGACGAGCGCAACGGCGCCTTCGTCAGGTTCGACACCTCCAAGGACCGCACGGTCGAGGCGACCACCGCGCTCTCGTACGTCGATGCCAGGGGCGCCGCGCTCAACCTCCGCGCGGAGGGCGGGCGTTCGTACGACCGTGTCGCGCAGGCGGCCCGAGCGGCTTGGGAGGACCGGCTCGACGACGTGCAGGCCAAGGGCGGCAGCGAGACCGTCCGCCGGACCTTCTACTCGTCCCTCTACCGCTCGTTCCTCGCGCCGAACATCGGCAGCGACATCGACGGCCGCTACACCGGCTGGGACCAGAAGACCCACCGCACTGCTGATGACGGGGGATTCACCTACTACCAGAACTGGTCGCTGTGGGACACCTACCGCACCCAGGCGCAGCTTCTCGCGCTCCTCGCGCCGCACGAGTCGCGCGACATGGCGCTGTCCGTCCTCAAGATCGACGAGGAGAGCGGCTGGCTGCCCAAGTGGGGCTACGGCACGGTCGAGACGAACATCATGACCGGCGACCCGGTCACCCCGTTCCTCACCAACGCCTACCAGCAGGGTCTGTTGAAAGGGCACGAGGAAGAGGCGTACCGCGCGCTGAAGAAGAACGCGGACGGTGTGCCGCCCGCCGACTCCGCGCCCGTCGGACGTGAGGCCAACAAGGAATACCTGAGCGACGGTTTCGCGCCATTCATCAAGGGCCGCCCGCACGCCAAGCCCGGCGACTCCGACTACGACCACGGCGCGTCCGCGACCCTGGAGTACGCCCTCTCGGACGCGATGCTCGGCCAGATGGCCCGCGACCTGGGACATGAGGACGACGCGAAGCGCTATGCCGACCGTGCGCAGAACTACCGCAAGATCTTTGACGGTTCGACCGGCTTCTTCCGTGCGCGGGACGCGTCCGGTGCCTTCACCGGCCCCGCCGACCCCGCCAAGAGCGAGGGCTTCCACGAGGGCACGGCCTGGCAGTACCAGTGGCTCGTCCCGCAGGACCTGCCCGGCATGGTCGGCCTGATCGGCGGCAAGCAGGCCACCAACGACCGCCTCGACTCCTTCTTCGCGTACGAGCGGCTCCTGAAGGACCCGGCGAAGACCGCGCGCGAGGTGTGGGTGAACGGTCCTTACGACTACTACAACGCGGACAAGTACAACCCGCAGAACGAGCCGGATCTGATCGCTCCGTACACGTACCTCTCGACGGGCCAGCCGTGGAAGACCACCGACGTGGTGCACGCCGCGCTGACCCTGTTCACGGACACCCCGACCGGCATGACCGGGAACGACGACCTCGGCACCATGTCGGCCTGGAACGTGCTGTCGTCGATCGGCGTCTTCCCGGTGCAGCCCGGCACGGACACCTGGGGCCTTTCGACGCCCGTCTTCGAGCGGGTCGACCTCACGCTCGACCGTCGCTACTACCCGAAGGGGCGCCTCACGGTGAAGGCGCCCGGCACCTCGGACACCAACCGGTACATCCAGTCGGCGAGCACGGACGGCGCCGACTACGGAAAGACGTATCTGACCACCGACGACATCCGCGACACCCGCGAGCTCTCCTTCACGGTGGGCGACAAGCCCTCCGCGTGGGGCACATCGGCGGACGCGGCGCCGCCGGCCCTGAAGTGAGGCGGCGCCGCCCGCGCCACATGGCGTAAGCCGGATGCCGCTGAAATCCGCTGGAGTGACGTAATCGATACGCCACATCAGCCCCACGAGGCCCGCCCTCCCCAGGGAGGCGGGCCTTAATCTGTTGTTAACTGTGCGTAGCTTGATCGTACTTGACCGTAGTCGCGCAACGGCGATTGACTGCTCGCTCCACATCCCACCCCCCGCACCGCCCTCGACGCGAGAGCAGACACGTGACGACGACGACTCGGACCGCTGACACCTCCGACCTGCTCGCACCCCTCGACCTCGCCTTCTGGAACATAGAGACCGCCGAACACCCCATGCACCTGGGAGCCCTCGGCGTCTTCGAGGCCGAGACGCCCGGCGCGGCCGAGCGTGCCGCCCGGCTCCTCGCCTCCCGGGCCGCCGCCGTGCCGGGGCTTCGCCTGCGCATACGGTCCGTCTGGCTGCCGGTCGGCGGGGCCGTCCGGACCACCGCCACCGGCTTCGACCCCCTTGACCACGTCACGCTCGCCGAGCCCATGGAGGACTTCCACGCCGCCGCCGGCGCACTGATGCAGCGCCCTCTGGAACGCGGCAAGCCGCCGTGGGAGGCGCATGTGCTGCCCGCGCGGGACGGCTCCCGCTTCGCCGTGCTCTTCAAGTTCCACCACGCCCTCGCCGACGGGCTGCGGGCCCTGATGCTCGCGGCCGCGGTGATGGACCCCACCGACCTGCCCGCCGCGCGCCCCGTGCCCGTGGGGCCCGCCGCCTCCCGGTGGGACTGGCTGCCCGACCCGCGCAAGCTGCCTGGCCTGGTCCGCGACACCGTCGCCGACGTGGGGCGGGCCCTGGACATCGGCAGCTCCGTCGCCCGCGCCACCTTGGGCGTACGTTCCTCGGACGCGCTCACTTCGGACGCGACCGGCACCCGGCGCACCGCGGGGGTGGCGCTCGACCTCGACGATGTGCACCGCGTACGCAAGACCGTGGGCGGCACCGTCAACGACGTACTGATCGCGGTCGTCGCCGGAGCCCTGCGCCGCTGGCTCGACGAGCGGGGCGACGGCAGCGAGGGCGTGGAGCCGCGCGCCCTGGTTCCCGTCTCCCGGCGCAGGCCGCGCGGCGCACAGCCGCCGGGCAACCGGCTCTCCGGGTATCTGGTCCGGCTGCCTGTGGGCGACCCGGACCCGCTGGCGCGGCTGCGGTCCGTGCGCACCGCCATGGACCGCAACAAGGACGCGGGCCCGAACCGCGGGGCGGGCGCGGTCGCCCTGCTTGCCGATCATGTGCCGCCGCTCGGTCACTGGATCGGCGGCCCCGTCGTCGCCCAGGCCGCACGGCTGCTCTTCGACATCCTGGTCACCAGCGTCCCGCTGCCCAGCCTCGGCCTGCGGCTCGACGGCTGCCCGCTCACCGAGGTGTACCCCTTCGCGCCGCTGGCCCAGGGGCAGGCGCTTGCCGTCGCCGTGTCGACCTACCGGGGGCGGGTGCACTTCGGTCTGGTCGCGGACGCGGCCGCCGTGCCCGACCTGGACGTTCTCGCCCGGAGCGTGCGGGAGGAGCTCGCGGGGCTCGTCGCGGCGTGCGCCGAAGGCCCGAGTTTGGTAAAGGGACCCGTCGCTACGTAAAGTTCCCTTCTTTGGAACATTTCTCTGGAACATTCGCGGTCACCCGGACGGCCGCGGCATGAGTGACGCGAGGACAGCGGCGATGACGGTGACAGAAGACAGCCTGGAGGCTGCCGGTTCGGCCGATGAGGCCGTCACATACGGCCCCGGTATCGACCCCGACCGTCTCGCCGTCTGCCTCAGTGTGCTCGACGAGCTGGACAAGCTGGACGTCGACCACCCCGACGCCATCGCGGTGCGCCGCGCCACGGCCGGCATCTACCGGACCGTGAAGCAGCGCCGCCGCCAGGAGCGGAGGGCCGCCAAGACCGCGCACGACAAGGCGGTCACCGAGGCCACCGCGACCGGCTCCGCCGAGCGGATCGACGACGAGACCGAGGGCCTGCTGCCCTCGTCGCAGACCGAGGAAGGCCGGCTCGCGGGGATACTCCAGCGCCCGCGCTCCTGCTACACCTGCAAGATCCGGTACGTGGAAGTCGACTACTTCTACCACCAGCTCTGTCCGGACTGCGCCCGCCTTAACCGGAACAAGCGCGACGCCCGCGCCGACCTCACCGGCAAGCGCGCGCTGCTCACCGGCGGCCGCGCCAAGATCGGCATGTACATCGCGCTGCGCCTCCTGCGCGACGGCGCCCACACGACCATCACGACGCGGTTCCCCAAGGACGCCATCCGCCGCTTCAAGGCGATGGACGACTCGGCGGACTGGCTGCACCGCCTGGAGGTCGTCGGCATCGACCTGCGCGACCCGGCCCAGTCCGTGGCCCTCGCCGAGCAGCTCGCCGCGGCGGGACCGCTCGACATCCTGATCAACAACGCGACGCAGACCGTGCGCCGGCTGCCCTCCGCGTACGCCGCCCTGGTCGACGGCGAGAGCGCGCCGCTGCCCGCAGGGGAGCTGCCCGCCCACTCCGTCATCGGCGCCTTCAACTCCGGCGCGGTGGACGGCCTGGCCGCGCTGCCCGTCGGCACCAGCGGCATCGACGCGCAGAAGGTCGCCGACCTCGCCCTCGTCGCGGGCAACGCCAGCGTCGCCCGGCACCTCGACGGCACCGCCATCGACGCGGGCGGCCTGGTCCCGGACGTCGTCGACAGCAACACCTGGGTGCAGACCATCGAGCAGATCTCCCCGGTGGAGCTCCTCGAGACCCAGCTGTGCAACTACACCTCGCCGTTCATCCTGATCAGCGCGCTGCGCTCGGCGATGGCCGACGCCGCGAAGAAGGCGTCGAGCGGCCGCGCCTACGTCGTGAACGTCTCGGCGATGGAGGGCGTCTTCGGCCGTGGCTACAAGGGCGCGGGCCACCCGAACACCAACGCCGCGAAGGCCGCGATGAACATGGTGACGCGGACCAGCGCCCAGGAGATGTTCCAGACCGACGGCATCCTCATGACCTCGATCGACACCGGCTGGATCACCGACGAGCGCCCGCACTACGACAAGCTGCGCCTCGCCGAGGAGGGCTTCCACGCCCCGCTCGACCTGATCGACGGCGCGGCCCGGGTCTATGACCCGATCGTGCGCGGCGAGGCGGGCGAGGACCTGTACGGCGTCTTCCTGAAGGACTACGCACCGGGCAAGTGGTAGGGCGGGCCGGCTGACCGGCAAGGGCCTCGCGGCCCGCCGGACGGCCGCACCCACCACATAAACGGCCGTCTTATACGAGCGACCTATACAAGCGTCATAGACGGCCGTATGGTTTCCGTCATGACGCAGACAGCGGCACGCCATCTCCCCGCACGGCCCGGATCCTTGGCCGCCTTCGCGCGCTTCGTGCTCTGCGGCGGCGGGGTGGGCGTCGTCTCCAGTGGCGCGGTGGTCGCAGTGGCGTCCTGGCTGCCGTGGGCCGTGGCCAACGCCCTGGTCACCGTCGCGTCGACCCTGCTCGCCACCGAACTGCACAGTCGCTTCACCTTCGGGGTGCGGGCCGGCAGCCGACTGCGCACCCATCTGCAGAGCGCCGCCACCGCGGCGGCCGCGTACGCCGTGACCACGCTCGCCATGGGGGTGCTGCACTGCCTGCGCCCCGAGCCGGGCGCCCTGTGTGAGCAGGCCGTCTATCTAGGGGCCTCCGGTATCGCGGGCATCGGCAGGTTCCTGGTGCTGAGGCTGGTCGTCTTCGTCCGGCCGACGCCTCAGATCTGGCCCTCGCTCTCGCCCGACGCCGCACGCAGCCGCTCGTGCACGGCGTACGAGGCGGCCGCGCCGGAGGCGGCGCGCACCCTCGTCCCGCCGTCGACCAGGAGGTCCGCCCCCGTCACCCATTCGGCCGCGTCGGACACGAGCCATGCGACGGCCCGCGCCACGTCCTGCGGCTCCCCGATGCGGCCGAGCGGCAGGCCCGCGGCGAGCCGCTCCTCGGCGCCCTCCCAGACGAAGCGCGCGAGTTCGGTGCGGACCAGGCCGGGGGAGACGGAGTTGACCCGCACCAAGGGGGCCAGTTCGCCCGCGAGTTGGGCGGTCAGGTGCAGGAGCGCGGCCTTGCTCGTGCCGTACGCGCCCACGTTGGGTCCCACATGGGTGGCGCCCTCCGAGCAGACGTTCACCACCCGGCCGCCGTGCTCGCCCATCCAGGCCCGCCAGGCCAGTTGGGTCAGGCGCAGCGCGGCCTCGACGTTCAGGGCGAAGGCGTCGCGTCACCGGGCGAGGTCGACGTCCATCAGCGCGCCGTAGGGGGCGTTCGTCGCGGCGTTGTTCACCAGTACGTCGAGCCGCCCGAACTCCCTTGCCGCCAGGGCCACGCAGGCCTCCGCATGGCCGGGGTCGGCCACGTCACCCGCGAGGCCGACCGCATCGGCGCCCCGGGCCCGGAGTCCGCCGACCGCGGTCCGCAGCGCGTCCGCGTCACGGGCGGTGACCACCAGGCGGTGCCCGGACTCCGCGAGGGCGTGCGCGACCGCGAGCCCGATTCCCCGCGAGGCTCCGGTCGTCAGAGCCACCGGGGTCTCCTGTGCCGGCCGAGAAGTCATCCGCGTACGGTCCCACGAAGTCCCCGAAAGGCCCATGGGCGCGGTCCGGGTGGGGAGTTGGCGCTCTCCCGATGTCGACTTCGTGCCGCCCTCGTGCGGCCCTCGTCCTGTCCCGCCCTGACCGCGATCTGACCTCGCTCTGACCTTGTGGTGACCCCACACCGTCACCAAGTGTCCGAAATCCACTCCTTCGCCTGCCCCCATCGAGCGCGGGCGCGCTCATTTGGTTAACCTGGGGCGAACGGACGGCCGCAAGGGATCTACAAGCTCCCCCAAGCCGCCCCGGGACAGGCTCGCAACCAGGGCCGCGGTCCCGCCCGACAACCGGCGCCACCGCGACCGAACTGCCCTTGTCCTTCCGTTACGCGACACAAAGGAGTGCGCGGTGACACCAGATCTGACGAAGCAGGAAAAGCGACCGGCGGAGCGCGGCGGCGGCGAGCGGGCCGGACGGCCTCGCAAGCTGAGCAATCTCGACTCGTGGGCCAAGGCGGCCCCGATCCGGCTTGCCGGATACGAGGACGACCTCGCGGAGCCGCACATCCTCCCCGGTATCGACTGATCCGACCGCTTCGCCGTGTGCCCCCGCCGAGATCGGCGGGGGCACACGGCGTTCTGATCGGAGGCGGCCGGGATGGCCTGGTGGCGCCCGTCCGCCGCCAGAAGGTTCCCCGTGGTGGTCCCGAAGAAGTCCCGGGACGCCGCGTCGAACGTGGGCGAGTTCGACACGCAGCTGCACACGACGTCTCGCCCAGCTATCCGGCCAAGCAGATGCAGCGCTGTCCCGGGCGGGTCTCGTGAAGTCCCTCCAGGGCAAGGCGGGCGGATACGTGCTGACGCGGGCTGCCGCCGAGATCCGTCAGCGGGGCCCGCTCCGGACGCCGGCCGAACAGTGCACGGAGCCGTGCCCCATCGCCCGCGGACCGGAAGCTCTGCCGGGCATCGGCGTGTGGCTCACCTCGGTGAGCGGCTCCGACGGCTGAGCGGGCAGAAGTCAGTGCCCCCGCCACGGACGCGGCGGGGGCACGGTGGTGACCGGTGACCGGACCTCAGTCCGTCACCTCGAGCTCGTGCAGGCCGTTGTAGTCGCCCTTGCCCAGGTAGCTCTTGTCGTTGCTGCAGACGTCCGCGGTCGGTGCCATCGTCAGGTTCTCGTGGCCGCTCGGCACGTGGCCGAGGCCGAAGGCGTGGCCGAACTCGTGGGTCATCGTGGACTCGAGGTAGAACTCGCTGAGGCAGGCGTTCCCGGCGCGCAGGAACGGTGCCTCGCTCTGGTTGTCGTTGATCTCGATGTCGGCCTCGTCGATGTACCAGCCGAACCACCAGGACTCGTACGCGCAGGTGGTCGCCAGGACTCCCGCGCGCCGGTCCCCGAAGGCGACGACGCTGTCGCCGTCGTCGTCATCGCAGGATTCGAGGCCGATGTTGGTCCCGCTGTCCGTGGTGCCTTCGTACGTCGCGTCGTCGGAGTCGAGGTCCTCGGCGAGACCGCAGTTGTTGCGGCCGAAGTCGACGTTGTCGGCCGACTCCGTGACCTCGTTCCTGATGGTCTCGGCGTCGAGATAGCCGGGCACGGAGCCCTGGTTGAAGCGCCACTCCATCGGGTCGTCGTCCCAGCTGTCGCCGTCCTTGCTGAAGGCATACTCGCCGTCGTCGCACTTGGCGGGTGCCGACTTGGCGCCCGCTGCCGGGTCGTCGGCGCGCCGCACGGTGGTGGTCACCTTGCCGTCGTGGCGCCGTACGTTGATGCTCAACGGCTGGTCCGGCGCGGCGTCATCGGCCAGCTGCACCGAGTAGGTGACGCCCTTGTTCTCCTGCGTCGGGACGCGGACGCCGAGGTCCCCCACCTTGATGAGCCGGCCGCGCAGATCGCAGTCCGCGAGCGAGACCGTTCTGCCGATGACGTCTGCCGGGACGGCGCGGTCGCTCTCGCTGTCGCAGTACGCGGCGAGAGGCGAGGCCTCCGTATCGGACGGGTTCTGTGCGGCCTGTGACGATCCGGTGGACAGGCCACCGAACAGCCCGGCGAGCGCGACCGTGGTAACGGCCAGATGCCTGGCTCTGCTGCGCATGTATCCCCCTGGTGTGGTGTTCACGTCACGCACCTGATGCGACGCGATGTGGCGTGCGATGTGACGTGGTCATGTCAGGAAAGCATTCCCCGTGATCAGTCGTCGAGCCATAAAGCGGGTCATGGCGCGGAATGTCTGGATCCGGGTGCATGCAGGCGCAGGGCTCACGCGATTCATCCGATGGGTCCGTGCAAATGTCCAAGTCCCCGCCGTGCGCTATGCATTGACACCCCCATGGGGCGCTTGAATCATCGGACGTCATGACCGTCCTGCGCTCGATCTTCGCGCCCCGCCCCCGTACTCGCCCCCGCCCGCACAGGAGACGGCTGCGGGGCACCGTGGTCGCCCTGCTGCTGCTCGCCGCATCGGTCCCGGCCACCGCCCAGGCCGCCCCGTCGGCAGCCGCGGACCCGCCCCGCACCGTCCCCGCGCTCACCGACTGGACGCCGGGGGAGGGAAGTTACTCCTACGGCCCGGACACCCGCCTCATCGCCCGCGGGAAGGCGGCGCGCGAGGTCGCCCGTACCCTCGCCGACGATCTGCGCGCGGCGGGCGAGGGCCGGGTTCCGGTCGCCGACGGCGCCCCGCGCGACGGCGACATCGTGATCGACGTCGACCCGGCACGGAAGCCGCTCGGCACCGAAGGGTACGAACTCCGGGCGGGTGAACGCCTGGAGATCACCGGAGCCACCGGGGCCGGCGCCTTCTACGGCACCCGCACGCTCCTCCAGCTCCTCGCCCAGGGCGACCGCGTCCCGGCGGGCCGCACCGTCGACGTGCCCCGGTACAAGGAGCGCGGCGTCGGCGTCTGCGCCTGCTACATCCACATCTCGACGCCCTGGCTGGAGAACCTCGTACGCGACATGGCGTACAACAAACAGAACCAACTGCTGCTCGAACTGAAGGTGAAGAGCGACAAGCACCCCGCGGCCAACAGCTGGGGCTACTACACCAAGCGCGAGATCCGCCGCCTCGTCGCGCTCGGCGAGAAGTACCACGTCACGATCATTCCCGAGATCAACTCGCCGGGCCACATGGACCCTTGGCTGGAGAACCGCACCGACCTGCAGCTCACCGACTCCGACGGAAAGCCGCAGCCGTCCCGCCTCGACATCACCAAGGACGAGGCCTTCGCCTACTACACGAGCCTCATCGACGAGTACGCCGAGGTGTTCCCCGCCAAGTCCTGGCACATGGGCGCCGACGAGTACATGCTCGGCTCCGACTTCGCCAAGTACCCGCACATCCTGGAGTACGCGCGCAAGAAGTACGGCGCGAACGCGACCCCGCAGGACGCCTTCGTCGACTTCATCAACCGCGTGCACGCCTACGCGACGCAGCAGGGCAAGCAACTGCGCATCTGGAACGACGGCCTGACCGGTGCGAACACCGTGCCCGTCGCCGCCGGGACGAGCGTCGAGCACTGGCTGGACGTGAAGACCAAACCGAGCCAACTCATCGCGCAGGGTCACCCGTTGCAGAACGCCGCGTACGCCCTCTATCTCGTACGCGGTGGCTTCCACACGAACACCAAGGCGCTCTACGACCAGGCCTGGGACCCGCGCAGCTTCGAGGGCGAGAAGCTGGCGTCGCGGGACGGCATCACCGGGGCGAAGATCAGCCTGTGGCCCGACAACGGCCGCGGCGAGACCGAGAACGAGGTCGCGGCCGCCATGGCGATGCCGCTCAGCCACATCGCCCAGGTGACGTGGGGCGCGGCGCACCCCGATCCGACGTACACGGACTTCACCGCCCGCGCCGGCACAGTCGGCCACGCGCCCGGCTGGCGGGACCTGACCCGGACCCCGGTCGCCGACGGGACGTACACCCTCCGGGACGCCAAGGGCCATGCGAAGCCCGCCCGTTACGAGATCAGGCGCACCGCCGACGGATACATCACCCTCAAGTCCGCGGCGGGCGGCAAGTGCCTGGAGACCCGCAGCGGCAAGCTCACGCTCAACGTGCCGCTGCAGCCCGGCACGGCCGTCACCGAGGAGACCTGCGACCCGGCGAACACCCTCCAGCGCTGGCAGCTCACCGAGAGCGCCGGCGGCTACCGGCTCACCAACGCCATCACCCGCATGAGCGCGCACGTCACCGACGACGGACGGATCCTCCAGTACCCGGACGACCAACAGCCGCCCGCCGTATGGACATTGACCACCCACTGACCGACCCGGCCCGCGTGATCTCAATCCGACCCCCGAGGGAGACCGCACCCCCATGACCGTCAGCAGACGCATCTTCATGGCCGCCGCCGTCACCACGGCCGTCGCCGCGTCGAGCACCTCGCTCGCGTCGGCCGCCGCGACCCGCCCCGGTGGCGCCGAACCGCCGTACCGCATCCCGATCAGCCCCGACGACACCCCGGACGAAGTCGTCGCCAAGGCCGCCCAAGTGCGGCCCACGGAACGGCAGATCGCCTGGCAGCGCCTGGAGCAGACCGCGTTTCTGCACTTCGGCGTCAACACGTTCACCGGCCTCGAATGGGGCACGGGCGACGAGGACCCCGACGTCTTCCAGCCGTCCGGGCTCGACACCGACCAGTGGGCCAGGGCCCTGCGCGACGGCGGGTTCAAGCTCGCCATCCTCACCGTCAAGCACCACGACGGCTTCGTTCTCTACCCCTCGCGCTACACCAAGCACAGTGTGGTGAGCAGCAGTTGGCAGGGCGGCAAGGGCGACGTCCTGCGCTCCTTCGCCGACTCGCTGCGGCGCCACGGCATCAAGGTGGGCGTCTACATCTCGCCCGCCGACGAGAACCAGTACCTCTACGGCGTCTACGCCAACGGCAGCAAGCGCTCGCCCCGCATCATCCCCACGCTCACGGCCGACGACGACCGCGCGGGCGACGACCTGCGCTCCTTCACGCTCGACGCCACCGACTACGGCGCCCACATGCTCAACCAGCTCTACGAAGTGCTCACCGAGTACGGCCCGGTCGACGAGGTGTGGTTCGACGGGGCGCAGGGCCGCATCCCGCCGGAGAAGGTGGAGACGTACGACTGGGACAGCTGGTACGCGGTCATCCGCGCCCTGGCCCCGAACGCGACGGTCGCCGTGCGCGGGCCGGACGTCCGGTGGGTCGGCAACGAGGGCGGGCTCGCGCGGGAGAACGAGTGGAGTGTCGTCCCGGTCAAGGACTCCGGCAACGGCAGCATCGATTACGCGCTCAAGTACGACGCGCCCGACCAGGGCAGCAGGGAGGCGCTGGCCGAGGCGCGGGCGGTCGCCCAGTACGTGCAGTGGTGGCCGGCGGAATGCGATGTCTCGATCCGGCCGGGGTGGTTCTATCACGAGGACCAACAGCCCAAGTCGGTAGAGCAGTTGACGGACATCTGGTTCCGCTCGGTGGGCCGCAACTCGGTGCTGCTCCTGAACATCCCGCCGGACAAGCGGGGACTGCTGCCGGATGCCGATGTGGCGCGGCTGCGGGAGTTCCGCGAGCGGCTCGGGCGCGAGCTGCCGGAGGACTTCGCGCGGGGCGCGCGGGTTCGGGGGGACGGGGCGTATGCGGGGCACGCGGTGGACGGTGACCCGGACTCGGCGTGGAAGTGCCCGGCCCCTTCGCGGGGGACGTTGACGGTCGACCTCGGGCAGGCCCGGTCGGTCGACCGGATCCGGCTCGGTGAGGAGATCCGGCAGGGGCAGCGGCTGGAGCACGCGGTGATCGAGGCACGGGCTTCGTCCGGCGCGGCGTGGTCCCTCGTGACGGAGGTCGCCACGGTGGGCGCGAGCCGGGTGTTGACCCTGCCTGCGCCGGTGACTGCCCGGGAGTGGCGGCTTCGGGTGAAGGGGTCGCGCGGGGCGGTGCGGTTGGCGGAGTTCGGGTTGTATCGGGCGCGGGTGTAGAGCGGTTTTTCTTTCCCCAACCCCGCCCCTTCCCGAACCTTTCCGGCTTCGCCGGCCGCGAGGTGGCCGTAGATCACCGGCTCCGCCGAGTTCGTCCTCAAACGCCGGACGGGCTAGAGGGTGGGCGGGCGGCTGCGGGGCAATCGGGTGGGTGGGCGGGAAAAAATCCGCCGCGAAGCGGCGGCCTCGAGCGGGGTCTGAGGCGCCCCGCCAGGCTCAGCGCCCGCCCACACCCCCCGTACTCTCCCGCTCGATCAGCCGAGGCAACGGCACCTGCACAGTCGCCGCAGCCTCACCGTCGATCAGCGCGAGCAACTCCCGCGCCGCCGTCCGCCCGAAGGACACCGTGTCGCGCGACAGCGCCGTCAGCCACGGGTGCACCATCCGGCACAGCGCCGAGTCCTCCCATGCCACCACCGACACATCCCCGGGCACACTGAAGCCGAGGGACGAAGCCGCGGCGACCCCCGCCACCGCCATCACGTCGTTGTCGTACACGAGCGCCGTCGGCGGCGACGCGGCGCCCAGCACCCGTCGCGTCACGGCCGCGCCCTCCGCGTCGGAGTAGTCGGTGGTCACCGAGCGGACCTCGGACAGGCCCCGGCGCCGCGCCTCCGCCCGCAGCGTACGGATCCGGCGCTCCGTGTGCGCGAGGCCGGGCAGCCCCGCGATGTGCACGATCCGCCGATGCCCGAGGCCGTAGAGGTGGTCCACGACCGCGGCCATCGCTCCCGCGTCGTCCGCCCAGACCGTGGAGAGCCCCGGATGCGCCGCGTCCGGATCCGGCGCGCCTCCCGTCACCACGGCCGGAAGACCCAGCTCGTCGAGGAGCGCCGGGCGCGGATCGTCCGTGCGCGGGTCCACGACCAGGACGCCGTCAACGCGGTGCTCGGCCCACCACCGCCGATAGACCGCGCACTCGGCGGCCACGTCCTCCACCACCTGGAAGAGCAAGCCCAGGTGACGCTCCGCCAGGACTTCCTGGATGCCCGAGATCAGCTGCAGGAAGAACGAGTCGACGCCGAGCGTCCCGGCGGGGCGTGCCACCACGAGCCCCACTGTCGCCGAGCCCTCACCCGACAGTGCGCGCGCCGCCGTGCTCGGCCGCCAGCCCAGCTGCTCGGCGACCCTGCGGACACGGTCGCGGGTGACGTCGGAGACCCCGGGCCGGTCGTTGAGCGCGAAGGAGACGGCGCTCTCGGAGACTCCGGCGCGGCGTGCGATGTCCTTCATGGTCGGCCGGCGTGCCGGTGACCGCTTGCCTTGCACCCGTGTTGCCCCTTTCCCGTTGCCCGCATACTAATGCGCTTGAGCCCGCCCACTCTAAAGCGCATTAGTCGATCCCCGCAAGAACTTCAACACACCTCTCTGACCTGCGGAGTTGGCGCCCTCGCCAAGGATTCTTCAGCGAATCCATTGACTTTTTACCCGCGTTCCATGCAGGGTCTGCCTCACGCTGGGCCGAGCAAAGGAGCCGTTTCACCGTGCGCATCTCCCGTCATCCCCGCATCCACCGAAGGGCAGTTGCCGCTGCCGCCGCCATCGCCGTGCTCCTGCCGCTGAGCGCCTGCGGGGACGGGGGCGAAGGGGGCGGATCGAATGACGCCTCCGGCAAGATCGAGGGCGAGATCACCTTCCAGACCTGGAATCTGAAGGCCAACTTCAAGTCGTACTTCGAGGGCGTCGTCGACGGCTTCGAGGAGAAGTACCCGGGTACGAAGGTGAATTGGGTCGACCAGCCCGGCGAGGGCTACGCCGACAAGATCAGTGCCGACGCCGCCGCGGGCACCCTCCCCGACGTCGTGAACGTCTCGCCCGACCTGGTGGCCCCGCTCGCCAAGGCGGGCCTCGCGCTCGACCTCGACAAGGCCGCGGGCAAGTACGAGAAGGAGTACCTGCCGGGCGCGTGGCAGAGCCACCAGATACCGGGCACGGAGGGGACGTACGCCTTCCCCTGGTATCTGAACACCGGGCCGCTCTTCTACAACAAGCGGCTCTTCAAGGATGCCGGACTCGACGCCGAGAAGCCGCCGAAGACGTTCGACGAACTCTTCGAAGCCTCCCTGCAGATGTCAAAGAAGAGCAAGGGCAAGACCGCCACGCTCGCCAACATCCCCGCCATCGAGGACTTCGGGCGCTACGGCGTACCGCTGATGGACAAGGAAGGGACCAAGTTCACCTTCAACGGCCCCAAGGGGGTCGAACTCCTCAAGAAGTACAAGGAGTTGTACGACGCGAAGGCCCTCGACGGGCAGGCGCTGAACGCGACGCCCGAGTCCACGGGCAAGAAGTTCCTCACCGAGGCCGTCGCCATGAACCCCGGAAGCGCCCTGGACCTCGGCAAGTTCAAGAAGGAAGCGCCCGGTCTCTACAAGAACATCGGGATCACCCCGCAGATCACCAACACCGGCAAGGACAACATGTACGTGATGGGGGTGATGGTGAACACCCGCACCAAGCACACGCCCGCCGCCGTCGCCTTCGCGCACTACGTCACGGACGCGCAGCACCAGATGTCCTTCGCCAAGAAGGTCGCGATCTTCCCCAGCACGAAGGGCTCGCTCGACGACCAGTACTTCACCAAGCAGGACGGTACGGACGACACGCGCGTGCGGATCGCCGCCGCCAAGTCCATCAAGACCGCGGTGAATTACACGCCGGTGCAGTTCAGCGAGCAGATGAAGATCGAGCTGCGCAACAGCGTCGGCAAGGCCCTGCAGGGCAAGGAGAGCCCCCAAGAAGCGCTTGACAACGCTGTCAAGAACTGTGACCGGCTGCTGAAGCAGAGCTGAGACGATCCGGGACCGCCACCATGAAAAGCTCAAGCGCCGCCACCGCGCCACGCCCGGGACCGTCCCGCGGCCGCATCCGGCGTCAACTGCCGTCCAGCCCCTGGCTGTTCGCCGCGCCCGGACTCGCGATCGTGGGGATCTTCATCCTCTATCCGTTCGTCAGCACGGTCATCAACTCCTTCACCGACAAGCGGACCCTGATCCCGGGGGAGTACGTCGGCCTGGACAACTTCCGTGAACTGCTGCACGACGAGATGTTCTGGATCGGCCTGCGCAACAGCACGCTGTACGTCGTCGGGGTCGTCCCCGCGCTCGTCCTGCTGCCCCTGCTGCTCGCGATGCTCGTCCAGAAGCACATCCCCGGCATCACCTTCTTCCGGTCCGCCTTCTACACGCCGGTGGTCGCGTCCGTCGTCGTGGTGGGCCTGATCTGGGTGTGGATGCTGGATGAACGGGGCCTGGTCAACGCGGTGTTGGAGGCCGTGGGCGTCGGCAAGCTCGGCTTCCTCAGCGACCAGTGGCTGCTGCTGCTCAGCGCCATGGCGGTCACGGTCTGGAAGGGCCTCGGCTACTACATGATCATTTATCTGGCGGCGCTCGCCAACGTCCCCCGCGAGCTCCACGAGGCCGCGGCGGTGGACGGCGCCGGAGCGGTCCGCCGCTTCTTCACCGTCACCGTCCCCGCCGTGCGCTCCACGATGGTCCTGGTCGCCGCGCTGTCCTCGGTCGCCGCCTTCAAGGTGTTCTCCGAGGTCTATCTGATGGCAGGGCCCAACGGCGGTCCCGCGGGCGAGGACACGACGCTCGTGATGCTGGTGCAGCGCGTCGGCACCGGCCTCACCGGTCGCGTCGGCTACGCCTCTGCCATCTCCGTCGTCGTCTTCGTCGTCACCGTCGCGCTGATGCTGCTCGTGCTGCGGGCGGACCGGAAGGAGGACGCGTGAGCATCGCGACCGACGCACGCAAGACCGAGCAGCCGGCACGGACCGACGAGAAGCCCCGCAAGAAGGGCACCCGGCGGGGGCGGATCACCGACGAGAACGGCCGCCGGATGCCGGTGTGGGAGATCGTCCTGCGCTACGCACTCCTGCTCGGCGTACTCGCGCTGATGATCGGCCCCTTCCTGTGGCAGCTGTCCACGTCCCTGAAGGGACCGCACGAGAACATCTTCAGCTCACCCCCGAAATTCCTGCCGTCCGAGCCGACCCTGCACAACTACGAGCGCGTCGCCGACACCATCCCCGTATGGGACTACGCCCTCAACTCCCTGAAGGTGGCCACCGCCAACGTGGTGACCAACTGCGTGGGCGCCACCCTCGCCGGCTACGCCCTCGCCCGCCTGCGCTACCGGGGCCGCAAGGTCGCCACGCTCGTCTTCATCCTCGCCATGCTGGTGCCGGTGGAGGGCATCATCATCGCCCAGTTCACGACCATGCGGGAGCTGGGCCTGAACAACACCCTCATCGGCGTGCTCCTGCCCGGCTGCATATCGGCGCTCAATGTGCTGCTCATGCGCAACGCGTTCCTCAATCTGCCGTACGAGGTCGAGGAGGCGGCCTACGTCGACGGCGCGAACGTATGGCAGCGGTTCTCCAGGATCGCCCTGCCCGCGGTCAAGGGAACCCTCGCCGTGGTCGCGATCTTCGCCTTCATGGGCGCCTGGGACGACTTCCTCTGGCCGCTGATCGTGCTGAGCGACCCGGACCGGTTCACCCTGACCATCGGCCTGAACTATCTGCACGGCACCTTCGCCAACGACGAACGGCTCGTCGCGGCGGGCACGGTCATCGCCGTCCTGCCGCTGATCGCTCTCTTCGCCTGTCTGCAGCGGTACTTCTTCCGCGGGGTTGGCGAAGGGGCGGTCAAGGGCTGAGGCCGTTCCCTCAGTTCGCCGCCGTACCGGAGATCATCCCCCCCGCACCCCCGAGAACCAGGACTCGTATGCCTCGCACGCCTTCTGACGTGGTGCGCTTCGGCGCCAACTACACGCCGAGCCAAGGGTGGTTCCACCACTGGCTCGACTTCGACCTCGACGCCGTGCGCGCCGACCTCGACTCGATCGCCGGGCTCGGCCTCGACCACATCCGGGTCTTCCCCGTCTGGCCGTACTTCCAGCCCAACCGCACCCTGATCAGGCCGCGCGCCGTCGAGCAGCTGGTCGCGCTCGCGGACGCCGCCGCCGAGCGCGGACTCGACGTCAACGTCGACGGACTGCAGGGCCATCTGTCGAGCTTCGACTTCCTGCCCGCGTGGACGCAGACCTGGCACCGGCGGAACATCTTCACCGATCCGGACGTCGTGACGGCGCAGGCCGGGTATCTGCGCACGCTCGCCGCCGCGCTCGCCGACCGGCCGAACTTCATCGGCATGACCATCGGCAACGAGGTCAACCAGTTCTCGGCGGGGCCACATCCCGACCCGGACAGGATCACCGAGGGGCAGGCGGAGGCCTGGCTGACGCGGGTGCTCGCCGCGTGCGAGGAGGGCGCCCCCGGCAAGCTGCATCTGCATGCCGAGTACGACGCCGCCTGGTACCAGGACGACCAGCCCTTCACCCCGGCGCAGGCCGCCCGGCTCGGGGGTGTGACCGCCGTGCACTCCTGGGTGTTCAACGGGACGGCGCAGCGGCATGGGCGGGAGGGGGTGGCCACCGCGCACCACGCCGCGTACATGATCGAACTGTCCAAGGCCTGGGCGGACGATCCGCACCGCCCCGTCTGGCTCCAGGAGGTCGGGGCGCCCGCGCCCCTCATCCCGGCCGAGCATGCGGCTCTGTTTACGGAGGCGACGGTGGCTGCGGCGCTGGACTGCGCCGATGTGTGGGGTGTGACGTGGTGGTGCTCCCACGATGTGTCGCGGTCGCTGGCGGACTTTCCCGAACTCGAGTACAGCCTGGGTCTGTTGACCAATGACGGGCGGGTGAAACCGGGGGGTGCGGCGTTGGCGCGGATCGCCAAGGAGTGGCGGGGGCGGAGGCAGGCGCCTGCGCCCCGGACGACTGCGGTGGTCGTGGACGGCGCCGTGTCCCGGCGCTCGGAGTGCGCGCCCGGAGGGGTGGTCTTCGAGGCGTTCGCTCGCCTCGTGGCGGATGGGGTGCGCCCTGCCGTGGTCCTCGCCGGACGGGTGGGGGATGCGGGGCATCTCGCTGCGCGGGGCATTACGGAGGTCGTGTCGCCGGGGGAGGTCGGCTAGGCCAAGGCGTTTCGAGCCCGCCGCTTCGCGGCGGATTTTTCCCCGCCCACCCACCCGATTGCCCCGGAGTTGCCCGCCCATCCCGTCGGTAGGTTTTCCCAGCCCGGCCGCAGATCATTCAGCCCGTCCGGCGTTTGAGGACGAACTCGGCGGAGCCGGTGATCTACGGCCACCTCGCGGCCGGCGCAGCCGGAAAATTTCGGGAAGGGGCGGGTTGGGGAAAGAAGCCCCGCAGGGCCCACCCACGCACCCGCACCCAACACCCCACCGGGAGACCCACATGCACGACGACCGCACCCTCATCGAAGCCCGCCTCAAGCGCGTCCTGGACGAGCGCATCAGGCCAGCCGTGTACCCCGAGTCCGTGCCGCTCGACGTAGCGGTGTGGACCGCCCCCGGCGAACCGGTTCCCGTCGCCGAAGGCCTCGCCGCCACCCCCGAGCCGACCACCGTCGGCGCCCGCTGGGGCGCCCCCTGGGCCACCAGCTGGTTCCGGGTGACCGGCACCGTCCCCCAGGAGTGGGCCGGGAAGACCGTCGAGGCAATCCTCGACCTCGGCTTCGACGAGAACATGCCCGGCTTCCAGTGCGAAGGCCTCGTCTACCGCCCCGACGGCACCCCGGTTAAGGGCCTCAACCCCCGCAACCAGTGGGTCAGGATCGCCGCCCCGGCGACCGGCGGCGAAGACGTCCGGCTGCACATCGAGGCCGCGTCCAACCCCGTCATCCTCGACTACCACCCCTTCCTGCCCACCCGGCTCGGCGACAAGGAGACGGCCGGCAGCGAGCCCCAGTACAAGCTCGCCCGCATGGACCTCGCCATCTTCGACGAGACGGTCTGGCAGCTCGTCATCGACCTCGAAGTACTCGGCGAACTCATGCAGGAACTCCCCGAGCACTCCGCACGCCGCTACGCCATCGTGCGCGCCATCGGCCGCGCCCTCGACACCGTCGACCTCCAGGACGTCAACGGCAGCGCACCCGCCGCCCGCGCCGAACTCGAAGGCGTCCTCGCCACCCCCGCCGAGCCCTCCGCGCACCGCATCAGCGCCGTCGGCCACGCGCACATCGACTCCGCGTGGCTGTGGCCGCTGCGCGAGACGGTGCGGAAGGTCGCCCGTACGACCTCCAACATGACCGCGCTCATCGAGGACGAACCGGACTTCGTCTTCGCCATGTCGCAGGCGCAGCAGTGGGCGTGGGTCAAGGAGCACCGCCCCGAGGTGTGGGCGAAGGTCAAGAAGGCCGTCGCCGACGGCCGGTTCGTGCCGGCCGGCGGCATGTGGGTCGAGTCGGACACGAACATGCCGGGCTCGGAGGCGATGGCCCGTCAGTTCGTGCACGGCAAGCGGTTCTTCCTCGACGAGTTCGGCATCGAGAACGACGAGGCGTGGCTGCCGGACACCTTCGGGTTCGCGGCCGGGCTTCCGCAGATCATCAAGGCCGCGGGCTCCAAGTGGCTGCTCACGCAGAAGATCTCCTGGTCGCAGACCAACCGCTTCCCGCACCACACCTTCAACTGGGAGGGCATCGACGGGACCCGGATCTTCACCCACTTCCCGCCCGTCGATACGTACAACTGCTCCATGAAGGGCAGCGAGATCGCCCACGCGGCGAAGAACTTCAAGGACAAAGGCGTCGCCCGGCACTCGCTCGCGCCTACCGGCTGGGGTGACGGAGGCGGTGGCACCACCCGCGAGATGATCGCGAAGGCGGGACGGCTGCGGAACCTGGAGGGCTCGGCGACCGTCGAGTGGGAGACCCCCGCGGCCTTCTTCGAGAAGGCGGAGGCCGAGTACCCGAACGCCCCTGTCTGGGTCGGGGAGTTGTACCTCGAACTGCACCGTGCCACCCTCACCAGCCAGGCCGGCACCAAGCAGGGCAACCGCCGCAGCGAGCACCTGCTGCGGGAGGCCGAGCTGTGGGCCGCGACCGCTGCCGTGCGCGATGCCGAATTCGCCTACCCCTACGAGGAGTTGGACCGGATCTGGAAGACGGTCCTGCTCCACCAGTTCCACGACATCCTGCCCGGCTCGTCCATCGCCTGGGTGCACCGGGAGGCGCGGGCCACCTACGCGGCGGTGGCCGACGAGCTGAACGGCATCATCGACTCGGCCCAGCGTGCACTGGCGGGGGACGGCGGCACGGGAACCCTCGTCTTCAACTCCACCCCGCACACCCGCGACGGCGTCCCGGCGGGAGGCGCGCGCCCCGCCCTCGCCGACGGGCAGTCGGCGATCGCCTCGCGGGCGGACGGCGGTTACGTCCTGGACAACGGTCTGCTGCGGGTCGAGATCGACGCCCGCGGGCTCATCGTCTCGGCGTACGACATCGCCGCAGACCGGGAGACCGTCGCACCCGGCCAGGTGGCGAACCTGCCGCAGATCCATGCCGACTTCCCGAACATGTGGGACGCGTGGGACGTCGACGAGTTCTACCGCAACACCGTCACCGATCTCACCGAGGCGGATGAGGTCGTGCCGGGGGACGGCGGCGCTTCGGTCCGTGTCGTGCGCGTCTTCGGGGACTCGAAGCTCACGCAGGTCCTGTCCCTTGCGCCCGGCGCCGCGCGCCTGGACATCGACACCGAGGTCGACTGGCACGAGACGGAGAAGTTCCTGAAGCTGGCCTTTCCGCTGGACATCCACGCCGAGCGGTACGCGTCGGAGACCCAGTTCGGCCACTTCTACCGCGCCACGCACACCAACACGAGCTGGGAGGCAGCCAAGTTCGAGGCGTGCAACCACCGCTTCGTGCACATGGAGGAGCCGGGCTGGGGTGTCGCGCTGGTCAACGACTCGACGTACGGGCATGACGTGACGCGGACGGTCCGGGAGACGGACGCCGGGACGACCACGACCGTGCGTGTCTCGCTCCTTCGCGCCCCCCGTTTCCCCGACCCCGAGACGGACCAGGGCGTGCACCGGTTCCGGCATGCGCTGGTGCCGGGGGCGGCGATCGGCGACGCCGTGCGGGAGGGGTACCGGATCAACCTTCCGGAGCGCCGGATCGCCGGTGGCGCGGAGGTGGCCCCATTGGTGACCGTCGACAACGACGCGGTCGTCGTCACCGCGGTCAAGCTCGCCGACGACGGCAGCGGTGACGTGGTGGTCCGTTTCCATGAATCGCGCGGCGGCCGGGCGCGGGCCACGCTGACGGCGGGCTTCGGCATCGGCTCGGTGACGGTGACGGACCTGCTGGAGCGTCCGCTGGCCGACGCCCCGTCCCCGGAGCGGGTGGGGGAGGGCGTCGCGGTGCGGCTGCGGCCGTTCGAGCTGGTGACGCTGCGGCTGACCAGGGCGTGATCCGTTCGCGATCCCGCTGCTGAAGACCGCCGGATGGGCTGTGGCGACAGCCCATCCGGCGGTCTTGGCGGGTCAGCCGGTGATGGTCACGCAGGGCAGGCCCACGCTGTCGCCGCCGCGGAAGCCCTCCGCGCACAGCCGGGTGCCCGCCGGGAAGTGGCGCTGGGGGTAGGCCTGGTCCCGGTACGTCCGGAACGCGGCGACGTCCTCCGTCTTGGTGTTGGCGCTCCAGCCGTTGGTGGTCCACACGCGCGCGCGGATGCTGTGCGGCTGGTTGGTGTTGGTGACCGACACCTCCACCCGGCCCAGATAGGTCCCCGAGTCGTACGTCTCGATGCAGACCGAGTGGTTGCACCACTTGCCGTCGGCGACCGCCGACGGGCCCGCGGCGATGACGCAGCCGAGTGCGGCGGCTGCTGCCGCGATCCAGGTAGCGAGCTTCTTGGTGATCTCGTGCATGGTGGAAAGCCCCTCAATCCTTCGCCATGGCCCGCGACGGAATCGCCGGGCCCCGGCAGACCAACGCGACGCCAGATCGTCAGTTACGCGCATTCCCACTGGCGTCTGACGGCGTTATCTGACTAAAGTCAGAGAATGAACCCAGTGGACCCAGCGGACGCGGCGGGCGAAATGCCCCAGGGGCAGATCGAACAGGTGCGTAGGTTCAATCGCACCGTCACCGAGCGTGTGGGTGTGCTCCATGACCGCTACCTGGGCCGCGACCGGCCCATCGGCGAGGCCCGGCTGCTCTGGGAGATCGGCGTGGGCGGCCAGGACGTACGGTGGCTGCGCGAGCGCCTCGGGCTCGACTCCGGTTACGTGAGCCGGCTGCTCCGCTCACTGGAGGCCGACGGGCTCGTGGCGGTGGAGCCGCAGCCCCGGGACAGGCGGGTGCGTACCGTCCGGCTCACCGAAGCGGGCCTCGCGGAGCGTGCCCTGCTCGACGACAGCAGCGACGAGCTTGCGGGCGCCATCCTGGAGCCGCTCAACGCCGATCAGCGTGCCCGTCTTGTGGCCGCCATGGCCGAGGTCGACCGCCTGCTGACCGCCGGCACGGTCACGCTCGACGTCGTCGACCCGGACCACCCGGACGCCCGGCACTGCCTGCTGTCCTACTTCGCCGAGCTGCGGGAGCGCTTCGACACGGGCTTCGACCCCGAGCGGAGCCTGCTGCCCGACGCCGGTGAACTCCGGCCGCCGCACGGCCTGTTCCTCGTCGCGCGGACGCACGGCGAGCCCGTCGGCTGCGCCGGTCTGAAGCTGCCGCCCGGCGCCCCGGCCGAGGTCAAACGCATGTGGGTCGCGCCGCACGCGCGGGGCCTCGGCCTCGCCCGCCGGTTCCTCGCCGACCTGGAGGCGCGGGCCGTCCGGCACGGCTGTGAAGCGCTGCGCCTGGACACCAACAAGGCACTCAGTGCCGCGATCGGCCTGTACCGTTCCTTCGGTTTCCAGGAGGTCGCCGCCTTCAATGACGAGCCGTACGCCCATCACTGGTTCGAGAAGCGTCTGCCGGTCACGGGCTGTTCTCCGGCCCCCAGGCCTGCGGCCCGGCCCCGCGCCACTCGATGAGCTCCGGGTCGTCGATCGCCGTGTCGGCCTCGGGCAGGCCCGCTCGGCGCAGGAACTCCAGCACATCGAACAGGTAGAAGGCCGTTCCCACGTCTTCACCGCGGATCGTGACCCGCCGGCCACCGTTCGGGGACGGCGGGTGCACGATCACAGGCGCATGTCCTGACATATGTCAATGATGCCGCTGGTGGCGTGCCTGTGCACCCCACCGCTCGCGGACCAGCGAGACGCCGACCACCAGCACCGCGAGGAGCACGGACAACAGCACCTGGATACGGCCGCCGCCCGGACTGTCGTCGGTGAGCATGTAGACCAGGATGAACGAGATCATCGCGATAGTGACCCACGTCAGATACGGGAAGAGCCACATCCGGACGATGAGCTTCTCCGGGTTCTCGCGGAGGATGATGCCGCGCATCCGCAGCTGCGAGAAGCAGATCACCAGCCAGACGAAGAGCGCGACCGCGCCGGAGGAGTTCAGCAGGAACTGGAACACCGTGTCCGGCCACAGGTAGTTGAAGCCGACCGCGACGAAGCCGAAGACGACGGAGGCCAGGATCGCGGCCTGCGGGACGCCCCGCCCGTTCGTCCGGGCGAAGGCCTTCGGGGCGTCACCGCGCCGGCTGAGGGAGAAGGCCATGCGGGACGCGGTGTAGAGCCCGGAGTTCAGACAGGAGAGCACCGCGGTCAGGACGATGACGTTCATGACCTGACCGGCGTGCGGAATGCCGATCGAGTCGAGGGCCGCGACGTACGAGCCCTTCTTCTCGATCGAGGGGTCGTTCCAGGGGAGCAGGGAGACCACGACGAGGATCGAGCCGAGGTAGAAGACGCCGACCCGCCAGATGACGCTCTTGGTGGCCTTGGCGACGGCGCGCTGCGGGTCCTTGGACTCACCGGCGGCGAGGGTGACGATCTCGCTGCCCATGAAGGAGAAGACGACCATCAGTACGCCGGTGAGGATGGCGCTGGGGCCGTTCGGCAGGAATCCGCCGTGCGAGGTGAGATTGCCGAAGTCGGTGGCTGCGTTGTCCGAGCCGGGCAGCACACCGAAGATCGCCAGGGCGCCGAGGCCGATGAAGGCGGCGATGGCGACGACCTTGATGCCCGCGAACCAGAACTCGAACTCGCCGAAGGAGGCGACCGATGCGAGGTTGGTGGCGGTCAGGACGGTCATCACGATGAGCGCCCAGCCCCACTGCGGTACGGCCGGTATCCAGCCGTTGAGGATGACGGCACCGGCGGTGGCCTCCACCGCGAGCACGACGACCCAGAAGAACCAGTACAGCCAGCCGATGGAGAAACCGGCCCAGCGGCCGAGCGCCCGGTCCGCGTACGCCGAGAAGGACCCCGATGTCGGGTCGGCGGCGGCCATCTCGCCGAGCATCCGCATCACCATGACGACCAGGGTGCCGACCAGCGCGTACGACAGCAGGATGCCGGGACCCGCGGCGGCGATGCCGGAGGCGGAGCCCACGAACAGGCCCGCTCCGATGACACCGCCGATGGCGATCATGGACAGATGGCGGTTCTTGAGGCCGGACCGCAGCTCCGAATCGTGCGGAGCCGTGCGGTCGCCGGGGGGAGCGGGAGGGGAGGCCGCGGGGGCAGGGGGAAGTGAAGTCATCTCGACATCCAGTGAGTTGGGACGGGTCGTGCGAGGGGTGACTACGTGCTGGATCGCCTTGGCGGCACATCGCCTCGGTGACAAGGCGGGAGCGGGCCGCGCTCTCCGTGTTCCGGCACGGGGCAGGGGGATGGGGACGTGACGGCTGCCGCGCTGTGGCCCTTCGCGCCGCCTCCTTGTGAGAGGTGAGCCGCGTCACTGCCGGAATGGATTTGCGACAGCGTATGCGGCGATGCGAGGCGGATTATTTGTGAGCAGCCACAAAATCCCCGTCGATCGCTGGCCGGCCGGCCAATGCGGGGAGCTCACACCGCGTCGTCCGGTGCAATCTGCTGCTCGGTCCAGATGATCTTGCCGGTCGACGTGTAGCGGGTGCCCCACCGCCGGGTGAGCTGGGCGACGATGAAAAGACCACGCCCGCCCTCGTCGGTGGTGCGGGCGTGCCGCAGGCGCGGTGCGGAGCTGCCGGCGTCGGAGACCTCGCAGATCAGGGCGGCCTGCCGGATCAGCCGCAAGGTGATCGGTCCGGTGGCGTGCCGGATGGCGTTGGTGACCAGTTCGCTGACGATCAGCTCGGTGGTGAAGAGCAGATCGTCCAGGCCCCACTCCGTCAGCTGCCGTCCTGCGAGGCTGCGGGCATCGGCGACCACGGCCGGATCGGACGGCAGGTCCCAGGAGGCGACCTGGTGGGCACCGAGGGCGCGGGTCCTGGCGAGCAGCAGGGCGGCGTCGTCGGACGGCGGCCCGGTGAGGAGCGCCTTGACCACGTTCCGGCCGATCTCCTCCAGCGTCGGCCCGGTCACCGCCAGGGCGTTGCTCAGCCGGGCGAGACCGACGTCGATGTCCCGGTCGCAGGTCTCGATCAGGCCATTGGTGTAGAGGGCGAGCAGGCTGCCCTCGGCCAGTTCGAACTCGACGGGTTCGAAGGGCAGCGCCCCGAGGCCGAGCGGCGGTCCCGCGGGCAGGTCGGGGAAGTCGACGGCGCCGTCGGGGGTGACGATCGCGGGCGGCAGGTGGCCGGCCCGGGCCAGTGTGCAGCGCCTGCTGACCGGGTCGTACACGGCGTACAGACAGGTGGCCCCCGTGAAGGTGGCGGCCACGCTCTCGTTGCCCGCATCCGCCGATTCGGCGGAGCCGTGCTGCTCGACGAGCCCGATGACCAGGTCGTCGAGGCGGGCGAGGAGTTCATCGGGCGGCAGATCCAGATTGGCCAGTGTCTGCACGGCGGTGCGCAGGCGTCCCATGGTGGCCGCGGCGTTGATGCCGTGTCCGACGACGTCCCCGACGACCAGGGCGACGCGGGCCCCGGACAGCGGGATCACGTCGAACCAGTCCCCGCCGACACCGCTCGGGGCGTCCGCGGGGAAGTACCACGAGGCCACGTCGACGGCGGATCCCCCGGCCAGGGCGTGCGGCAGCAGATTGCGCTGCATCACGCGGGCCGCGGCGCGCTCACGGGTGAAGCGGCGGGCGTTGTCGACACATACCGCGGCACGGGCGACGAGTTCCTCGGCGAGCTGGATGTCGCCCTCGTCGAACGGACCGAGCCGCCGGGACCGTACGAAGGTCGCAGCGCCCAGGGTGGCACCGCGCGCGAGGAGCGGCACGACGAGCACCGAGCGGAAGTCGAAGTCGCGGATGTCGGCGGCCCGCGCCGGGTCGTCGGTGACCCATCCGCTGGTGGCCGCGTCAAGGATCGTTTCGACCAGGGACCGGCTCTCCAGGAGGCAGCGGGAGATCGGCGACGAGGGCGACCGCGGGACGGCTTCCCCCACGGTCCGACTGGATTCCGGGCAGCCCTCACGGACCGACCTCTGGCCCGACCGGCGGAGGGCGGGTGCGCCGTCGACCGGGCCGGGCACCGGCTCCTGGCCACTGATGACCGAGTCGAGCAGGTCGACCGTGACGAAGTCGGCCAGCGGCGGCACGCTGACATCGGCCAGTTCCTGCGCGGTCCGTGTGACATCCAGCGTGCTGCCGATCCGGGCACCGGCGTTGTTCAGCAGGTCAAGGCGTCCCTGGGCCTGCCAGCGGTCGGTGATGTCGATGACCATGTACCAGATGCCGACGCGCCGGCCGTGCGGGCCCTCCAGGCCGAAGAAGGAGGCCGAGTAGACGCGCTCCTCGTGGGGGTCGGCGTATGTGGGGCTGCGGAATTCGTACTCCATGACCGGGGATCCGGTCTCCAGGACGTGGCGCATCCTCTCGTCGAACGCCTCGGCCTCCAGCTTCGGCAGCACCTCGCTCACCTGCCGGCCGAGCCGGCGCTCCAGGGGGATCAGGCGTTCCAGTACGTCATTGACCCAGACGTAGCGCAGATCGCTGTCCAGTACGGCCATGCCCACGGGTGCGTGGGCGAGGAACGGCTCCAGCATCAGCTGGTTCACGCCGCCGCCCGGCACCCGCCACTCCTTGAGCGCGAGGACGGACCAGCGCTCCCGTCCCGCCGCGTCGACCAGCGGCGTCACCTGCACCGCCAGCTGTACGCTCCCGCCGTCGCGGTGGCGCGCCGCGACCGAGCCGCTCCAGCCGTCCGCGGCGCGGCACCAGTTGGCGACGGCGGCCACGCGCGCCTCGTCCCCGGGGATCGCCAGCAGTTGGGCCGCAGGACGGTTCAGGATCTCTTCGGCAGGAAGGCCGAGCAGCCGCTCGGCCGCCCTGGTCCACCCGATGACGGTTCCCGCCGCGTCCAGTTCGGCCATGGCAGCGCCGGCGATGTCGCATGCTCGGTCCGAGCCGTCCGGCAGGGCATTCTCCGAGGTCATCTTCGCCAGCCCGTCATCAGCCCGTCATCTCAACTGCGCATAGTGCACATTCTAGTGAGAATCACCCGGAAAGCCGCAGCTGCAGCATGGCGAGCAGCCGCTGATCGGGACGGCTCAGATCGAGACCGGTCAGCTGCTCGGCCCGGCCGATCCGGTAGCGCACGGTGTTGGGGTGCACATGCAGCTGGGCGGCGGCCGCCCGCACATCGCCGAAGGCGTTCAGGTACGCCAGGATCGACTCGGCAAGGCGCCCTTGATGCCGGCTGTCGTGGGCGGTCACGGCGGTCAGCCGGGGGTCCCGCATGTCGGGGCGGTCGGCGAGCAGCGCAAGTACCTCGCTGACCAGGACCTCCGCCTGGATGTCCGGCAGCGCGGCGACCGTGGTGGCGACATCGGCGTTCACCATGGCGTCGAGGATCCGGTCCGCCTCCCGGCGCGACTGGGGGACCTTGCCGAGGCCCGGCACGATGCAGCCGACCGATCCGCGCAGCGCCAGGCCCAGGTGGCGGCGTGCGGTGTCGGCGATGTCCTGCCCCCAGCCGCGCAGCGTGCCGATGTCGATGCTGCGCGGCAGCGCCGGGAGCAGGACGTAGATGCGGTGATCGCCCTCCGTGACCAGGGCGGCGCGGTGCCGGGCGGCGGTGTGCACCGAGATCAGGTTGGTGACCTCGGCGCGGGCCAGCTCGGCTCCGGTGGCCTCGGTCGCCCCGTACGAGAAGCCGAGGACCGCGGCAGGCCGGGCGGCGTCGAGGCCCAGGTGGGCGGCGAGCGGCTGCGGGCCGCTGCTGCCCTCCAGGAGTCCGGCCGCGAGGGTGCGGGCGAGCGTCACGTCCGCCGAGAGCTCCCGGCGGCGGCGCACCAGGTGGAGCGCGGCGACCCGGGCAGCGCCGAGCAGCGCCTGGTCCGAGCGCTCGGTCAGCGGCGTCGATCCCTCCTGGACCCAGATGGTGCCCAGCTGCCGGTCTCCTGACCGGATGGCGATCGCGAGCCGGCGGCGGATCCCCAACTCGGGGTGGCTGTCGACATTGATCACGTCGTCGGAGGTGCGAAGCCGCTGGAACACACCCCATTCGCGCAGCCGCGCCAGATACGCCTCCGGGCCCTGCCACCCCAGGATGGACTGCCGCCGCAGGTCGTCGGCCCCGTCGTGGTCGGCGGAGCGTGAATAGGCGAGGACCCGGTTGGCGGTGTCCTCGATGCTGACGATGCCGCCGGTGAGCATGGCGGTGGTCTGCGCGAGCGAGAAGAGGTCGCCCTCATCGGCGTCCTCGGTGGAGCCGTCCACGGGTGCGTCGTCGAGGGCGGCCCTGGCGATCGCGTCCACCTGGTCCCAGCGCGCCTCGCCGCGCACCGAAAGCAGCGCGACCCCTGCCTCGGCTGCGGTCTCGCTGAGGGCGGCGGCCTGCCCTGGGGCATCCACCTTGACGGCGACGGCGGCGGCTCCGTCGCGCCCGGCCGCCCGCAGCGCGGGGAAGGCGGCGCGGCCACGGGCGCCGATGGCGAGCACCAGCTCCCCCGGGTGGGCGACCGGCGGATCCTCGGGGTCGAGCAGGGCCACACTGCGGATCTCGACGTCAAGGCCCGCGGGCGCGGTCTGCAGCTCCACCAGGGGCTCGCCGAGCGACATCAGCAGCTGGCGCAGGCTGATTCCGGCGGTGGGTGGTCCCGCGGCGGGTGATTCCATCGTCGGCGCCTCTGCTCGGGTCGGGTGGCCTGGCTCATGGCGAGGATGGCCTGGCCTCATGGCGAGGATGACCTGATGAGAGCACTCGCACATCACGTCACGGCAAGCATCCGATCACGCCGTGACCGGCAGCGGGAATCCTGCTACTCGTCCAGCTGCGCCCGCAGCCACTCCTCGACCTCTCCCACATGCGCCGCGGCGGCGGCCCGCGCCGCCTCCGGGTCGCGGGCCACCAGCGCCCGGTGGATGCGGGCGTGCTCCCGGCGCGTCCGCTCGAACGCACCCTCCTCCTGGTAGCCGCGCCACACCCGCGCGCGGAACGTGCGGGAGGAGAGGCCCTCCAGGATGGCGGCCATCGTGTCGTTGCCGGCCGCGAAGGCGATGGTGCGGTGGAACGCCAGATCGTGGGAGAGGATCTCCTCGGGATCGTCGGTGGCGTTCATCGCCTCCAAGTGCTTCTCCACATCGGCCAGTTGGTCGGCCGAGATGCGCGCGGCGGCCAGCGCCGTCGCGGTGGACTCAAGGACCCTGCGGACTTCGAGGAGCTCGACGAGCCGCGGCCCGCGCGACAGATCGGCCACCACCCCGAAGGTCTCCAGGAGATCCCCGGCCTCCAGCTGGGTGACGTAGATGCCCGATCCGTGCCGGGCCTCCAGGACGCCCATCACGGTCAGGGCGCGAATCGCCTCCCGCATGGAACTGCGCGAGATGCCCAGCCGCGTCGCCAACTCCCGTTCGGTGGGCAGCCGTTCACCCGGTTCGAGCCGGCCCTCGCCGATCATGGCCTTGATCTGCTCGATGGCCCGACCGGTCACGGTGCCCTTCTGCGGGGCGGTCTGGTCCACGTGATGCTCCTCCACTGGCTGAGTGCGCCGCAGTCTAACCAGAGATGTGGTCCGACCACTACGGCCTGAAAGCGGGGAAAGTTGGCGACGAGGGGTGTTGTGAGCGCCAAGTGGTCTGATAAATATTCGCCCATCAGTCGCCAGGACTACTGAGGAGCCGACAGATGGCCGGCAGAACAGTTCGCAACAGGCCCAGCAGGGTGGGGACTTCGCGGGCGGTGCGGATCGCCGCAGCGGCCGCCTGCGCGTCCCTCGTGATCACGGCGTGCGGCAGTACGAAGGACAGCGCGTCGCCCGGTGCCGGGGGCGGCGGCGGAGAGGGCGAGGTCGGGGTGATCCTGCCCCTGCTGACCTCGCCGTTCTGGCAGTCGTACAACGACTACGTACCGAAGATGGCGAAGTCCGAGGACGTCGACGCGCACAAGACGGTCAACTCCAACAGCGACCCCTCGCAGCAGATCACCGACATCAACAACCAGCTCAACCAGGGCGTGAAGGGGCTGGTCGTCGCCCCGCTCGACAGCGCCGCCATCTCCGCGGGACTCGACCAGGCCGAGCGCAAGGGCGTCCCCGTGGTCGCCGTCGACGTCGCCCCCGAGAAGGGCAAGGTCGCGATGGTGGTGCGGGCCAACAACGTCGCGTACGGCGAGAAGGCGTGCGCATACCTCGGCAAGCAGGTCAAGACCGGCAAGGTCGTCCAGATCATGGGAGACCTCGCCTCCGTCAACGGCCGTGAGCGCTCGGAGGCGTTCCGCACCTGCGTGAAGAAGAAGTACCCCAAGCTGAAGGTCCTGGAGATCCCCGCCAAGTGGGAGTCCGACACGGCCGCCTCCAAGCTGGACACGCTGCTCAACTCCAACCCCGACATCAAGGGCATCTACATGCAGGCCGGCGGCGTCTATCTCGCGCCCACCCTGCAGACCCTGAAGTCCAAGAAGATGCTCAAGAAGACAGGGGAGAAGGGCCACATCACCGTCGTCTCCAACGACGGCATCCCGCAGGAGTTCGACGCCATCCGCAAGGGCCAGATCGACGCGACCGTCTCGCAGCCCGCCGACGCCTACGCCAAGTACGGCATGTACTACATCAAGGCCGCGATGAACGGAAAGAAGTTCAAGCCGGGGCCGACCGACCACGACTCCACGATCGTGAAGCTGCCCAGCGGCATCCTCGAGGACCAGCTGCCCGCGCCCCTGGTCACCAAGGAGAACGTGGACGACTCCAAGCTCTGGGGCAACACGGTCGAATGAGTACGCCGATGAGCAAGCCCCCCACGACAGGGCCGACGCCGCTCGTCGAGGCGAGCGGCATAGTCAAGCGGTACGGACCCACCGTCGCCCTGCAGGACGGCCGTCTCACCGTCCTGCCCGGTGAGTCCCACGCCCTCGTCGGCCGCAACGGCGCGGGCAAGTCCACTCTGGTCACCGTCCTCACCGGGCTGCAGGCCCCGGACGCGGGCACCGTCCGCTTCGACGGCGAGCCCGCACCGCCGCTCGCCGACCGCGACGCCTGGCGCCGCAAGGTCGCCTGCGTCTACCAGAAGCCGACCGTCGTCCCCGAACTGACCGTCGCCGAGAACCTCTTCATCAACCGGCAGCCCGAGGGCCGCGGCGGCTTCATCAGCTGGCGCAGGCTGCGCGAAGAGGCGGCGCAGGTCCTCGACACCTGGGACGTGCGCGTCGACCCGGACGCGCGCACCGCCGACCTCAAGGTCGAGGACCGCCAAATGGTGGAGATCGCACGGGCGTTGAGCTTCGGCGCCCGCTTCATCGTCCTCGACGAGCCGACCGCGCAGCTCGACAACCGCGAGATCGAGCGGCTCTTCACGCGGATGCGGGCGCTGCAGGAGTCCGGCGTCACCTTCCTCTTCATCTCGCACCACCTCCAAGAGGTGTACGAGGTCTGCCAGACCGTCACCGTCCTGCGCGACGCCCGCTGGATCACCACCGCGCCCGTGGCCGAACTGCCGCGCGCCGCCCTCGTGGAGGCGATGGCGGGCGAGGCCCTGACGGAGCAGGCCGCGGCCGAGGAGTCCGTCGCCCGGACCGAGGTCCCCGCCGACGCCCCGGTGATGCTCGACGTCAGAGGCCTCACGAGTGAGTCGTACGAGGACGTCGACCTGACCGTCCGCAAGGGCGAGGTCGTCGGCCTCGCGGGGTCCAGCGGCAGCGGCAAGATCAACCTGGCCGAGACCATCGCCGGACTGCACACGCCGACCGGCGGCACGGCTCAACTGGACGGCAGGCGACTGCCGTTCGGCAATGTGGCCGCCACTCTGCGCGCCGGGGTCGGCTGTGTGCCGCGCGACCGGCACGACCAGGGCCTCGTCTTCGGCATGTCCATCGGCGACAACGCCACGATGACCGTGCTCGACCGGCTCGGGAAGTACGGCTTCGTCGGCACCGAACGCAAGCGCGGCTTCGCCGAGGAGCTGATCGACCGCCTCGACATCCACGCCGAGGGCCCCGACCAGCCGGTCTCCGACCTCTCCGGCGGCAACGCCCAGAAGGTCGTCATGGCCCGCGCGCTCGCCTCCGACCCACGTCTTCTCGTCCTCATCAACCCGACGGCCGGCGTGGACGTGAAGTCCAAGGAGTCCCTGCTCGCCCGCATGGACAACGCCCGCGAGGACGGCACGGCCGTCCTGGTCGTCTCCGACGAACTGGACGACCTGCGGCGCTGCGACCGGGTGCTGGTCCTCTTCCACGGCAGGGTCGTCGCGGAACACAAGGCGGGCTTCAACGATCACGACCTGATCGCATCAATCGAGGGGGTGGGCACCACGGGCCCCGATAGGGGCGCGGGGAACTGCGCGACAAGCCCCCACCGGCCCGCGGCCGACGCACAAGGAGACCACCATGGCTGACCTCAAGGCCCCGGCTGCGAAGGCCACCCCGGCAGCAAAGCACCCCGCCGAAGCCCGCGCAGCGAAAAGCATCCTCCTACGCCGCGCACGCGAACTCGCCCTGGTCCCCGCCCTGTTGCTCCTCATGCTCCTAGGCACCCTGGTGAACGACTCATTCCTCACCGAGCGCAACCTCATCTCCATCCTCGGCGCCTCCGCGGCCCTCGCGATGGTCGTGCTCGCCGAGTCGCTGGTCCTGATCACCGGAAAGTTCGACCTCTCCCTGGAGTCCGTCGTCGGCATCGCGCCCGCTGTCGGGGCGCTGCTGGTGCTGCCGGTGGCGCAGTCGGGGTGGGGCAGCGAGTTCCCGGCCGCCCTCGCGATCCTCGCGATCCTGGTGGCTGGCGCCGTCATCGGCGCCTTCAACGGCATCCTCGTGGTGAAGCTCAAGCTCAACGCGTTCATCGTGACGCTCGCCATGCTGATCGTGCTGCGCGGGCTGCTCGTCGGCGCCACCGAGGGCAAGACGCTCTTCGGCATGCCCGACGCCTTCTACACCCTCGCCACCTCCACCTTCCTGACCATCCCGCTCTCCGTATGGCTCGCGGCGGCCGCCTTCGGCATCGCGGGCTTCGTCCTCAAGTACCACCGCGTGGGGCGTGCGTTGTACGCGATCGGCGGCAACGCGGACGCGGCGCGCGCCGCCGGTATCCGGGTGGAGCGCGTGATGCTCGGCGTGTTCGTCGTCGCCGGTGTGCTCGCCGCCCTCGGCGGGCTGATGCAGACCGGGTACGTCGGCGCGATCAACGCCAACCAGGGCCAGAACATGATCTTCACGGTGTTCGCGGCCGCGGTCATCGGCGGCATCAGCCTCGACGGCGGCAAGGGCACCATGTTCGGCGCCCTCACCGGCGTACTGCTGCTCGGTGTCGTCCAGAACCTGCTCACCCTCGCCCAGGTGCCGTCCTTCTGGATCCAGGCCATCTACGGCGGAATCATCCTGGTCGCCCTGATGATCGCGCGCGTCACCACGGGGCGCGCACAGGACTGACCCCGTTCTGGTTCAGCGCCTCCTTGCCCCTTTCCGGAAAGGCCTCCTGTGTCCCCGACTCCCGCCCGCATCACCGCGGTTGACACCTTCGACGTACGGTTTCCGACCTCACGGGAACTGGACGGATCCGACGCGATGAACCCGGACCCCGACTACTCCGCCGCCTACGTGGTCCTTCGCACCGACGCGGACGACGGCCTGGAAGGACACGGTTTCACCTTCACCATCGGGCGCGGCAACGACGTCCAGGTCGCCGCGATCGCCTCGCTGCGCCACCACGTGCTCGGCCGGTCCGTCGAGGAACTCTGCGCCGACCCGGGGACGTTGAACCGCGACCTGATCGGGGACAGCCAACTGCGCTGGCTCGGCCCCGAGAAGGGCGTGATGCACATGGCCATCGGGGCCGTCGTCAACGCGCTGTGGGACCTGGCGGCCAAGCGCGCGCACAAGCCGCTGTGGCGGTTCCTCGCCGACGCCGACCCGCAGTGGCTCGTCTCGCAGGTCGACTTCCGCTACATCGCGGACGCGCTCACCCCCCAAGAGGCCCTGGATCTCCTCCAGTTGGGCCGCCACGGAGCCGCCGACCGGGAAGCCCTGCTGCGGGAGCGCGGCTTCCCCGGCTACACCACCTCACCCGGCTGGCTCGGCTACAGCGACGAGAAGCTCACCCGCCTCGCCCGCCAGGCCGTGGCCGACGGCTTCACCCAGATCAAGCTGAAGGTCGGCGCGGACCTGGCGGACGACATACGCCGCTGCCGCACCGCACGCGAGGCGGTCGGGGCCGGCATCCGGATGGCGATCGACGCCAACCAGCGCTGGAACGTCGACGAGGCCGTCGAATGGACCCGCGCCCTCGCCGAGTTCGACCCGTACTGGGTCGAGGAGCCCACAAGCCCCGACGACGTCCTCGGCCACGCCGCGATCCGCAAGGCCGTCGCCCCCGTCAAGGTCGCCACCGGCGAGCACGTACAGAACCGCATCGTCTTCAAGCAGCTCCTCCAGGCGGGCGCCATCGACGTCCTGCAGATCGACGCGGCCCGCGTCGGCGGTGTCAACGAGAACCTCGCGATCCTGCTGCTCGCCGCCAAGTTCCGCGTCCCGGTCTGCCCGCACGCGGGCGGCGTGGGCCTGTGCGAACTGGTCCAGCACCTGTCGATGTTCGACTACGTGGCGCTGTCCGGGACCACCGAGAACCGCGTCATCGAGTACGTCGACCACCTCCACGAACACTTCACCGACCCGGTGGTGGTGCGCGCCGGCCACTACACGGCCCCCGGCGCGCCGGGCTTCTCCGCCACCATGCGGCCCGAGTCGCTCGCGGAGTTCACCTATCCGGACGGCGCCTTCTGGGCCGCCGACCTCGCTCAAGGATCACTCGCCCAAGGCGCCGTCCCTCAAGGCAAAGGAGCAGCCGCATGACCGACTTCGAGGGGCTGAAGGCCCTCGTCACCGGCGGAGCCTCCGGCATCGGGCGGGCCACCGCCGAACTCCTGTCCGCGCGCGGCGCCCAGGTGGCCGTGCTCGACCTCGATCCGAGCACCGTGGAGAAGCCGCTCACCGGCCACCGCGCCGACGTCTCGGACGACGCGTCGGTACGCGAGGCCGTCGCCGCCGCCGTGGCCGGGCTCGGCGGACTCGACGTACTGGTCAACAACGCCGGGATCGGCGCCCAGGGGACGGTCGAGGACAACGACGACGCCCAGTGGCACACCGTCCTTGACGTCAACGTCCTCGGGATCGTCCGCACCAGCCGCGCCTGCCTGCCGCACCTCAGGGACTCCGGCCGCGCGGCGATCGTCAACACCTGCTCCATCGCCGCCACCGCCGGACTCCCGCAGCGCGCCCTGTACTCGGCGTCGAAGGGAGCGGTGCTCTCGCTGACCCTCGCGATGGCCGCCGACCATGTACGCGAAGGGGTGCGGGTCAACTGTGTCAACCCCGGCACCGTCGACACCCCGTGGGTCGGCAGGCTCCTGGACGCGGCGCCCGACCCGGCCGCCGAGCGGGCCGCGCTCCAGGCCCGCCAGCCCACAGGACGCCTGGTGTCGGCGGACGAAGTCGCGGGCGCCATCGCCTACTTGGCGAGCCCCCTCTCCGGCGCGACCACCGGCACCGCGCTCGCCGTGGACGGCGGCATGCAGGGCCTGCGACTGCGTCCGGCGGGCCGGTGAGCGGCATCGCGCGGCGCACCCTGGGACCCGGCGGCGTCGAGGTGACCGAGCTGTCCTTCGGCGCCGCCGGCATCGGCAACCTCTACGCGCCCGTCACCGACGAGGAGGCGGCCGCGGCGGTCGACGCCGCGTGGGACGCGGGCATCCGCTGCTTCGACACCGCGCCGCACTACGGCATGGGCCTGTCGGAGCGCAGGCTCGGCGAGGCGCTGCGGGCCCGCCCCCGTGACGCGTACGCGCTCTCCACCAAAGCGGGACGGATCCTCGAACCGGTGGCGGGGCGGCCGGTCGGCGACGACCTCGCCAACGGCTTCGCCGTGCCCGCCACGCACCGCCGCGTCTGGGACTTCAGCGCGGACGGCGTGCGCCGCTCCCTGGAGGACAGCCTCACCCGCCTTGGCCTCGACCGCGTCGACATCGTCTACCTCCACGACCCCGACGACCACGCCGAGCAGGCCTTCCGCGAGGGCTATCCGGCCCTCGAGCGGCTGCGCGCGGAGGGCGTCGTCGGTGCGATCGGCGCCGGCATGAACCAGACGGCCATGCTCACCCGCTTCGTCCGCGACACGGACGTCGACGCCGTGCTGTGCGCGGGCCGCTACACACTCCTCGACCAGAGCGCGCTCGCCGATCTGCTCCCGGCGGCACAGCAGCACGGCACATCGGTGGTGATGGGCGGGGTCTTCAACTCCGGCCTGCTCGCCGACCCCAGGCCCGGCGCCACCTACGACTACGCGACCGCGCCCGCCGGCCTCCTGGACCGCGCCCTCCGGCTGAAGGCCATGGCCGAACGGCACGGCACCACCCTGCGCGCCGCCGCCATCGCCTTCCCGCTCGCCCACCCGTCCGTCGCCGGTGTCCTCGTCGGCGCCCGCTCGGCGTACGAAGTCCGGGACGCCGCCGAGCAGTTCGCGCGGGCGGTGCCCGACGCCTTCTGGCAGGACGCCAGGGCCGAGGGACTGCTGCCCGCCGAAGTTCCCGTCCCCCGTGAGGAGTCCGCGTGAGAGTCGCCCTGCACACCAAGGTCCGCGCCGACCGCGTCGCCGAGTACGACGCCGCCCACCGCGAAGTGCCGGACGAGCTCACCGCCGCCATCCGCGCGGCGGGCGCCACCTCCTGGACGATCTGGCGCAGCGGGACCGACCTCTTCCACGTCCTGGAGTGCGCGGACTACCCCCGTATGCTCGCCGAACTGGAGAAGCTGCCGGTCAACATCGCCTGGCAGGCACGCATGGGCGAGCTGCTCGATGTCGTCCACGACTACTCGGCCGACGGCGCGGAGGCGGGACTGCCCGTCGTATGGGAGCTGTGATGAGCGAACCGGAGCGGGTGGCCGAACCGGAGCGGACGGCCGAAACGCCGTGGATGGTAGACGCCCACCACCACGTGTGGGACCTCTCCGTACGAGACCAGGACTGGATCACCGGCGACGCGCTCGCCCCGATCCGCCGGGACTTTTCCCTGGCCGATCTGCTGCCCGAGGCCCGCGCCGCCAAGGTCGCGGCGACCGTCGTCGTCCAGACGGTCACCGTCGCGGAGGAGACCCCCGAACTCCTCGCCCTTGCCGCGGCGGACCCCGAGCTCGTCGCCGGCGTCGTCGGCTGGACCGACCTCACCCGCCCGGATGTCGCCGACGCGCTCGCCGAGCTGTGCGAGCTTCCCGGCAGGCGGTATCTGGTCGGCATCCGGCACCAGGTCCAGGGGGAGCGCGACCCACGGTGGCTGCTGCGCCCCGACGTACGCCGTGGTCTCAAGGCGGTCGCCGACACAGGCCTCGCCTACGACCTCGTGGTGCTGCCCCATCAACTGCCCGCCTGCGTCGAGGCGGCCCGGGAGCACCCCGAACTCACCTTCGTGCTCGACCACTTGGGCAAGCCGCCGATCGCGTCCGGCGACCTGGAACCCTGGGACGCCGCCGTCCGCGCCCTCGCCGCGCTGCCCAACACCGTCTGCAAACTCTCCGGCCTGGTGACCGAGGCGGACCCGAAGAGCTGGACGGTCGAGGATCTGCGGCCGTACGCCGACACCGTGCTCGAGGCCTTCGGCCCGGACCGGCTGATGTTCGGCTCCGACTGGCCCGTCTGCACCCTGGAAGCCTCGTACGGCGAAGTGGTCGACATCGCACGGGAGTTGACCGACGCGCTGAGCGACGCCGAACGTGCCGCCGTGTTCGCCGGGACCGCGACCCGCGTCTACCGCCTCTGAGCCGCCGAGCCGAAGTGCGTCGGCGGCATGAACTCACGCACATACGTCCGCTCCCAGCAGGCGCCCGTCTCGCGCAGCTCCCGCCAGGTCGTGTAGCGGTAGCGGTACAGGCGCGCCCGGATGTACGCGGGCGGCGCCTCCGGCGGGAACGGGGAGCGGCGAAGCAGCCGCAGCGTGTCCCGGTCGCCGTCCAGGAGCCGCTCCACCAGCGGGCCGAACCACGGCCGGGCGTAGGCGGGGGAGAGCGCGGCGAACCACATCAACCAGTCGAGCCGCAGATGGTAGGGCGCGAACTGGCGTGGCCAGCGCCGCACATCGCCCGGCTTGCCCTTGAACTCGTACTCCAGCCAACGCGAGTCGTGCCGGGGCAATGTGTCCGCCGTGCCTTCGACGACGACCTCCATACGGACGCGGCTGATGCTGCCGAACGCGCCGTAGGCGTTGACGAGATGGAGCGGGTCGAAGGCGTAGTTCATGATCTGGCGGCGCGAGACGAGGTTCCGCGCCGGACGGTAGCTCAGGCCGAGGAGCAGCGCGGTCGCGGCGATGACCACCACCTCGTACCAGAGCGGGGCGCCGGGCGGATCGGCCGGTGCGCCCACGCCCCCGAAGTCCAGGACCGACAGGGCGACCACGATCGTGATCCAGTTCAGCCAGCTGAAGTTCCCGGACAGGACAAGCCACAGCTGGGTGGCGATCATCAGGCAGGCCGCGGCCGTCGCGATCGGCTGGGGTGTGAACAGGAGGACGGGGACGACGAGTTGGGTGAAGTGGTTCGCCGCGACCTCCATCCGGTGGACCGGCTTCGGCAGATGATGGAAGAACCAGCTCAGCGGGCCGGGCATCGGCTGTGTCTCGTGGTGGAAGTACAGGCAGGTGAGCTTGCGCCAGCAGGCGTCGCCGCGCATCTTGATAAGACCGGCCCCGAACTCGACACGGAACAGCACCCAGCGCAGCAGGAACAGCACAAGGACCGGGGGAGCGGTCTCGTCGTTGCCGAGGAAGACGGCGAGGAAGCCCACCTCCAGGAGCAGTGACTCCCAGCCGAAGGCGTACCAGGTCTGCCCCACGTTCACGATCGACAGATAGAGCACCCAGGGCACGATCCAGAGGAGCATCGCGCCCCACAGCGGCAGCAGCCCGTCGACCCCCGCGACCAGCGCCGCCGCACAGCCGCAGCCCGCCCAGCAGACCGCGGCGAAGAAGCGGTCCGAGTAGTGCAGCTGGAAGAGGCTCGGCGCCCGGCGGAACGGCACCTGCTCCACGTAACGCGGCACCGGCAGCATCCCGCGCTCCCCGATCAGTGCGCGGAACTGCAGCACCGCGCTCAGGAACGCGACGAGGTAGACGGCGGCCAGTGCCCGCTGGAAGACGAGTCGGGCGAGCCAGTACTGATCTGCCGTGAACCACTGCACAAGGCCATTTTGCGCCCGGACCGGCTCCGGCCACCCCTCGGCCCGCGCGGACACGCCGCCCTCACCTCGGCTTGCGCGCACCTTCCGACACCCTCAGAGAATGGGTGGAAAGTGCCTGAAAGCGGGCGGGAGAGCACGGTGCGAGTGCCCACCAGGACCTATGTGACGGCCTTCGCGATATCCATGGCCGTCGCCGTCGCGGGATGCTCCGACGGAGGCGAGAAGAACGCCGCCGACGGCGAGTCCGAGCTGTTCATGCAGCCCGCAGCCGCCGAGGGCCCCGACCCCTTCACCGACTCCACCGCCACGTCCACGGCGACCCCCTCGCCCGTCACCCGTTCGCCGCAGCCCGCACCGAGCGGAACGTCGTCGCCCACGGCCCACCAGGGCGCCCGCTCCTACTCGGCCAGCACACCGGGCCTCTACGGCGGCACACAGTCCGTCGGCAGCTGCGACGTAGACGCCCAGGTCCGCTTCCTCACCGCCGACCAGGGCAAGGCCCGCGCCTTCGCCGACTGGTAGCCGGTGGCCTGACCACTGCGGTAGCCGTGGTTCGTGACGCGGGTGTCGCTCCAGGGCACCCCGAGCAGGCAAGGACCGCAGTGGCCCGGCTACCGCCCGACGCAGGTGATCGTCGTGACCCCGGCACCGAAGATCATCACGAACATCACCATCGTGAACATCGTCAACAACACCTGGATCGAGCGGAAGACCGGCGACTACCACGGCGGCCACGACCACCGGGTGCCCCCGCCGCCCCCGACACCGACGCCGAGCACTCCGACCCCGAGCACGCCGACGCCGAGTACGTCGCCTCCCACGCCGAGCGACTCGGAGAGCAGCGAGCCCTCCACCGACCCGGGCACCACCTCCGCGGACTGCCCGACGCCCGCCCCGGCCACGGGCACGGAGCCGCCCGACGACTCCCTGTCCCCGCCTCCGCCCGGCTGCCCCACACCCACCCCGCCGACTCCGTCGAACGACGTCCCGCTGACCAGCGATCCCGGAACTTTCGAGAGCTGAGCGTGCGCGCTCGGGCCCGACAGCGAAGAATCATGAAGTGTCATGACGCCCACGTCACTGCCGGACGGCTGGCCAGCGGACCCGCGGCCGATCCTGGCGCTCAACCGCACAGGCTGCTTCGACTGGGACCTCGACAGCGGCCTGATGCACCTGGACGCCGCGGGCCTGGACGTCTTCGACCTGCGGGCCGACGAGTACGACGGTCATCCGGCGACCCTGGCCGTACGGGTCCCGCCGATCGAGGCGCACCGCCTGGACGCGTACGTCTCGCACGCGCTGAAGGACGGCAGCCGGACCTACGGCATCTACTTCCGCATCCGCCTGCGCGACGGCGGGCTGCGCTGGACGCACACCCAGGGGCACATCGAACGCGACCCGACGGGCCGCCCGCGCCGCATCGTCGGCATCGTCCGCGACGCCACCCAGGAGCTGGGCGACAGCACGGCCCGGCGCGAGCGCGCCGACGAGGAGGAGGACCGGCGGCGCCGCACGAGCATCGTGCAGGGCACCACCGCGGCCCTCGCACACGCCCGCACCGTGCGGGACGTCATCGACGTGCTCAAGGACACCCACGGCCTGGCCCACCTGGGCGCGTCGAACCTCGTCATGGGCCTGGTCGAGGCCGGCCGGATCCGTCTTGTCGCGGAGGGGCCGACGGGCAGCTTCGTGCCGGGCACCAAGTTCAGCCGCGTCGACGAGCCGTATCCGATGAGCGAGGTGGTGCGCACGCTCGCGCCGCGCTTCATCGAGACGGCCGCCGAGTTCGCGGCCTCGTACCCGGAGCTGTGGCCGCACATCGACAAGCTCGGCATCACCGCGGCCGCCTATCTGCCGCTGATCGCGCAGGCCAGGCCGATCGGCGTGCTCGGCCTGCTCTACCAGGAAAAGACCGGCTTCACCGAGGAGGAACGCAACGTCCTGGTCGCCCTGGGCAGCGGCATCGCGCAGAGCCTGCAGCGCGCGATGTTCTACGAGCAGGAGAAGGACCTCGCCCAGGGCCTCCAGCAGGCGATGCTGCCGCGCACCATCCCCGGCGTCCAGGGCGCCGAGATCGCGGTCCGCTACCGCTCGGCGGCGCTCGGCCGGGACATCGGCGGCGACTGGTACGACGTGATCCCGCTGCCCGGCGGCCGGGTCGGTGCCGTCATCGGCGACGTACAAGGTCATGACACACACGCCGCTGCCGTCATGGGTCAGCTGCGCATCGTCCTTCGCGCCTACGCCGCCGAGGGGCACAACCCCGCCACCGTCATGGCCCGCGCCTCGGGCTTCCTGCACGAGCTGGACACCGAGCGCTTCGCCACCTGCCTCTACGCCGAGGCCGATCTGTCGACGGGCGTCGTCCAGCTGGTGCGGGCCGGGCACATCGATCCGCTGCTCCAGCAGACCGACGGGAGCTGCCGCAGGGTGCCGGTCGACGGTGGGCTCCCGCTGGGCCTCTCCGCCGAGTTCGGCGGTCTCGAATACCCCGTCAGCACCCTCGAACTCGACGCGGGACAGACCCTGTTGCTCTTCACCGACGGTCTCATCGAGGAGCCGGGCGCCGACCTCGACGACGGCCTTCGGGCGCTCGGCAACCTCGCCTGCTCGGGCCCGCGCGACCTCCAGCAGCTCGCCGACCGGCTCTGCTCGATCGTCGACGAGCGGGGCGGCGACGACGACGCGGCACTGCTGCTCCTGCGCCGCCGCCTCCTGGACGCGCCGCGCTCCGGAGGCCGCCTCCAGCAGCATGTCGGCCCCGGCGATCCGGAGGCGCTCGCCGAGGCCCGGCACATGATCAGGGCCGCCGTCCGCGCCTGGGGGGCCAAGGACCGCGCCGACGAGGTCGAGCTGGTCGCCGACGAGGTCATCACCAACGCCCTGATGCACACCGACGGCGCGGCGATCGTGACCCTGCGCGTCCTGACCGGCCCCGACCGGCGCCTTCGCGTCGAGGTCGAGGACTCGTCAAGCGCGCTGCCGCGCCGCAGGGAGGCCGGGGAGTCGGGGGTGTCGGGCCGCGGCCTGCTCCTGGTGGACATGCTCGCGGACGTGTGGGGCGTGGACTCGCGGGGGACCGGCAAGTGCGTGTGGTGCGAGTTCATCGTGCCCGAGCGGGACAGCCCGAGTCGAGGAAGCACATGACCATGCCGGACCAGGGTCAGGAGTGAGCGGATGCCGGAACTCCCCGAGGTCGAGGCGCTGCGCGCCTTCCTCACCGACCACCTCACCGGCCACGAGATCGTCCGGGTGCTGCCCGTCGCGGTCAGCGTTCTGAAGACGTACGACCCCGCGCTCACCGCCCTCGAAGGCCGGCCCGTCACGGGCGTGGCGCGGCACGGCAAGTTCCTCGACGTCGACGCGGACGGCCTGCATCTGGTCACCCATCTCGCCCGCGCCGGCTGGCTGCACTGGAAGGACCGGCTGCCCGACGGCGTGCCACGCCCCGGCAAGGGCCCGCTCGCCCTGCGGGTCGCCCTGGAGACCGGTGAGGGCTTCGACCTGACGGAGGCCGGCACTCAGAAGCGCCTCGCCGTGTACGTCACCGAGGATCCGGCACAGATCCCGGGCATCGCCCGTCTCGGTCCCGACCCGCTCGCCGACGACTTCGACGAGGACCGTTTCGCGGGGCTCCTGGCGGACGAACGACGCCAGATCAAGGGCGCGTTGCGGGACCAGACCCTGATCGCCGGCGTCGGGAACGCGTACAGCGACGAGATCCTGCACGCGGCCCGGATGTCCCCGTACAAGCTGGCTTCGAGCCTGACGAAGGAGGAGACCCACGGGCTGTACGTGGCGCTGCGGACCACGCTGAGCGAGGCGGTGGAGCGCTCGCACGGCGTCGCGGCGGGCCGGCTCAAGGCGGAGAAGAAGAGCGGCCTGCGCGTCCACGGCCGTACGGGTGAGCCGTGCCCCGTCTGCGGCGACACCATCCGGGAGGTCTCCTTCAGCGACTCCTCGCTGCAGTACTGCCCCACCTGCCAGACGGGAGGCAAACGGCTCGCGGACCGCCGGATGTCACGGTTGCTCAAGTAGCGGGGTTCAGCGGTTCAGCAGTGGCGGGGTTCAGCGGCGGTCGAGCGTCAGGAGGTGCCTGCCCGCCGTGGTGCGCACCTCGTACCGGTCGATGTCCGCGCGGGGGAGCGCGGCGCCGCCCTGCGTCGACACCCCGTCCGACGGCGCACCGGCGGGCACCTTCCACGTGGTCACCGGCTGCTCGGAGCCGTCGGCGGCGATGGCGACGAGTTCGCAGACCCGGGAGCCCTCCGGGTCGTGGACACGGAGCCCGATGTCCGTGCCCCAGGCGCGGTCGCGCGCGGTGAGCGTCGCCGAGACGCCGGTGCGGCCGTCCCGCGCGGTGATCCGCTCGGGGCCGGGGCCGTCGGCGGTGAGGACCGCCACCGCGGGCCCCGCAACGGCGAGCACGACGCTCGCTGCGACCGCGCACAGCCACCGCCTGCGCCCGGCCGCCCTGCGCCGCAGCCGCCCCGAATCGGCGAGCAGCCGGTCGAGCAGGCCGGGTCCTGCCGTGGCCAGCGGGTCGACGCGCGGTGGCGTCACCCGGGCGTATGCCGCCAACTGCCGTGCTGTGGGGGTTAGTTCAGTGACCAGATCACGGCAGACCGGGCAGTCCATGAGGTGATCGTCGAAGCGGAAGGTGTCCGCCGCGTCGAGGACACCGAGCGCGTAGGCGCCGGCGTCGCGATGCCGCTCCAGGGACCTCATGGCGTTCCTTGCGTTCTGTGTGGGTCAGGTAGCTTCTTGCCCTCCCGTACGCAGTGGACCGTCGAATCACTCAAGACTCGGCGGCAGAACAGCCATTCGTGTCGTGGTGTGGCCTCGCGGGCCACAAGGCGGCGCGGTCGGCGACGTATCAGAACAAGTGGATCGCCAGATGTCCCAGCGGCAGCCCCAGGCGCCAGGCGGCCGTCCACACCTTCGGTCCGTCGTCCTCGCTCCCGGGCGACCCGCCGCCCGGCACCGCGTCCAGGTCCGGGGCGAGCAGCTCCGTCTCCTCCAGCCACCGCCAGGCCTGGTCGGCCAGTTCCAGATCGGGCGTGGGGGCGCCGGATGCGGCCGCGTCCGCCGCGAGCCCGGCCATCCGCTCGGCGACCCAGTCCTGCCACTGCTGGTCATAGGCCGTCAGGGAGAGCCAGGTCTCCAGCTGCGAGACCACACGGATGCCCGACAGCTCGCCCTGCGTGTCGGAGAGGAAAATAGTCAGGGCCAGAGCATCACGCCCCGCTCGGTATTCGAAAGATGTCGGCGGCATCAAATCGCCGGTGCGCAGTAATTCGTCCGCGATGTACTCCGCGTACAACCAGGCCATCGGCACGGTCAGTTCGCCGCCGGGGTCCTCGGCGTTTCCTCTGCTCTCGTGCAGCATCCCGTCTCGCCTTCCTCTGTCCGTGCGCGTCGCCGGCCTCTGGCCCCCAATCCGAAGCACGGATGAGGACAGCCGATTACTCAACAGGGGTGCTGAGCAAGGCGCTTTACAGAGGCTTGACCCGGGCCCCGGTTTCGTCGCAGGTCACATGCCCTCTGTCTTTCGTGTCACATGGCCGAAGGTTTTGAGTCCGTTTCAGGGACTATGGAGGCATTGCTGCTTGACTCGGCCTTGTGCCCGAATGTGGATTCGTTTCGCCGAATATCCCCCATTCACGGAGCCCGGTCGATGACACAGCGCACACCGCAGGGAACGGCCGTGCTGGCGGCCGTAATGATCGGAGCCGCTCTCGCCGGGACCGCGGCCTGCACGGCGAATGTGGAGTCCGCGCAACAGCACAAGCCGAAGCCGCGACACGAAATGCAGCGGGACGGCGAGGACGGCGGCCCGCGCGACGCCCATCGGAACGCGCCATCCGCGGCGGGCGGCGGCGCGGGCGCACCCCGCGCCTTCACCCTCATCGCCTCGGGGGACGTGCTCCCGCACTCCTCGATCATCAGCAGGGCGAACGCCGACGCGGGCGGCGACGGCCATGACTTCGAGCCGATGCTCGCGGGCGTCAAGCCCGTCGTCTCCAAGGCGGATCTGGCGATCTGTCACATGGAGACGGTGTATGGCGAGAACGGGGACTACACCGGCTACCCCAGCTTCAAGTCCCCGCCGCAGATCGCCCGCGCCCTGAAGGCCACCGGCTACGACTCCTGCTCGACCGCCTCCAACCACACGCTCGACGACGGCGCCGCGGGGGTACGCCGAACGCTGGCCGCGCTGGACAAGGCGGGCGTCAAGCACGCGGGTTCGGGCCGCACGGCCGCCGAGGGCAGGTCCCCGGCATGGCTGCCGGCGGGCGGCGCGAAGGTCGCGCAACTGGCGTACACCTACGGCACCAACGGGTACCCGCTGCCCAAGGACCAGCCTTGGGCGGTCAACCTCATGGAGCGCGACCGGATCGTCGCGGACGCGCGGGCGGCCCGCAAGGCGGGCGCGGACGTGGTCGTGGTCTCCGTCCATTGGGGCACGGAGTGGCAGGAGGCACCGGACCTCCGCCAGCTGAGCCTCGGCAAGCAGCTGACGTCCTCGCGGACGGCGGGCCGCCCCGACATCGACCTGATCATCGGTACGCACGCGCATGTGCCGCAGGCGTACGAGAAGGTCAACGGCACCTGGGTCGTGTACGGCATGGGAGACCAGATCGCCGGCGACATGATCAACCACGACGGCGAGAACGACCCCCGGGGCAACCAGGGCACCCTCGGCCGCTTCACGTTCGCCCCGCCGACCGAGCCGGGCGCCCGCTGGGTGGTGAAGAAGGCGGAGTTCATTCCACAGTGGTTCAACACGGAGACGGGCCGGGTCGTGAATCTGAACGCCGCGTTGGCGCGCGGGGCGGACGTCGGCGACGTCCGGGACCGCATCCGCAGGGTGGTGCTGAGCCGCGGGGCGGGGAAGCAGGGCTTGGTGATGGGCCGGTAGCCGGCGACCGGACGGCGCCTGCTCAGGCGGGGAGGGAGGCGGCAGCCACGAAGAACGGGACGGCGACGAGGAAGCGGCCGGTCTCGGCGCGTCGGCGCTGTTCGGCAAGCCACTCGTCCGCCCGTGCGCGGTCGACGGCGCCGCTTGCGCAGGCCGGCTCGGCGAGCCTCGTGAGCAGCGACAGCATCGCGGGGTCGGTGAACACGCTGGTGTGCGCCTCGACCGTGACATCGTCGAAGCCACCGTCCAGGAGCAGGCCGCGGTACTGGCGCCCGGCGCGGGGCGTGCCCAGGAGGTCGGCGCGGGCGTGCACGATCGTGCGGGTGAGCTCCGCGTCAGCCGACTCGATCATGATGGCGTCCCAGTCCTGACCGACCAGGACGATCCTGCCGCCCGGACAGAGCACCCGTCGCGCCTCCGTCACCGCGCGCTCCGGCTCCCGCAGTACGTGGAAGACCTTGTCGGCACGGTAGCCGCGCACGCTGCCGTCGGCGAACGGCAGATCCTCCGCCCCCGCCTCCCGGAACTCGGCCCCCGGCCACCGTCCCCGGGCCGCGGCCAGCATCTCCGGGCCGGGGTCCACCCCCACCGCGTGGACGCCGCGTTCGGCCAGCTCGGCGACGGCCCGTCCGCCGCCGCAGCCGACGTCCACGACGGTCGATCCCGGGACGAGAGACAGCAGTTCGTAGGAGCGCTCCCGCAGCCGAGCGGCGCTCGGCAGTCGGTCCGCGGCGTCGAGGACGGCCAGCAGGGCTTCGGTGTCGCGGTGCTCTTGCACCGCTTCCTGATTCTTGGACATGGGCGTCATGCTGCGACTTAATGTCGGCATGAAGTCAAGCGAAGACGGCTGCGGCACCGGCACGTTGAGCATCGGCGCCGTCGCGGCACGGTTCGGCCTGGCCACGCATGTGCTGCGGCACTGGGAGACGATGGGCCTGCTGCACCCCGGACGCGACGCCGGCGGGCGCCGCCGCTATGGCGCGGACGACCTCACCCGCGTGGCGACGATCCTCATCCTGAAGGAGGCGGGCCTCGGCCTGACCACCATCAGGAGTCTGTCCGCGACCGTCGACCGCCCCACCCGGCACAAGATCCTGCGCCCCGCGGCTGAGGAACTCCGGTCGAGAATCGCAGCGGCCCAGGCCTCATTGGCGCTCATCGAGGGCGGTCTGAACTGCGAGCACGAGGACGTCACCCAGTGCCCGAACTACCGACGGCTCATCGCCGAGCGGGTCGGCCACTAGGCGCTCCGCGGGAAGTGCGGTACTCGTCTGCGGGTTCGTTGTGGCCGGTCGCGCAGTTCCCCGCGCCCCTTCGGGGGCGCGCCTACCCGATCCGCAGCAACCACCCCCGCCCGGGCGCCACCGGCACCGCCTCGCCCGGCGCGAACCTCCGCTCGGCCTGAAAGCCCTCGACCGCGGGTGCGTACGCCGCCACCGGCTCCCCGGCAGCCGACGTCAGCACGACGTCCACCGGCCCCGCCGCCCACGAGGCGACCGCCGCCACCGTCCCGCCGGGCCCCTCCCAGGTCGTGGCGAGCACGTCCTCCCGCCCCGTGCGGACGGACGGCGACGCCCACCACCCCGTCATCTCCGCCTCCGGCAGCCGAAGTTGATCGAAGGCCCGCCACAACCCCCGCACATCCACCATCGGCGCCCGCCCGGTCATCCCGAAGACCAGCCCCCGCCAGGGATTTCCGCCGCCCTCCAGCATCTCGCCCATCAGCCCGAACGGAATCCCGGAGATCTCCACGAGCCAGTAGGCGGGGTCCGCCCCGGCGCCGTCCTCATAGTCGAAGAGCTCGCCCAGCCACAGCCGGTCCACGTACGGAAGCAGCTCCGCGTACAGATTCGCGCTGGAGGCGAATCCATCCGCCTCCCGGAACTGATTGCAGGAGTGCAGATCGACGAGCGGCGGTGACGCCCCCGCCCCGCCCAGCGCCTTCCGCACCCGCTTCATCGTCGTCCGGTCGTACGCCACGTCGTCGAGGTAGAGCCCGTCCACGCCCACCACCCGCCGCAGCCGCTCGATCCCGCACACATAGGAGTTGTGCCACCGCGAGTCGCCCGACGTGACGACCGCGACGTCTCCCACGTCGGGCGCCACCCAGCCGGGGACGTAGTCACCGCCCAGATGCTCCCGCAGCCACGCGTGACCGCCGCCAGGACCCGGCGCGAAGATCTCGTCGCCGAGCCCGGCAAGGACCGGCAACTCCGGTGTGTGCCGCGTCAGTTCGCGCACCGTGTCGTACACCTTGACCCGGACCCCGAGCCGATGCGCCTCCGCCACGTACGAGCGCAGCGCGTCCGCGCCGAGCAGCGGATCGTTGATGTAGGGGTTGGGCGGCGTCGCGTGGTGGAGGTTGGCGACGTTCGCGCCGTACTCGGCGATCTCCGCGGGCGACGCGTACGCGTGGAAGTAGCGCTCGGAGAGCTGGCGGCCCGGATCCAGCGGCTTGAACGGGGTCAGGAGCAGCCGGAACTCGAAGCACCGGCTCTCCCCGGCGCGCAGCGTCAGCGGACCGCTGAAGGCGGTCAGCAGCCGGACCCCTTCCTCCGTGCGCAGCCGCACCCCGCCCGCCCCGTCGTCGCCCGCCCAGGAACGCGGCGTACGCAGGGGCTTCTCCCGGTAGTAGTTGGTGTTGAGCGGCCGCGCGTAGTGCTCGTCGCGCAGGCTCAGCTGGAGGCCCGCCGCCGGGCCGCCGAGCCAGAAGGCGTCCTGGTTGCGGGTGGGGGTGTCCCAATGCCAGTCGTACGTCGTCGGGCACGCCCGGCCGGTCAGGCCGAGCCCCATCGCGTACCGCGCGACCTCCTCGCGCACCGGCACGTCCAGTGTCACGTCCAGCTCGGTGTCGGCGCTCGCCTCGACCGTGGCGCGTACGACGAGGAAGCCGTCCGCCTCCAACTCGCCCTGGACGGACAGGAGTACGTCCTGTCCGGTCGCCCGCGCGGACCAGTGCGCCCGTGCCGGGCCCGGCTGGTCGAGGGTGAGCGGCTCCCGTTCCAGGGGGCGGCCCAGGTCGAGTGTGATCGGCGCGGCGAGCAGCTCACGCGCCGGTCCGTCGGTGCGTGTGACGGTCGGGGTGAAGGCGGAGGTGATCCGCCGGGGGAGTCCGTCCGGGCCGAGTTCGACGGTGCGGCCGAGGATGGCCAGGCGCCGTCCGTCGGCCTCGACGGGGGTGAACGGCGCCACCACCTCGTCGTCCTGCGCGTACGCCGAGTCCAGCCAGCCGAGCCGCGCGAGCCGCCACGGCTCCCCGGCACCGCCGTCGGCGACGACGTCCTCGCCGACGGTGAGCCGCAGCGGCAGGATCCGCTCCGGGGCGCCGGACGCCTGGACGGCGATCTCGCCCTCGTACACGCCCGGTTCAGCCTCCTCGGGCACCTCCACGCCGAACCACAGCGCGCCCGCCCGCCCCGCGTCGAGACCGACGGGCCGCTCGAAGGCCCGGCCCCGCGCGTCTGTGCCGCCCGTGCTGAGGCACCGCACGGCGAAGGGCAGCCCGCGGATCTCGGCGCGTACGTCCGTCAGGTCCCCGAGCGCGTACACGCCGACCTGCAGCGCGTGGAACTCGCCGCGGTCGGCCGTGACCGTGTGCGGTGCGAAGGGGGTGGCCCGTGCCCAGCGCGCGGGCAGCCGGTGGTAGCGGCCGAGCGGATGTGCCCGGTCCTCGCCGAAGAGGAGGAACTGCTCGGCGGCGTACGTCTGTTGGAGGCGGTCGCGCTCCTCCGCCGTCGCCGCGAAGCCCAGCGGTGCGAACGAGTCGACCGCGCTCGCCGCCTCGTATCCGAAGGCCTCGGCGCGCGGCAGTTTCTCCCACCCGGCGGCGTCGTGCAGGCCGCAGCGGTGGACCCAGCCGGGGTCGGCGGTCCTGGTCGGCCTGCGGTAGTCGGCCTGCGGGTAGTAGGGCTTGCCCGTGTGCGCGTACGGGAGATAGTGCACGGCGTAGGTGCCGGGGCCGTCCACCGGCTCGAAGGCGATGCGCCCCGCCTCGTCGGTCACCTCCAGGGCCACCGTGTTGCGCACGCGCTCTCCGGAGGGGCCCACGACGATCACGTCGACGGACGCGGGGTCCGGATCCTGGCGCCGCCACGGAAGTTCGGCCGCGACGGCGGGCGCCGCGGTGTCGGAGGCGTCGGCGCGCACCAGCAGCCGGTGGTTGCCGTAGACGTCGCTGTCCCAGGAGCCGATCCCGCATGCCAGCTCCGGATGACCAGTCTCACCCATCTGTGCTCCCCCAAGGGCGCTGTTTATTAGGTAAGTTTCTCAATCTCTCCGGGGTCACACTGGAGATCAACCGATCGCGATGTCAAGGGGGACGCCTTGAATCGGGGAGCCCAGGCGGGGGAGTCCATGAAGCAGCCCGGGGAGTCCATGAAGGGGGAACCCATGAGTGGAGACCCGTCGCTGCTGCGCCGCCTGAACGCGGCCGCCGCCCTGCGCGTGCTGCGCGAGCGCGACGAGATCACCGTGCCCGAACTCGCCGCGCTGATCGGCGTCTCGCGGCCCACGGCGCAGGACCTCACGGCCCAGCTCCTTCGCGAGGGCCGCCTGGTGGAGCTGACGCCGGGCAGCGGCAGCGTGGGCAGGCCGGCCCGCAGGTTCCGCTTCCGCGCCGAGGCCGCCCATGTGCTCGGCGTGGACATCGGCGCGCACAAGATCCTGGTGCACGCGGCCGATCTGCTCGGCCGCACCGTGGCCACCCAGCGCGTCGCCGTCACGCCCGAACTGCCGGGGCCCCGGCGCCTGGACGCCGTCCGTGAGGCGATCGCGGGCTGTCTGGCCCAGCCGGCGGCGGCAGGCGTGCGCCCGCTGGCCACCGGCGTCGGCACCAGCGGCATGGTGGACGCGCGGGGCCGGGTGGTGGAGAGCGACTCGCTGCCGGACTGGACGGGCCGCGACCTGACCCGCGAGCTCGCCGACGACACCCACGGCCCGGTCGTGGTGGGCAACGACATCCAGCTCGCGACCCTCGCCGAGTGCACCGGGGGAGTGTCCGTCGGCGCCCGTGACTGTGTGTACCTGTACGTCGGCAACCGCCTCGGCATCGGCCTGTGGCTGCGCGGCGAGCTGCACCGCGGACACCACGGCGCGGCGGGCGAGATGGTCGCAGGGGACGGCTGGGGGAACTGCTACCAGCGGCTTCTCGACTGGTTCGCGGGCCACGAGGGCGCGGACCGGCCAACCCGCGAGAACGCGGCACGGGCGGTGGTGACCGCCGCGGCGGCCGGTGACGGCGGGGCCCGCTACACGCTGCGCGCGTTCGCCGAGGCGCTCGCCGACAGCCTGGCCCGCCATGTCGCCGTACTCGACCCGCAGTCCGTGGTGCTCGGCGGTGGCATCTCCCGTGCGGGCGCCCTGCTCAGCGAGCCGTTCGCGGAGCGGCTCGCCGGGCTCAGCCCCTATGCGCCGACGGTGCAAACTTCCGTACTCGGCGAGGAATCGACCGCAATCGGGGCAGCCCGTCTCGCACTGGAACACATCGATCACGCCGCGCAGAAAAGTCCAACTCTCTAGGGCCGAGAGGTGGTTGACGGACGGGAGCCGCGCTTCGATGATGTGGCTCTCATTCGGCAAGTTGGCTTCCTAATTAGCCGGATGCCGACTTCCCTATTCCGTCGTGCCGTCAGGCCAGGGAGTACGTGTGACATCCCAAGGAACGCTGCGCAGGCCCGAGGCCGCGTCGCCACCACCCGCGTCAGCCGCGACATCAAAGGGCCCGCAGCGCCACCGCCGCGTCCCGCTCCGCGTCCGATTGCGGAACAACTGGGTGATGCTCGCCCTGATGGCCCCGGGCCTGCTCTTCTTCCTGGTCTTCTTCTACGTGCCGATGCTCGGCAACATCGTCGCCTTCCAGGACTACCAGCCCTTCATCGGCTTCAAGGAAAGCCCGCTGGTCGGCCTCGCCAACTTCCAGGAGCTCTTCGCCGACCCCGCGTTCTGGGAGGCGGTCCGCAATACCCTGGCCTTCGCCGCGCTCCAGCTGATCTTCTTCTTCCCGGCCCCGCTGGCCCTCGCCCTGCTTATCAACAGCCTGGTCAGCCCACGCATCAAGAAGTTCGTGCAGAGCGTCGTCTATCTGCCGCACTTCATCTCCTGGGTGCTCGTCGTCGCGCTCTTCCAGCAAGTACTCGGCGGCGCTGGCCTGTTGAGCAACTACCTGCGCGACCACGGCATGTCGGCCCTGGAGGTGATGACCGACCCCGGCACCTTCCCGCTCCTGATCACCGGGCAGGTGATCTGGAAGGACATCGGCTGGGGCATGATCATTTACCTGGCGGCGCTCGCGAGCGTCGACCAGTCCCTGTACGAGTCGGCGGCCGTCGACGGCGCCGGACGCTGGCGCCGCATGTGGCACGTGACCCTGCCCGCGGTGCGCGGCGTCACGATCATGCTCCTCGTGCTCCGCCTCGGCGACGTACTGTCCGTCGGCTTCGAGCAGTTCCTGCTCCAGCGTGACGCGGTCGGCGCCCGCGCGGCGGAAGTCCTCGACACGTACATCTACTACCACGGCGTCGTCTACGGCGACTGGGGCGTCGGCGCCGCCGCCGGCCTGGTCAAGGGCGTCGTCGGAGCCCTGATGATCTACGGCGCCAACAAGGTCGCCCACGCCTTCGGAGAGCACGGGGTGTACAGCAAATGAGCAGCTTCGGATCTCCCCTGCGCACCCGCGCGGTCCGCGAGGAGCGGCCCGCCTGGGAAGAACCGCCGACGAAGATCGGCTCGACCGCCAAGGCCGTCGTCATCACCGTCATCTGCGCCGTGATGATCCTGCCGTTCGTCACGGTCCTCTCCACCAGCCTGGCCTCCCGCAAGGAGATAACCGAGGCGGGCGGCTTCGTCCTCTTCCCCGCGGAGCCGACCCTGGACGCGTACCGCACGATCCTTTCCGGAGGCATCGTCTCGCGCGCCGTCGTCGTCAGCGTCCTGATCACCCTGGTCGGCACGGCCCTCTCGCTCCTGACGACGATCGCCCTCGCGTACGCCCTCAGCAAGCGCGGCGTCCCCGGCAGCAAGCCGATCCTCCTGATGGTCCTGTTCACGCTGCTCTTCGTGCCCGGCATGGTCCCGATGTACGTGGTGGTCAAGGAGCTCGGACTCCTGGACTCCTACTGGTCGTTGATCCTCCCCGTCATGATCAACGCCTTCAATCTGGTCGTCCTGCGGGCGTTCTTCATGAACATCCCCGAGGAGCTCTACCAGGCGGCGCGGATCGACGGCGCAGGCGACTGGCGGATCCTGACCCGTATCGTGCTCCCGCTCTCCAAGGGCGTCGTCGCCGTCGTCGGCCTCTTCTACGCGGTGACGTACTGGAACGCCTTCTTCAACGCGATGCTCTACCTCAACGACTCGGGCAAGTGGCCCATCCAGTTGGTCCTGCGCACCTATGTCGTGCAGGGAAAGTCCATCACGGGCGACCAGTTGGGGGTCACGAACATGCCTCCCCAGCAGTCGATCTCCATGGCGGTCGTCATGATCGCGCTCATCCCGATCCTGCTGCTCTTCCCGTTCCTGCAGAAGTACTTCACCAAGGGCGTGCTCACCGGCGCCATCAAGGGCTGAACCTCCCCGCCCCCTTCCAGACCCTGACACCCTTCGCGGAGATTCCCATGACAGGCATGTCCCGACGCACCTTCCTCAGCCTCTCCACCGCCGTCGCCGCGGGAGCGGCCGCCACCTCGCTGACGGGCTGCGGCTCCTCGACGAAGAAGACGGGCGAGGCGGCATCGTCGAAGGTGAAGCTGCCTTCGTACGTTCCCTTCGCCGGGATCAGTCCCGACCTGGCGCCGAACGCGAAGGGGCTCTCGGCGGGGTTCCTCTCGTACCCCAAGGACCTGGTGCAGAGCGTCGCCAAGACCCCGGGCGACGGCTCGAAGATCACCATGCTCACGGAGATCTGGACGCAGCCGCCGACCCCCAAGGGCTCCAACGCGTACTGGAAGAAGCTGGACAAGGAACTCGGCGTCGACCTGACCGCGATCCTGGGCACCGACCCCGGCTACGAGGAGAAGTTCTCCGCGGTCGTCGCGGGCGGCGACCTGCCCGACCTGTTGTGGATCCCGCCCAACCAGGGCATCCAGCACATCGCCGAGCTGCTCGAAGCCAAGTGCGCCGACATCACCGAGTACGTCTCGGGCGACGAGGTGAAGAGATATCCGAACCTCGCCGCGATGACGCCCGCGCACTGGAAGACGGCCGTGGTGAACGGCAAGATCTGGGGCGCGCCCGTCCCGTACCCCGCGTTCGGCCAGGTCTTCGGCGGCAATCCCAAGGTCTGGGCGAAGGCGGACGGCATCCAGGCGAGCAGCCCCGAGGAGTTCCTCGCCAAGTGCAAGGAGGTCACCGGCGACAAGGTCTGGGCCCTCGAGCCGATCTACGTCAACACCGCCAGCGTGATGAGCCAGTGTTTCGGCGCCCCCAACAAGTGGCGGCAGAACAAGGACGGTTCGCTCACCTGGTTCCAGGACACCGACGAGTACCTGGAAGCCCTCAACTTCGTCCTGAAGCTGAAGAAGGCCGGGGTCTTCTACCCGGGCAACCCCAAGATGGCCGACGCGTACACCAAGATGGCGCAGGGCTCGATCGGCGCCTGCGTCTTCGCGAACCCCTTCAACGCCCGCAAGGACACCCGCGTCCAGGACCCCGAGCTTGCCGCCGAGATCCTGATCCCCTTCGCCGCGGGCGGCGGGAAGCCCAACCACCACTACCACTTGGGCACCATCGGCTACACCGCCGTCAAGAAGGGCGACGAGAAGCGGGTGCGCATGCTGCTCGACGTCCTGAACTACCTGGCGGCGCCGTTCGGCAGCAAGGAGCGCGAGTTCCTCGAATACGGCACCGAGGGTGAGGACTTCACGTACGACAAGAACGGCTTCCCCACCCGCACCAAGCAGGGCAAGCAGCAGGTCGAGGGCCTCTTCAGCGGACTGCAGACGTCGACGACCTCGCCCTTCGCGATCATCGCGTCGAGCTTCCCCGGCGACGAGCGCGCCCAGGACGTCAAGGACGTGTACGCCGCCGAGAAGAAGCTCCTTGCGACCGCCATCCAGAACCCGGTGGTCGGCCACTACTCCGACGCGTACACCCAGCACTACGGCCGCATGCAGACCGAGGCGGGGGACCTCGTCAACGACATCGTCAGCGGCCGCAAGAAGCTGAGCGAGTGGAAGCCGTTCTGGGCGGAGTGGAAGAACAAGGGCCTGGACCAGATGGCCAAGGAGTTCGCCCTCTCGATCGAGAAGAGCGCCTGATCCGCTAGGACGTCTTGTCGCGTACGTCGGCCTTGGCGAGCTCCGACTTCCGGTACGAGTACCCGAAGTAGACGACGAGGCCGGCGGCGAACCACACGGCGAACCGCACCCAGGTCTGCCACTGCAGGAACGTGATCAGCCAGATGGAGAAGACGACCCCGATCGCCGGCACCACGGGCATTCCGGGGCAGCGGAACGTCCGCGGCAGATCGGGCTGCTTGTAACGCAGCACGATCACCGCGACGCACACCACGACGAACGCGAGCAGGATGCCGATGTTCGTCAGCTCGGCCGCCTCGCCGATCGGCAGGAACCCGGCGATGGCGGCCGACGCGAACCCGACGATCCAGGTCACGCGCGTCGGCACATGGCGGGTCCGGTGCGTCTTGGCGAACCACTTCGGCAGCAGCCCGTCGCGCGACATGCTGAACCACACACGGGTGACGCCGAGCATGAACGTGAACATCACGGTGAGGATGCCGATGATCGCGCCGACCGCGATGACATCGGCGAGACCGCCGAGCCCCACGGACTTGAAGGCGGTGGAGAACCCGCTCTCCGGGTCGATGTCCGTATAGCTCTGCATGCCCGTGAGGACCAGGCACGCGAGCACGTACAGCACCATCGAGATGGCGAGGGAGTAGAGGATCGCCTTCGGCATGTGGCGCTGGGCGTCCTTGGACTCCTCGGCGGCGGTGCTCATCGCGTCGTACCCGAAGACCGCGAAGAAGACCGTCGCCGCACCCGTGAACGCCCCGCTGACCCCGAAGGGGAAGAACGGGCTGTAGTTGTCGGTGTTGATGTGGAAGAACCCCACCGCGATCACCACGATCACGACGATGACCTTCAGGATCACGACGACCATCTCGAACCGCGCCGCGTTCTTGATGCCGAGGGTCAGCAGATACGCGATGAGCAGGCAGAGCACCGCAGCGAACAGGTCGACCTTGTGCCCGTCGCCCGTCCCCGGCGCGCCCAGCATCCAGGTGGGCAGCTCGGCGCCCATGTCGTTGAGCAGGAAGTTGAAGTAGCCGGAGATGCCGATCGCGACCACCGCCACGATCGCCGTGTACTCCAGGAGCAGGTCCCAGCCGATGAACCAGCCCGCGAGTTCGCCGAGCACCACATAGCCGTACGTGTACGCCGATCCGGCCTTCGGGATGAGGCCCGCGAACTCGGCGTACGAGAAGGCCGCGGCCGCGCTCGCGACACCGGCGATGAGGAAGGAGATCAGGACGGCGGGCCCGGCTGTGCCGTTGGCCACCGTCCCGGCGAGGGTGAAGATCCCCGCGCCGATGATGCCGCCGATGCCGATCGCCGTGAGCTGCCACAGACCGAGCGACCGGGAGAGGCCGCCGGCCGCTCCCGACTCGGTCTCTTCGATGTGTTCGATGGGCTTGCGGCGCAGTACGCCCTGCCCCATACGGAGTCCCGCCATGAGCTCCACCTCTTCGCAGACGGCCATGAGCTGATGGCGGATCATGATGGCGCAGGCGGGCTCGCGGCGACAGACACCACACCCCTCACATATGTGAGGGTTCAGCACTCTGGCTGGCGACGGCTACGACATCACGGCTACGGCACCACGGTGACGGGCCAGCGGCCCGCCTTGACCAGGCGTACCGCGACCGATCCGACGATCCGGTGCCCGGCCTGCTCGGATGCGCCGACGACCACGGCGTCGGCCGTGAGATCGTCCGCCGCCTTGACCAGACCGCTGTAGGGGTCGCCGCGGAAGGTGTGGAACTCCCAGCGCACGTCGAATATCCCCTTCACCCGCTCGGTCGCCGCCCGGATCTCGGCGATCAGGCCCTCGGCGATCTCGTCCGTCGTCTCGGCGACAGGGGCGCCGAGCGCGGCACCGGCGGCCATCACCGGCTGGACGTAGACGACGGCGAGCAGCGCACGCTGCCGTCGGGCGAGCCCTCCGGCGTAGGCGGCGGCCCGGAGCGAGGAGTCCGAGCCGTCGACCCCGACGACGATCACCTTCGGGCCGTCAGTACCGCGTTCGAACTGGTGAGAGTGGTCTTCGGTCACAGCGCAGAGGGTACCCACCCGGCCCCGGAGCCGTTGCCGCTGGTCGAATCGGGTGCATTCGAGGCTCGCCGTGGTGTTGCTGGTCCGCGCGGGGCTTCCGCCATGCGACGGATTAGTCATGAAAAAGGATCAAATGATGCCAGGGCGCCGCGCATTGTTGCGCGGCGCCGCTGTCTTCGGTCTTGCCGCCACCGCGGGCTGTGTGGGCGCGGAACGGCCCGGCGCGCCAGGACCCAAGGCCACCGGCGGCGCGGCGGCCGGTGGACCGTCGGCCGCGCGCGCCCTCAAGCCGTCCGCGTACCGCCTCCAGCCGATGGCCGGCCACGGACCGCCGCAGCACGCCGCCCGCGCCCTGCCGCGCGTACGCCGTGCCCCGATCCTGCGCATGGACGGACAGGACCGCAGCATGGTGCTGACCTTCGACGACGGACCCGACCCCCGCTACACCCCGGGCATCCTGCGCACCCTGCGCCGGTACGACGTCCGCGCCATGTTCTTCGTGTGCGGGGAGATGGCCGTCGACAACAAGGACCTGCTGCGCGAGATGGCCGACGAAGGGCATCTGATCGGCAATCACACCTGGTCCCATCCGCTCCTGCTGAAGGTGAACAGGAGCGCGATGCGCGAGGAGATGGAGCGCACCTGCGAGGTTGTCGACGACGTCGTCGGCGAACCCCCGGCCTGGTTCCGCGCCCCCTACGGGGCCTGGAACCGCAATGCCTTCCAGCTCGGCGCCGACCTGGGCATGGAGCCGCTCGCCTGGACCGTCGACACCCTGGACTGGACCGAGCCGGGCACCGCCACGATCATCCGGCGCGTGCGCAAGGGCGCGGCTCCCGGAGTCGTGGTGCTCGCGCACGACGCGGGCGGCGACCGCTCCCAGAGCGTCGACGCCCTGCGGACGTACCTTCCGGAACTCATCGACTCGGGCTACCGCATCACGGTGCCGAGCCGCCATTCGATGTAGCTCTGAGCAGTTCGGACTTTCGCCTGCCCTGTGCCGCGTGCTTTCGGCGAGATCGCCGTCAGCCCCGCACATCCACAAGGCGGGCGAAAACGACGACGTTCCCGTCGTATCCGGCCCGCTTGGAGAAACCGCCGCCACAGGTGATGACGCGGATTTCCGGGGTTCCCTTGTCGCCGTAGACGCGATCTCCCGGGAAATTGTTCTTCTCGAACACTTCGATGCCGTAGATCTCGAAGACCGCGGTCTTGCGGTCCCTGCGCAGGACCTCGACGCGATTTCCCTTCCTCAGCGAACCGAGGCCGTAGAAGATGGCGGGCCCCTGCTGATTGTCGACATGGCCGACGATCACGGACGTGCCCTTCTCGCCCGGCGACACCGCCCCGGTGAACCAGCCGGCCAGGTTCGGGACCTCCGGAGGCGGCGCGTCCACCCAGCCCTCCGCGTCGAGCCCCACGGCCATGACCGGCGCGTCCACCCGGATCCCCTTGATCTGGACCCGGTCGGCGGGCGAGTACGTCAGCGGTGCGACGTCCTTCCTGGCCACATCGGGCGCCTGGTCCGCCGCGGCCGCCGACGCGGGCTGTGGCGGACCCACGTCGAATTCCCCTGAGCCATTTCGGATCAGCGCGAGGCCGGTCAGCAGAACAAGCGCCATCACGCCCCAGGGCGCGCGCTTCCTCTGCATTTCCTCCTCTTCGGCCGGCTGGGACGAAAGCATTCTCTGATCCCCTCTCAACGCGGCTTTCGAACCGCGTCCATTGCGCGTACGAGAACGCTAAGCGCGGCGCGCGCGGTCAGCGACAGAGCAGGAGCGAACGGGTGGCGGCCATACCGGGCATGCGCCATCCGAGTCGCCCCGGAAACTAATTTTCTGACGGTCCGTGACCTGCGGCAATATCGGCTTGTGCCTGCGCCCTTCGGCGTGTCGCCTCACCGGTACGGCCGATTCCCGAAATGCGGCCCTGTGCAAGGCATCTGAGGGTCTGTCTGGGAGGCGCTCTCGCCGATCGACCGGGGACGGTTTCCCCGGGGCGTCTTCCGCGGAGGATTCACATGCGTACTTCCCGTATGCGCGCCACCCGTGCTCTGGCGGTCGCCGTCACCGCGGGTGCGGTCGTGGGGCTCGCCGCCCCGACGGCTGCCGCCTGGGACAACCCGTCCAACATCGTGGCCATGCCGAGCGTCATCCCGAGAGGCGGGCAGCTGACGGTCACGGTCGACAACTGCCCGTCCGGCGGTCACATCGAGTCGCCCGCCTTCCCCAGGACGAACGTGAAGCCGATGCCGAACGGCCACACGGCGACAGGGACCGCGACCATCCACCACCACGCCACCCCGGGCGCGTACGACATCAAGGCCGTGTGCGGCGGCAAGGAAATCACCCGCCCGTCCGCCTTCACCGTCATCCACGGCGGTGTCCGCGGTGGTCTCGGCGGCAGCTCCAGCGAGGGGGCGACCACCACCGACATGGCGATCGGCGGTGGTCTCGTCGCGGCCGCCGTGATCGGCGGCGGGCTGTTCTGGATGCGGCGCCGCGCGGAGAACGCGGGGCGCGGCTTCTGACGGCACGTTCCTGTGCGGTTCGTTCCGCCTTCCTGACCGGCGCGTCCCCCTTCCGCGCCGGTCAGGAGTTGTCGTCGCCGGTACGGCGGCGCGTCCAGTAGTACGCGGTGCCGAGCGTGCCCACGATCAAGGCGCCGCCCAGGGCGATCTCGTGCAGATCGAGACCGCCGAAGCTGCCGCCCACGCCGGCCTTCACGCCCCGGTGGGCGGGGGCGGTGGGGTGCATGGTCGGGTGGTGCGTGGGACGGCCCGTGGCGATGGTGAGATCCGTCGTCCCCTTCTCGCCCTTGCAGTCGAAGGTCACCTCGTACATCGCGCCGGGTTTGGCGTCCGGGAAGACCTGGGCGTTGACGGACTGCTGCCCTTTGGGGATATGGGCGTCGTCGAAGACCCCGGAGGTGACCGTCGTGTCGCCCTGGCAGCCGTCCACACTGAGCGTGACCTGGCCGCCCGCGGCGATCGTCGACGGGGTGACGCGGAAGCCGAACGACGTGATGTTGTTGTTCGAGTCGCCGTCGTTCGCGACGGCCGCGGTGGGGGCGGTGAGGGTCAGGGCGGTGGCGGCGAGCAGAGCGGCCGAGGCAACGCGTATCGCGCGCATGGTGATTCCTCCGGGTCCCCGAGGAGCAGCCGCGGACCTTCTTCCGCTTGCACCTGAAATGCACCTCGATGCCCGAAACGCTAGGCAGGGACCCGGGCGGCCGCGATCGCTGTCGCGCGAACGGGGCAACCGCGTGGGCCGGACAGGGGAACGGCCGGGGTGTCGCGGCCCCGATGACGGGATATCAGGGCGTCGGCGGTGTAGCGGCCCACACATGCGGCCCGCCGCCGCGCCACTCCACCAGATGCGGGTCGTCAAGCGCCATGTCGGCGTCGCCGAGTCCCGTACGGCGCAGGAACTCGACCAGGTCCCGGTCGTCGTGGGCGACACCGATGGGCCGCCCCCGCACGGTGACCTGCCGTCCCCCGTCGGAAGCGGGCGGGTGAACGACGATGGGTGTCTGCCAGGCTGCCATGCCACCAGAGTGCGCCGCGCGGGGCCGCGGCGCAGCCCGGTTTACGGACCTGTGGGGGCAGCCGGTGCCGGTGCGGCGGCCGAAGACACGTCGAAGTCTGCGCGCCGCACGGCCGTGGTCGTGGGCCGGAGTTCTAGGCTACGGACGATGATGATCGAGACTGTGGTATTCGGCGTGGGGGAGACCCTCACGAAAGATGACCGCTACTGGGCGTCCTGGGCGGACTGGCTCGGCGTGCCACGGCACACCGTCTCCGCGCTCGTGGGAAGCGTGGTCACCCAGGGGCACGACCCCACCGACGCGCTGCGCCTGCTCAGTCCGGACATGGACGTCGCCGCCGCGTACCACGCCCGTGAGGTCGCGGGACGCGGCGAGCACCTGGACGAGACCGACCTCTACCCCGATGTGCGCCCCGCGCTCGGCGGGCTGCGCAAGCAGGGGATCCGCGTCGTCGTCGCCGGGAACCAGAGCCCGCGCGCGGGCGAACTGCTGCGTGACCTGGATCTGCCCGCCGACCTCGTCGTCACGTCGGAGGAGTGGGGCGTGGCGAAGCCCGATCCGTCGTTCTTCGCCCGGGTCGCCGAGGTCGCGCAGGCCGCGCCGGAGCGGACCGTGTACGTCGGTGACCACCCCGCGCACGACATCTACCCGGCGAAGGCGGCGGGCCTGCGCGCGGCGCACATCCGGCGCGGGCCCTGGGGCCACTGGTGGGCCGACGATCCGACCGTCGCCCTGAGCGCGGACTGGCGGATCGACAACCTCACCCAGCTGGCATCGGTCATCGCCGGCTGACTCATCCCCCTAGGTTGTCGAAGAGTGCCCGGAACGGATCCGCGCTGGCCGAGATGCCGCGGCTGTAGGGCGCGTCGAAGTCCCAGATCAGGAAGAGCAGGAAGGCGAACAGGGCCGAGAAGAGCCCGGCCAGGATCAGTTCGCGCGGGGTGCGGCGGATCTGCAGCGCGAAGATCATGCCGATGGTCACAAGCCCGCCGATGATCAGGCCGAACCACACCACGCCGGGCATGGTCGCCCCCGCGCTGTCGCCACGGGCGCTACGGGCGTCGTCGGCGGCGGCGACCTGGTCGACCAGCGGCTGATAGGCCTGCGCCTCGAAGTCGGACTTGGGTACGTAGTCGGTCACGTCGTGGCGGACCCGGGTGAGCAACTGCGTTCCACGGTCGGTGAGTTCGGCGTTCTCCGCCATGCTCTCCCACTCCGTGTTCACCACGTAGCTGACATACGCGTGGACGTCGGTGCGGATGCGGTCGCGGACCTCCTCCGGGTAGACCCGGGCCCGTTCGGAGACCTCGTGCAGGGCCTGGGCCTCGGCGTGGACATGGTCCTCGGCGACGCTGCGGGCCTCCCAGACCCCGGCGATGGCCAGACCGAGGACGATCGCGTACACCACGCCGATCATCATCGTCATGTACTCGATGACGTCCGGCGTCTCCGACGCGTCGTAATCCGGACTCGTTCTGCGGTGCCGCAGAAAGGCGATGACGAGGACGACGCCGCATGCGGCGAGCATCGCGAGGGTGAGAACAAGCCATTCCGACATGGGACCTCCGGCGGTTCAGCGCGGCCGCAGCGCGGCGGCGGCGAGCACCGCGGGCGCGGTGACGAGCAGGGTGAGCGAGACCAGGGACGGGCCGCTGCGGGGCGGCGTCTTGCGCGGTGCTGTGCGGTACGAGGGGTAACTCACCGGCGCCGGCGCGAGTTTGGGGCGGACGGCCGGCGTGGGCTTCGGCGTCGGCTTCGGAGCGGGCTCGGGAGCCGCCGGGGGCGGCGGAGGGGACGGGGGCGGTGGAGGCGGCGGCTCCGGTGCCGGGGGTTCGATCCGAGGCGGGGGAGCCGGGGCGGGCGGCGGCGGAGGAGGGGGCGGAGGAGGCGGAGGGGGCGGCTTCGGGCGGCGCGTGGGACCGGCACTGCACACCACTCCGTCACCCGAGACGGCCACCGCGCCGCCCCCCGAACCGCTGCCGTCCTGATCGACCGATGCGTAGGCGCAGTCGGCGAAGGGAACAGCCACGGCGGTGGCCGGCGAACCGATTAACCAGGCCAGCACCAGCAGTGCCAGCGCTCGCGTGACCAGGGCGGATACGCCCCTTGATGATCCAAGCACGTCAGAGATCATGGGCGCCGTTTCCCGCAGGAACGCCGCGCCGCCCCGATGATGACCCGAAGGTGGGTGCCCGTGATCGCGGGATTGACGCCGACCGCCCCAGTGGCCCCCCGCGTACCCGCCCCCTCACAAAAATTCTTGGAACCCCGTTGAACGCATCAGCCGCTCCCGCCCGTACCTAGGGCCATGCGTGACCCACTCGGGTGGCGCGAACAGCCAAGCGGACAGCGGGAGTCAACATGCTGCATCTATCTGGGGGTTCCCCCCGGGCCTGGCGGAGCGCCTCGCTCGTAGCGACAGCTGCGGCGATGCTGGCGCTGACGACGGCGTGCGGTCAGGAGAAGGGGGACCAGTCGCCCAACGGACAGAACGTGGGCAACCAGGCCCCGGCCGACGCCGGTTACGGTGCCGGCGACGGGTACGGCGCGGACTCGGGGGACGCGCAAGAGGGAGCGGAGGCGAAGTCGGCGGGCCAACTCGCCGTCTGGGACAGCAAGAAGCTCGGCAAGGTCGTCACCGACAGCGAGGGCCACACGCTCTACCGCTTCGACAAGGACACCGCCCAGCCGCCCAAGTCGAACTGTGAGGGCGCCTGCGCCACGACCTGGCCCGTCGTGTCGGCCAAGGGTGCGGTGGCCCCGCCCGGCGTCGACGAGTCCCTGATGGGCGAGGTCACCCGCGCGGACGGCAGCAAGCAGCTGACCATCGACGGCTGGCCGATGTACCGGTACGCGAAGGACAAGAAGGCCGGCGACGCCAAGGGCCAAGGCGTGGGCGGAACTTGGTACGCCGCCGCCCCCGACGGCAAGAAGGCGGCGGCCGCCGAGGCGGAGGCGCCGCCCGCCGAGACCGAACCCGTCGACCCGGCTGGTCTTTCCACCAGGAACGACCCGAAGCTCGGCGAGATCGTCGTCGACAAGAACGGCATGACGGTCTACCGCTTCACGAAGGACTCCGCCTGGCCGATGAAGTCCGCCTGCACGGGCGCGTGCCTGGAGAAGTGGCCGGTGGTGCCGCCGGTCGAGAAGAACGACACCAAGGGAATCCTCAAGAAGGGCTTCGTCGTCTTCGACCGGCCCGACGGACAGCAGCAGCAGACCATCGACTGCTGGCCGATGTACACCTTCGCCGGTGACAAGAAGCCGGGCGACACCAACGGCCAGGGTGTGGGCGGTACTTGGTACGCGGCCGGGCCGGACGGAAAGCCCGTCGGCGCGCCGAAGTAGGTCGAACTTCGGCCGAGAAAGGACGAACTCCGGCCAAGAAAGGGGGACAGTCAGAAGGAGTGCGCGTACGGTCGACCGGTCCGTTCCATTCCCGCCAGGGAGGGTGGAACGGACCGGTTCTTTGGGTTGATATTCGGCACTTGCCGCAGGCAGTGACCGAGAACGGACGACCAATTTCCGTTTTGACTCGCTCCCTTGGCGGACGATCAGTAGCCTCACCTTCGAACACCGGCTCGCCTCGCCTACGCCTTGGAGTCCTGATGGAGCGTCCCGCCTGGGCCCCGCAGGGCATCGACATCACGATGCCCAGCGTGTCCCGCATCTACGACTACTACCTTGGCGGTTCGCACAATTTCGAGGTCGACCGGGACGCGGCCCGCAGGGCCATGGAGTTCATGCCGGGCCTGCCCAAGATCATGCAGGCGAATCGTGCCTTCATGCGGCGAGCCGTACGTTTCGCCGTGGACGAGGGCATCGGCCAGTTCCTGGACATCGGCTCCGGGATCCCCACGTTCGGCAATGTCCACGAGGTCGCACAGCAGGCCGACCCGGACGCCCGCGTGGTGTACGTCGATCACGACCCGGTGGCCGTCGCGCACAGCCGGGCCGTGCTCGAAGGCAACGACAAGGCTGGGATCGTCGCCGCGGATCTGCGCAAACCACAGGACATTCTGGGCAGTTCGGAGGTGAAGGGACTCCTTGACCTGGAGCGTCCGGTGGCCCTTCTCCTCGTCGCCGTCCTGCACTTCGTGGAGGACGCGTACGATCCCTACACAGCGGTCGCCGAACTGCGGGACGCACTCGCGCCCGGCAGCGTGATCGTCCTCACGCACGCCTCGTACGAAGGGATGCCGATCCCCGCCGAGCAGGCCGGCCAGACCGTCGGCGTGTACAAGGACATCCGCAATCCACTGATCATGCGCTCGCGCGAAGAGATCGCGCGGTTCTTCGAGGGATACGACATGGTGGAACCCGGCCTCGTGCCGATGCCGCACTGGCGGCCCGACACCTCGCCCGAGGAGGAGGATCCGTACGCCTTCTCCGGGTTCGCCGGCGTGGGGCGCAGGGCATGAGCGGGGAAGCGGACGGCCCCGAGGACAGAGTGCGCAGGTTCGCGACGATCTGGAGCCGGGCGATCTTCCCGGTGACCGCCACGTCGCTGACCCGGCCCGAGTTCGAGCTCCAACTGGTGCCGCTGGCCCGGCGGTTGCGTGACGCGCTCCTTGAGCGGGTCTTCGACTCCGGCGAGGGACAGGCGGTCGGCGCCGCCCTGATCGGCACGCACTGCACCGATCCGGAGGCGCTGAGCCGCACCCTGGACTGCGTGGACGCGTACCTGGTCCTGTACTGCGGCCAGGAAGGCCGGCAGGAGGAGCTGCGGGCCCGCTCCGCGCGGCTCCAGCACGCCGTCGCCGCGGGGTTCGCCGCGGCGCTGCGCGAGCGCACCCTCTCCGAGCAGGAGGCGATATCGCGGGCCGCCCTGAACGCGCGCAGTGTCGTCGCCGAGGCCCTGCACGCGAGCGAGGCCCGCTTCCGCGCGGTGTTCCACGGAGCCGCGATCGGCATCGGCATCGCCGACCTCTCGGGCACGGTCCTGGAGGTGAACGACGCCCTGATCCGGATGTTCGGCGGCCTGGAGAACCAGCTGCGCGGACGCAACGTGGCGGAGTGGACGCACCCCGACGACTCCCCGCACGTATGGAAGCTCTACGACGAGCTGGTGCGCGGTGAGCGCGAGCACTACCGCGTCGAGAAGGCCTTCTACCGGCCCGACGGCACGGTCCTGTGGACCAATCTGACCGTCTCGCTGCTGCGGGACGCGGACGGAGTGCCGCAGTACCAGCTGGCGTTGATGGAGGACACCACCGAGCGCCGGCTGCTCAATCTGCGCCTGCGCTACGAGGCGACGCACGACGCGCTCACCGGCCTGCCGAACCGGACGCTGTTCTTCGAACGCCTGGAGAAGGCCCTTGCCGCGGGCGACGGCGCCCGCTTCGGGCTCTGCTATCTCGACCTCGACGGCTTCAAGACCGTCAACGACAGCCTGGGCCATGCGGCGGGCGACCGGCTCCTGGTGGAGGTCGCCGACCGGCTGCAGTCCTGCGCCACCGCGCCCGGCGAGATGGTCGCGCGCCTCGGCGGCGACGAGTTCGTGGCGCTGACCACGGGCCGCGACACGGAGGCCGAGGTCGACGAGCTCGCCGGGCGCATCATGCACGCGCTGTCCACGCCGATCCGCGTCGAGGGCCGCGAGCTGACCGTGCGCGGCAGCATCGGCATCGTGGAGGGCCCGGCGGGCGAGCGGGGCGCCGCGGAGGTGCTGCGCAGCGCCGACATCACGATGTACCGCGCCAAGTCGGCGGGCGGCAACCGCTTCGAGCTCGCCGACCCGGAGGCCGACGCCCGCGCGATCACCCGGCACGGCCTGACCACCGCGCTGCCCGCGGCCCTGGAGCGCGGCGAGTTCTTCATCGAGTACCAGCCGCTCGTCCACCTCGGCGACGGCAGTGTGCGCGGCGCCGAGGCCCTTGTGCGGTGGCTGCACCCGCAGCACGGCGTCATCGGCCCGGACCGGTTCATCCCGCTCGCCGAGCACACCGGACTGATCGTGCCGCTCGGCCGCTGGGTCCTGGAGGAGTCGGTCCGCCAGGCCCGCACCTGGGAGGCGCGAACCGCAGAGGGGACAGCCGCCGGGCCGCTGCGCGTCAACGTGAACCTGTCGCCCATGCAGCTGACCCACCCCGGTCTGGTCTCGGACACGGTGGAGATCCTGGAGCGCGCCGGGCTCGAACCGGGCGCGCTGTGCCTGGAGGTCACCGAGTCCGCGCTGATCGGCGCCGACGACGACCTGCTCAAGCCGCTGCGGCGGCTCGCCGAGATGGGCGTGGACATCGCGCTCGACGACTTCGGCACGGGTTACTCCAACCTCGCCAATCTGCGCCGCCTGCCGGTGAGCATCCTCAAGCTGGACCGTTCCTTCACCCAGGGCATGCAGCACTTCCCGGCCGACCCCGTAGACCTGAAGATCGTCGAGGGGATCGTGTCGCTCGCCCACAGCCTGGACCTCGCGGTGACGGTCGAGGGCGTCGAGACGGGCGCGCAGGCGGACCAGCTGCGAGAGTTGGGCTGTGACACGGCACAGGGTTGGTACTACGCCCGCCCCGGCCCGCCGGACCGGCTGCACGAGCTTGCCCTCGCGGACGCGACTAGCTGAGGTACCACGGTGATCCATTGGGTGTACGCCTTCGTCGACCGGCCCGCGGACCGGTTCGCTCGGGCCTGCGCGTTCTGGACGGCGGTCACGGGGACGCGGCTCTCCGCGTTCCGCGGTGAGGACGACCAGTTCGTGACGCTGCTGCCCGAGCAGGGCGACGCGTACGTGAAGGCGCAGGCGGTCGGCGGCCCCGGCGGCGCGCATCTCGACTTCGCGGTGGACGACGTGGCCGCCGCGGCGAGCGCCGCCCGCGAGCTGGGGGCCACCCCCGTCTTCGCGGAGGACGGCCTGGAGGTCCTGCGCTCCCCGGGCGGGCAACTGTTCTGCGTGGTGCCGTGGCAGGCCGAACGAGTCCGCCCCGCACCGCTGGCCGCCCCGGACGGTTCCACGAGCCGCCTCGACCAGGTGTGCCTCGATGTGCCGCCGGGGGTGTGGGAGGCGGAGAAGGAGTTCTGGCCCGCCTTCACCGGGTGGTCGTCGGGCCCCGGTTCACGCCCGGAGTTCCACCTCGTCAAGTCGCCCGCGAGCCTGCCGATCCGGATCCTGCTGCAGCGCCTCGACGCGGACGGCCCCGCGGGCGCGCACCTGGACTTCTCCTGCTCCGACCCCGAAGCGACCCGCGCCCACCACGAGAAGCAGGACGCCGAGTCGGTGACGCGAGGCCCACACTGGATCGTGATGCGGGACCCGGCGGGCGGAACGTACTGCTTGACGATCAGAAACCCAGAGACGGGCAGCCTGAGCTAAGCAGCCCTGCCGAGGCCCGCGCCCCGCCGAGGTCCGCGCCCGAAGGGGCGCGGGGAACTGCGCGACAAGCCCCCACCGGACTTGCAGCCAAATCACTGCACCCCCCGCGGAGCCAAAAGCATGCGCTGAAGCTCCCGCGCAGCCCGAGGCGGAGCCACATCGCTGCGGTGGGCCAGCGCGATCGTACGGTGAAGAGAAGGCCGCGCAAGCGGCGTCATCCGCAACCCGCGCCCGGCCCGCTCGGCCACCATCCGCGGCACGACGGCCACCCCGAGCCCCGCCTGAACAAAGCCGAGCACCGCATCCATCTCGCCGCCCTCGACCGCGAAATCCGGCTCGAAGCCCGCCGCGCGACACGCGGCGACCGTCAGCTCCCGCAGGTCATAGCCGTGCCGGAACATCACAAGGCGCTCACCCTGCAGATCGGCCACCCGCACCGACGTGCCGAGCCCCGGCGCGTCGGGCGAGGACACCACGACCAGGTCCTCCCGCAGCAGTTCCACGGTCGTCAGGGCGGGGGACGGGCTCGGCAGCGGAAGGACGACGAGGGCCAGGTCCAGGGCGCCGCGCGCCAGTTCGCGTACGAGGTCGTGGGAGCCGCCCTCCTCCAGGAGGAGCTGGATGCCGGGATGCCGGTCGTGGAAGGCACGCAGTACCTCGGGAAGCAGGCCGGTGCAGACACTGGGCGTGGCGCCGAGGCGGATCCGGCCGCGCCGCAGCTGGGCCAGCTCCTGCACCTCGATCCGCGCGGTGTCGGCGTCCGCGAGGATCCGGCGGGCCAGCGGAAGCAGCGCCTCGCCGGCGTCGGTCAGGGCGATGTTGCCCCGTGCCCTGCTGAACAGCTCGGCGCCCAGTTCCTTCTCCAGGGCGCGGACCTGCTGGGAGAGGGACGGCTGCGAGACGTGCACCTGCTCGGCGGCCCGGGTGAAGTGCCTGGTCTCGGCGACGGCGACGAAGTAGAGAAGCTGCTGGAACTGCATATACGGCAGGGTACGGCCGATGATAGCCATTCGCTATGGAGATGAGCTGATCCATCTCTTGGACCGATCGGGACCTTCGGCCTTAGCGTCTGCGTCATGGCTCTGGCAACGCGGACGGACCGACGGCCGTCGATGACGCGCACGATCTGGGACTCATCCGTCGGCAAGAAGACGGTGATGGCGGTGAGCGGCCTGATCATGCTGCTCTACCTGGTCGTGCACATGATCGGAAACCTGAAGATCTTCTTCGGCCCGGAGGAGATCAACCACTACGCCCACTGGCTGCGCACGGTCGGCGAGCCCTTCATGCACTACGAGTGGACGCTCTGGCTGGTCCGCGTCGTGCTCGTCGTCGCCGTGGTCGCGCACGCCGTCTCCGCGTACCAGCTGAGCCGCCGCGACATCAAGGCGCGCCCCACCAAGTACGTGCACAAGAAGGCCGGTTCGAGCTTCGCGACGCGCACGATGCGCTGGGGCGGGATCATCCTCGCCCTGTTCATCGTCTGGCACATCCTCGACCTGACGACCGGCACCGTGCACCCGGGCGGCTACGAACACCTGCACCCGTACCAGAACATCATCGACACCTTCTCGACCTGGTACGGCAACGTCATCTACATCGTCGCGGTGGTCGCCCTCGGCTTCCACGTCCGCCATGGGCTCTGGAGCGCCGCGCAGACGCTCGGCGCGGGCAAGGCGACCCGCGACCGCGCCCTCAAGATCATCGCCAATGGCCTCGCGCTGTTCCTGACGGCGGGCTTCGTCGTCGTACCCGTGGCCGTCATGACCGGAGTGGTGAGCTGATGAATTCGTATGCCGAGTACGTGACCGGCGAGCCGGTCGTCGACTCCAAGGCGCCCGCCGGACCGATCGCCGAGCGCTGGGACACCCGCCGCTTCGAGGCCAAACTGGTCAACCCGGCCAACCGCCGCAAGCACACCGTGATCGTCGTCGGCACCGGCCTCGCGGGCGGCTCCGCAGGCGCCACGCTCGCCGAACAGGGCTACCACGTCGTCCAGTTCTGCTACCAGGACTCCCCGCGCCGCGCCCACTCGATCGCCGCGCAGGGCGGCATCAACGCCGCCAAGAACTACCGCAACGACGGCGACTCCGTACACCGTCTCTTCTACGACACGGTCAAGGGCGGCGACTTCCGCGCCCGCGAGTCCAATGTGCACCGGCTCGCGCAGATCTCCGTCGAGATCATCGACCAGTGCGTCGCGCAGGGCGTCCCGTTCGCCCGCGAGTACGGCGGTCTGCTCGACACCCGCTCCTTCGGCGGCGTACAGGTTTCCAGGACCTTCTACGCGCGCGGCCAGACGGGGCAGCAGCTGCTCCTCGGGGCGTATCAGGCGCTGTCCCGGCAGATCGCCGCGGGCAATGTCGAGATGCACCCGCGCACGGAGATGCTGGACGTCATCGTCGTCGACGGGCGGGCCCGCGGCATCGTCGCCCGCGATCTGATCACCGGCAAGATCGAGACATATTTCGCCGACGCGGTGGTCCTCGCCTCCGGCGGCTACGGCAACGTCTTCTACCTGTCGACGAACGCCATGAACTCGAACGCCACGGCCGTGTGGCGGGCCCACCGGCGCGGTGCCTACTTCGCCAACCCGTGCTTCACGCAGATCCACCCCACCTGCATCCCGCGCACCGGCGACCACCAGTCCAAGCTGACGCTGATGAGTGAGTCGCTGCGCAACGACGGCCGGATCTGGGTGCCGAAGGCCAAGGGCGACGACCGCCCCGCCAACAAGATCCCCGAGGACGAGCGCGACTACTACCTGGAGCGCATCTACCCGTCCTTCGGCAACCTGGTGCCCCGCGACATCGCATCGCGCGCCGCCAAGAACGTATGCGACGAGGGCCGTGGCGTCGGCCCCGGCGGACAGGGCGTCTACCTCGACTTCGCGGACGCCATCCAACGCATGGGCAAGAAGAAGGTCGAGGAGAAGTACGGCAACCTCTTCGACATGTACGCGCGGATCACCGCGGAGAACCCGTACGAGACGCCGATGCGGATCTACCCCGCCGTGCACTACACGATGGGCGGACTGTGGGTCGACTACGACCTGCAGACCACCGTCCCCGGCCTGTTCGCCGTCGGCGAGGCCAACTTCTCCGACCACGGCGCGAACCGGCTCGGCGCGTCGGCCCTGATGCAGGGCCTCGCCGACGGCTACTTCGTACTCCCATCGACGATCAACGACTACCTCGCACGCAACCCGCACCACGACGAGGTCAACGACGAACACCCCGTCGTGCGCGAGGTGCTGACCGAGACCGAGGACCGGCTGGCCAAGCTCCTCGCGGTCGACGGCGACCGCACGCCCGACTCCTTCCACCGCGAACTCGGCGAGCTCATGTGGGAGTTCTGCGGCATGGCCCGTACGGAGACGGGTCTGCGCAAGGCGCTGGAGCGGATCCCGCAGATCCGCGAGGAGTTCTGGCGCCGCATCAAGGTCCCCGGCACCGGCGAGGAGTTCAACCAGTCCCTGGAGAAGGCGAACCGCATCGTCGACTACATCGAGCTCGCCGAGCTGATGTGCCTCGACGCCCTGCACCGCGCCGAGTCCTGCGGCGGCCACTTCCGCGAGGAGTCCCAGACCCCGGACGGCGAGGCGGCCCGCGTGGACGAGGAGTTCTCGTACGCCGCCGCCTGGGAGTTCACCGCCACGGGCGATGCCCCCGTCCTTCATAAAGAAGACCTCGTCTTCGAGTACGTCCACCCCACTCAGCGGAGCTACGCATGAAGCTCACCCTGCGCGTCTGGCGCCAGCAGAACGCCGACGCCGACGGCGCCATGTCCACGTACGAAGTGGACGGCATCTCCTCCGACATGTCCTTCCTGGAGATGCTCGACACCCTCAACGAAGAGCTCATCGTCAAGGGCGACGACCCCGTCGCCTTCGACCACGACTGCCGCGAGGGCATCTGCGGGGCCTGCTCGCTCGTCATCAACGGCGACGCGCACGGCCCGGAGCGCACCACCACCTGCCAGTTGCACATGCGGTCCTTCAACGACGGCGACACGATCGACATCGAGCCGTGGCGCGCCGCCGCCTTCCCGGTCGTCAAGGACCTGGTGGTGGACCGCTCGTCCTTCGACCGCATCATCCAGTCCGGCGGCTACATCAGCGCCCCGACCGGCGCGGCCCCCGAGGCGCATGCCGCGCCCGTGCCGAAGCCGGACGCGGACTTCGCCTTCGAGCACGCGGAGTGCATCGGGTGCGGCGCCTGTGTCGCCGCCTGTCCCAACGGCTCGGCGATGCTGTTCACTTCGGCCAAGGTGAACCACCTCAACGTGCTTCCGCAGGGTGCGCCCGAGCGCGAGACGCGTGTCCTGGACATGGTGGCGCAGATGGACGAAGAGGGCTTCGGTGGCTGCACGCTGACTGGCGAGTGCGCCACCGCTTGTCCTAAGGGGATCCCGTTGCCTTCCATCGCGGCGATGAACAAGGAGTGGCTGCGGGCCACTCGGAAGGTCAGCCGCTAGTCACTCTGAGGGGCCGTTGGGATCTGCGGGTCGGTTGTGGCTTGTCGCGCAGTTCCACGCGCCCCTGCGGGGCGCGTACCTTCGCGGCATGTATCCGGGAGCGTACGACCCTGCCAGGCCGGCCGTCGTCACCGCCGACGGCACACGGACCCTCAGCTACGGACAACTCGAAGAACGCTCCCTGCGGCTCGCGGATCATCTGCGGGCCGCAGGCTTGCGTCGGGGCGACCACTTCGCCCTGCTGTGCGACAACGACCCGCGCGCCCTGGAGGTCTACTGGGCCGCCCTGCGCTCGGGCCTCTATCTCACCGCCGTCAATCACCACCTCACGGCCGACGAGGCCGCCTATATCGTCCGGGACTGCGGGGCGAAGGCGCTGATCGTCTCCGGCTCGCTCGCCGAACTCGGCGCGACCGTCCTGGAGTTGGCGGGCGGCCCGCCGATCGTGCTCGGCCTCGACGACGGAACGTACGAAAAGGCCCTGGAGTCCGCGTCCGCCGAGCCGCCCGCGCACCAGCCACGCGGCACCGACATGCTCTACTCCTCCGGCACCACCGGCCGCCCCAAGGGCATCAAACCCGCGCTGCCCGATGGCGATGTGCGCGAGGAGCCCAGTACGTACACGCTCATCTTCCAGGCGATGTACGGCTTCGGCGAGGACACCGTCTATCTCAGCCCCGCACCGATCTACCACGCGGCGCCGCTGCGGTTCTGCGGCGTCGTCACCGCGCTCGGCGGCACGGTCGTCCTGATGGACGCCTTCGACGCGGAGGGCGCCCTCGCGGCCGTGCAGGGGCACCGGGTCACGCACAGCCAGTGGGTGCCGACGATGTTCGTACGGATGCTGAAGCTGCCCGCACCGGTGCGCGAGCGCTACGACCTGTCGTCGATGAAGACCGCCATCCACGCGGCCGCGCCCTGCCCCGTCGAGGTCAAGCGGCGGATGCTGGAGTGGTGGGGGCCCGTCCTGTACGAGTACTACTCCTCGACGGAGGGCAACGGCATCACGTTCATCTCGCCCGAGGAGTGGCTGCGCAAGCCCGGCTCGGTGGGCCGGGACGGCTTCCTCGGCGTGCTGCGGATCTGCGACGACGCGGGGGTGCAACTGCCGGTCGGCGAGACCGGGATCGTCTACTTCGAGCGCGACGACCTGCCCTTCCGCTACCACAACGACGAGGGCAGGACCCGCGAGGCCCAGCACCCCGAGCATCCCAACTGGACCACCACGGGGGACATCGGGCACGTCGACGAGGACGGCTATCTCTTCCTCACGGACCGCAGGGCATTCATGATCATCTCCGGGGGCGTGAACGTCTATCCGCAGGAGGCCGAGGACTGCCTCGTACTGCATCCGGCGGTCGCGGACGTCGCGGTGATCGGGGTGCCGGACGCGGAGATGGGCGAGGCGGTCAAGGCGGTGGTGCAGCCGGCCGACGGGGCGGCTCCGGGGCCGGAACTGGAGCGTGAGTTGATCGAGTTCGTGCGGCAGCGCATCGCCCACTACAAGGCGCCCCGCTCCGTGGACTTCGCCGACTCGCTGCCCAGGACGCCCACCGGGAAACTGGCGAAGTCGCGGCTGCGGAAGGCGTATTGGGACTGACGGCGCGCGGAGGCGGCTGAAGATCGACCGTTTCGGCATCTTGCGGGTTCATGATGTCGCGCACACCGTACCCATCTCCGTACCCATCTCCGTACGCATCTCCGTACCCATCTCCGTACCCATCTCCGTACCCATCAAGGAGAATCCCGTGGCTTCCACCAGCGCATCGATCGAGATCCCCGCACCGGCCGACCGCGTCTGGCAGCTCATCGGCGGCTTCGACGCGCTGCCCGACTGGCTGCCCTTCATCCCTTCCAGCGAGTCCAGCGAGGGCGGCCGCGTGCGCACCCTCACGAGCGAGGACGGCGGCGTCATCGTCGAACGCCTGCTGACCTTCGACGAAGAGGCGCGCACGTACAGCTACTCCATCCTCAAGGCCCCCTTCCCCGCCACCGACTACGTGGCGACCCTCAAGGTGCACGAGATGCCAGGCCAGGACGCCTCCCGTGTGGAGTGGTCCGGCGTCTTCACACCGGTGGGTGTCGGCGACGACGAGGTCGTCGCGCTGTTCCACGGCATCTTCAGCGACGGACTCGCGGCGCTGAAGCAGACCCTCGCAGCCTGAGCCCTGAGTGATCTACTGGCTCCCGGGCCCCGGGGGCCATCCGTCAACCCCAGCAGGAGGTACGCAGCATGCTCGTCGATCTCTCCGGCAAGACCGCCCTCGTCACCGGCTCCACCCAGGGAATCGGGGCGGCCATCGCGACCGGCCTGGCCCGGGCGGGCGCGCGGGTCGCGGTGAACGGGCGGTCCGCGGCATCCGTCGACAAGGCCGTGGAGCGTCTGAAGGACGAGCACGGCGGAGCCGAATTCCTCCGGGCCCCCGGCGACATCTCCACCGACGACGGCGCCCGTCAGGTCTTCGACGCCGTGCCCCAGGCGGACATCCTCATCAACAACCTCGGCGTCTTCGGCGCCGCATCGGCCCTCGACATCAGCGACGACGAATGGCGCCGCTACTTCGAGGTGAACGTGCTGACCGCGGTCCGGATGATCCGCCACTACCTGCCGGGCATGAAAGACCGCTCCTGGGGGCGGATCCAGAACATCGCCAGCGACTCGGCGCTCGTCACGCCCGCCGAGATGATCCACTACGGCACGTCGAAGACCGCGCTCCTGGCCGTCTCCCGAGGCTTCGCGAAGGAGGCCGCCGGGTCGGGCGTGACCGTCAACTCCGTGATCGCGGGCCCCACGCACACCGGCGGCGTGGAGGACTTCGTGTACGAGTTGGTCGACCCCGCCCTGCCCTGGGACGAGGCGCAGCGGGAGTTCATGGTCAAGCACCGCCCGCAATCACTGATCCAGCGGCTCATCGAACCGGAGGAGATCGCGCACATGGTCGTCTACCTCAGTTCGCCGCTCGCCTCGGCGACGACGGGCGGCGCGCTGCGGGTCGACGGGGGTTACGTCGACTCGATCGTTCCGTAGCCGTCACTTCCGCGCCCGGCTCGCGTATCGCCTCCCCCGAGTTATCCACAGGAATTTCCCGTTCCACATGTTCCGCGCCCTTTCGTCTAGCGTGATCGTCAACGGAAGGACAGGAAGGGACAGAACGGGAGAGGACGGGGGAGAGCGGATGCACGGGGGACTGCCGTTCATCGGCATCAGCACGCTGGTCTACGGCGTGGTCGGACTGGCCGTGCTCATGGGGAGCACGGTGCGCAAACTCGGGGGAGTGCGACATGCGGAACCGGTATGGCATCACAGTGATCGTGCCCGCGCACAACGAGGAAGCGGGCCTACCGGCCACGCTGGACTCGCTGGCACGACAGACGGCACCGCCCGACCGCGTCATCGTCGTCGATGACGGCTCGGACGACCGCACGGGAGACGTGGCCGCGGCCCACGGCGTGACGGTGATCAGGCCGCCGCGCAATCTGGGCAGCAAGGCCAAGGCGCAGAACCACGCACTGCCGTACTGCGACACGGAGTTGGTGCTCGCCGTCGACGCGGACACGGTGCTCGCGCCCGACTACATCGAGCGGATACTGCCCGCCTTCGACGACCCGGAGGTGACCGTCGCGGCGGGCAACGTCCAGACACGGCACACCAGAACGGTCTGGGAGCGGGGCCGGTCCGTGGAGTACCTCTTCGGCTTCCACTGGCACCGCCCCATCCAGCACGCCGCGGGCAGCCCCATGGTCTGCTCCGGATGCTGCTCGGTGTTCCGCCGCGCGGATCTGCTCGCCTTCGGCGGCTTTCCGGAACGCACCATCGTCGAGGACATGGACTACACCTGGTCCCAGCAGATCGCGGGCCGGCGCGCCCTGTACGTCAGCGACGCGGTCGCCTGGGCCGCCGACCCCGAGACGCTCACCTATCTGCGCAAACAGGTGTGGCGGTGGATGGCGGGCTTCTGTCAGAACGTGCGGCTGCACCTGGGCCGGATGCTCACCGCGAAACCGATGCTCGCACTCTGGATCCTGCTGGCGCTCCTCGAAATCGTCACGGCACCCCTGTGGTGGGCCACGCCGTTCCTGCTCGCGGCCACGACGAGCCAGTCGCTGAGCGAGTCCTTCGGGTGGTGGGCGGCGGCCGAGATACTGCTCACCGCGCCACCCCTGATCTATGCGGCCCGCCGGCGGCGGCTGCCCGTGGCGGGGGTCCTGCTGAACATCCCGTGCGTCTACGCCACCAAGGCGGTCAACGTCTGCTACGCGTGGAAGGCACTGATCGTCGAGCTGATCCTCGTCCCGCTGCGGCTGTCCAAGGGACTCACCGTGTACGAGAAGGGGCGCCCGGCCATACCGGCCGCGCGGTGACGCGGTGACGCCCGGGAACGTGAAGGCTTGCTCAACTCCCGGGCGCGACACCGTCGTTGGTGGTCACGTGGACGTAGTCGACGACGAGCTGCTGCGGGAAGGTGGTGCTGCCGTCCGGGTCGCCGGGCCAGTAGCCGCCGACCGCGAGGTTCAGGATCAGGAAGAAGGGCTTGTCGAACACCCACTGCTTGCCGCCCAGGTCGGCCGGGGTGCGGGTCTGGTAGACGTTGCCGTCCACGGACCAAGTGACCTTGTTGGGTGACCAGTCCACGGCGAAGGTGTGGAACTTGTCCGCGAACGCCTCGCCGCCGGGCAGCGTGTATCCCGCGCCGATGCCGCCGGAGCCGGAGTAGCCGGGGCCGTGCAGGGTGCCGTGCACGGTGCCCGGTTCGAAGCCGACGTTCTCCATCACGTCGATCTCACCGCTCTGGGGCCAGCCCACGTCGCCGATGTCGGCGCCGAGCATCCAGAACGCGGGCCACATGCCCTGGCCGCGCGGCACCTTCATGCGGGCCTCGACATGGCCGTACGTCTGCGTGAACTTGCCCGCGGTGTTGAGGCGGGCGGAGGTGTACTCACAAGTTCCGTACCAGCACTGGTAGTTGCCCGGGTTCTCCTTGCGGGCGGTGATGACGAGGTTGCCCTGGCCGTCGAGGGCGGCGTTGTTGTTGCCGGAGGTGTAGTACTGCCGCTCGTGGTTGTTGACGTTGTCGCCGGTCTCGATCTGCCACTTGGCGCCGTCGACCGCCGAACCGGCCGGTCCGTCGAAGTCGTCGGTGAACGTGGCGGCCGCGGCCGCGGGTTCGGCCGATGCTCCGGCCGGGAGTGCGGTCAGGATGGCGGCGCCGCAGACCAGGGCGGCCGCGAGCGCCGTACGGCGGCGGGTGGAGGTACGCACTGTCATCACATCGCTTCGCGTGGGGGAGGGGGAGGGGGAGAGGGAAGCGGAGAGGAGGGGGAAGCGGAGAGGAGGGGAGCACACGCCGCGTAGGGCATGCGCATGACAAACCACCGTCAAGAACTGAACGCGGCAAGCGATCTGTCCCGACGCTTAGTTCAGTACTTGATTTAAGGCACCCTCCGAGGCGCCGTCAAGGAGTTGGTGCGGACCAACCAGAACCGTCGGGCGTCAGCGCCCGTGCCAGATACGGCGCCGTGCGGCTGCCCGGCGCCCCCGCCATGACCGCCGGCGGGCCGGACGCGACGATTCTGCCGCCCTCCTCGCCGCCGCCGGGGCCCAGGTCGATCACCCAGTCCGCGCCCGCCACCACCGCCATGTCGTGCTCGACGACGACCACCGAGTGGCCCGCGTCGACCAGGCCGTGCAGCTGACGCATCAGGACCTCGACGTCCGCCGGGTGGAGTCCGGTCGTCGGCTCGTCCAGGAGGTAGAGCGTGTGACCGCGCCGGACGCTTCCCCGAGCTTTTCGAACAGGTGAGGCCCCTTGCAACTCGCCCGCCAGCTTGATGCGTTGGGCCTCGCCGCCGGACAGCTCGGTGGCGGGCTGGCCGAGCCGCAGATAGCCGAGCCCCACGTCGAGCAGGGTCCGCAGGCTGCGGGCGACCGCCGGGGTGTCCGCGAAGAAGTCCGCGGCCGACTCGACGGTGAGGTCGAGGACTTCCGCGATGTTCCGCCCCTGGTAGGTCACTTGGAGCGTCTCGGGGTTGTAGCGCGCGCCCCCGCAGTCGGGGCACGGTGCGTACGTACTGGGCAGGAAGAGCAGTTCCACGCTCACGAACCCCTCGCCCTGGCAGGTCTCGCACCGTCCGCCCGCGACGTTGAACGAGAAGCGCCCCACGCCGTAGCCCCGCTCGCGCGCCGCGTCCGTGGCCGCGAAGACCTTGCGCACGACGTCGAAGAGGCCGGTGTAGGTGGCGAGGTTGGAGCGGGGCGTGCGACCGATCGGCTTCTGGTCGACGGACACCAGGCGTCCCACGCCCTCCAGTTCGTCGGTGATCTCGCCGATGAGCGTGGACTTGCCCGAGCCGGAGACACCGGTGACGGCGGTGAAGGTGCCGAGCGGGATCTCGGCCGTCACCTCACGCAGATTGTGGCGGCTGACGGGCCCGACCTTCAGCCAGCCACGGGGCGCGCGCACCTCGCGCACCGGTTCCGGTTCGCGCCCGAAGAGGAAGCGGGCCGTCGCGGACTCCGCGACACCCGCGAGGTCCGCGACCGGCCCGCTGTGCAGGACCTCACCGCCGTGCTCACCCGCGTGCGGGCCCACGTCGACGAGCCAGTCGGCATGACGTACGACATCGAGGTGGTGCTCCACGACGAAGACCGAGTTGCCCGCTGCCTTGAGCCGGTCGAGGAGGGTGAGCAGCGACTCCGTGTCTGCCGGGTGCAGTCCGGCCGAGGGTTCGTCCAGGACGTACACGACGCCGAAGAGCCCGGAACGGAGCTGCGTCGCGAGCCGCAGCCGCTGCAGTTCGCCCGTGGAGAGGGTGGGCGTCGCGCGGTCCGGGCTCAGATAGCCGAGCCCGAGCTCGGTGATCGTGGCGATCCGTGCGAGCAGGTCGGCGGCCAGGACGCGGGCCGCCTCCGAACCCGTCGCGCCTTCGAGCGTCTTGGCCAGTTCCGACAGCGGCAGCGCGGCGAGGTCGGCGATCGTACGGCCCGCGAACGTGACGGCCATCGCCTCCGGACGCAGCCTGCTGCCGCCGCAGGCCGGGCAGTCGGCGCTCTCCAGGAAACGCTCGGCCTTGGTGCGCAGCGTCTGGCTCTTGGAGTCCGCGAAGGTCTTCATCACATAGCGCCGCGCGCTCATGTACGTGCCCTGGTAAGGGCGTTGGATACGGCCGGCGTCCCGCACGGGGTGCACGGTCACCACCGGCTGCTCGTCGGTGAACAGGATCCAGTCCCGGTCCTGCTGTGGCAGTTCGCGCCAGGGCAGGTCGACGTCGTGGCCGAGGGTGTCGAGGACGTCGCGGAGGTTCTTGCCCTGCCAGGCCCCGGGCCACGCCGCGATCGCGCCCTCCCGGATCGAGAGGGACGGATCGGGGACGAGGAGTTGCTCGCTGGTGCGGTGCACGCGGCCCAGGCCGTGGCACTCCGGGCAGGCCCCGGCGGCGGTGTTCGGCGAGAAGGCGTCCGAGTCGAGGCGCTCGGCGCCCTGCGGATAGTCGCCGGCGCGGGAGAAGAGCATGCGCAGCGAGTTCGAGAGGTTGGTGACCGTGCCCACTGAGGACCGGGAGGTGGGCGCCGCCCGACGCTGCTGGAGCGAGACGGCGGGCGGGAGGCCCGTGATCTCGCCGACCCGCGGCGCGCCCACCTGGTGGATCAGCCGCCGGGCGTACGGGGCGACGGACTCGAAGTAGCGGCGCTGGGCCTCCGCGTAGATCGTGCCGAAGGCGAGCGAGGACTTTCCCGAGCCGGAGACGCCGGTGAAGACGGCGAGGACGTCGCGCGGAATGGCGACGTCCACGTTGCGGAGGTTGTGCTCCCGCGCACCACGCACACGTACGAACGGATCGTGGGGGCTGTGCATGGGGCGGACTCCGTACGCGGCTCGGGGGCAAACCCCACGATTCTAGGCCGCCGCCAGACCCGCGACCCGGGCGAGCCGCCGGTAGGAGTCGAGGAGCCCATCGCGGTCGTACGTACTGGTCGTGACCAGCACTTCCTGCGCGCCGCTCTCCTTGAGCAGTACTTCCAGCTCCTCGGCCACCTGCTCCTCCGTGCCGTGGATGTGGCCCTGGAGCCCGGATTCGTAGAACCCGCGCTCCTTCTCCGTCATCGTCATCGCCGGCGACTCGACGCGCTCGGCCGGGGGCAGCGGCGGGAAGGTGCCGTGCGTGCGCGAGTACGCCATGGACCAGGCTTCCGGTATCAGCAGGCGGCGGGCCGCTTCGGGCGTCTCGGCGACGGCGATGGTGCCCGAGACGACGACGTACGGCTCGCTCGACCACACCGAGGGCCGGAACGACGATCGGTAGTGGTCGATGCCGCGGAGCATCTTCTCGCGGCTCCGGATGTCGCCGATGACCATGGGAAGCCCGGCCTGCGCGGCGATGGTGGCGCCCTCGCCGATGGCCAGGACGTACGGCGGAACGGTCAGGCCCTCGGCGGGCCGGGCATGCGCGCCGGTGTCCGACGTGCCGCGGAACCAGCCGAGGAGCTCGGTGAGCTGCGCGGCGAAGTCCTCGGCGTTGTGCTTGTCCCGCCCCAGCGCCTTGCGCACCCCGTCGGTGAAGCCGACCGAGCGGCCGAGCCCCATGTCGATGCGTCCGGGAAAGAGCGCTTCGAGCACCCCGAACTGCTCGGCGACGATGAGCGGTTGATGGTTCGGCAGCATCACGCCGCCGGTGCCGACCCGGATGGTGCGCGTCGCCGCCGCGACGGCCGCCGCGAGCACGGTCGGCGCCGAACCAGCCACACCCGGCACGCCGTGATGCTCGGAGACCCAGAGACGGTGGTACCCGAGCCCTTCGAGCTCCTTGGCGAGCCGCACGGTGTCGCGCAGGGCCTCGGGGCCGTCGTGCCCCTCACGGGTGCGGGAGCGGTCGAGGACGGAGAACCGGGTTGCTTCCACACGAGACCCCTCTGGCTGGTGGACATCACGTTCCCGTGGGGAAGTGCGTTCCTGTTCGTCCTGCATGGCTGCTCCGGAGGCTTCGGTCTCGGCCGTCTCTCGGCTGATCTCCTCTGCGGTTTCAATGATCCGTGAGGTCTGTGGGGCGGGCAAAGTGATTTTGATCTCCGCGGAGTCCAGCGCCTTGTTCAGCGTGATGGTGCGCTGGAGGAGCTCGATGAGCTGTCGCTGCTCGCAGTCCTGTGCCTGGCGGAGGATATTGCGCTGACGTCGGGCGAGGTCGTCGACTTTCCGCTGGAGCCGATCGCGCTCAGCTTCACGCTCCTCTACTGCATGATCCTCGCAAGTCGCGAGATCGGCGGCGAGGAAGTCACGGCGGTGCGAACCGAACACCCGGTCCGCAAGGAAGCGCGAAATGCCGTCGAGGAACACCTCCTCCCGGACGTACAGCGTTGTCGGGTGCTCGGGGAACCAGCCCGAGTGGCCGACCCGGCTCGGCTTCGGCCAGCACATGTAGTAGGTCCGGGTGCCCCCGGTGCCTCGGCAGACACCGGACATCCTGCGTCTGCAACGGTCCCTGGACCAGGCGTGTGCACGGCGGCGCGCGTACATCTCATCGAACGTCCACTTCGGGATCAGGGGTTCATGCGATGGGCTCGGAGGACCACACCCACTGGGACGGATGGGAGCGCGAGAGGTTCAGCACGGTGCACAGCCGCTTCACGCCGAAGACGTCCGGCCGGCTTCACGCCGTAGCGACTGGACCCTCGCCCGGACCGGATGCTGACGTGGCCCGGTGGTTGGACGAGGATGCCTTCCGCTGACTGACGTGTCTGGCAGCCCAGCACCAGAGACCGGTGCCGATGAATTCCAGACTGAGCAGCACGGCCATGCCCGCCGCTGCGGTGACCAGCTGCAGCGTCCAGCTCCAGTCGCTCTTCCACAGGTACCGGACCAGGACCGAGAGTCCGAAGGCGCCGGCCATCGCCGAGACCAGGGCCAGCAGGGCCGTCAACAGAGTGGTCCGCATGGCGGTCGCCGGATCCCTCCTGATCCGCCACCACCACAGCCACCGCGCCGGGGAGCAGACCAGCCGTGAGGGCCCCATCCACTGCCTTGCCCCGATCCGGCGGCCGAACGCCCGCCAGAACATGACCTTGCCGGCCTCGGCCTTGACGCCGCTGTCCGTAGATCCCTTGCCCGCCAGGATGCTCAGCACCGCCTCCACCATCCTGCCGGCCGTGTGCCGCCCGTCCTTGGTATCCAGGTAGCGCTTGAACAGCAGGGAGTCGTCGGGCTCGGCCAGCTCGTCGAGGTTGCGGGTCATCTGCTCCTTGCCGATCTCGGCCCGGAGAATGGCTTCGTGCAACGAGGTCTCGATGAGCCGCCGTTCCTGATGGTCCGGGATGAACAACCGCAGCAGATGGTGGGAGGCATCGAGCCTTCCCCAGGTGAAGTCGGAGGCACGCCACTCGGGCTTGACGAACGCGCCGAAGTGGCCGAGCCGGATGCCGTAGAGCTTGCGGTCACCGAGAGGCGCGTACTTGTCCAACGGGAAGACGGGGCTGTGGTCGTCCGGGCCCAGCCGCAGGAACTCGAACTGCGGCGTGTGCTCGACCAACTCCTCCGGGGAGGCGAATGCGTGCGCCACCACCTCCGCGATGAGACAGAAGCGCAGGATCTCCACCGCCTCGAGTTCCGAGAGGACGGGGTCCTTGACCTTGCGCAGGGCGTCTGCGTATGCGTTGACGGCATTGTGCACCTGATCGCCCAACACATCCTTAAGCCCGAGTTGTTCATAGACGGCGTTGAGCAGAGCAACGGGCCCCTGCTCCGGGTCAAGCCGGTCGGCCGGAGCTCCACCGGTCTCGGCCGCGTTGCGGATCAGGCCGAAGAGAGTGTCCTGGACGGCCCGCACGGTCCGAACACAGGAACTCAGCCCGTCCAGCGCTTCGGTCAGGGCGGACTGCTCCCTGCGCCGGGCGTCGGCAACGTCCTCGTCCGGCGCGCATTGCGGGGAATCCTGCCCTGCGGCGCTCACCCTCAGCCGTCGTTCGATGTCGCCGACGAGGGTCCACATCAGGCGTTCGGCCACACTTCCGCCCCACACCCACGGCTGCCACTGCGGGTCCTCCAGGGCTCTCTTGGTTTCCGGCACCCAGGAGGGCTGGTGACCGTTGTGCAGAATGTCGTCGATGCCCTCCGCTTGCGGGATGCCCACCAGGGAACGTACGCCGCGTCCCTCCTCACGCAGTTGCCGCATCTTCCACACCGCGCCGCTGATCCGGCTCTTGCGGTACTCGCGGAAGAGGGATTCGGACAGCATGCGCAGCTCGTCGCGGACTTCCGCCTTGCGTTCGTTCTCCTGCTTGAGGAGGGCCTCGGGATCGTCCGTCGGCCCGCTCGGGTTCTTGCGAGCGTCCCTGTCCCTTAGCGGCTCGATTTGGCGGACGAAAAGCTCCAGATGCCGGTCGAAGGACTGGCGATTCATCAGATCCAGCAGTTCGGACGTCCCGTTGCGGAAGTCGGCCTCCCGCGGATAGCTGACGGCTGTGCCGAGCACCGACGGCCATTCCGTCGCCTTGCACGGCGGCCTGGTATCCGCATGCCGCTCAGCAACCCCGGTGGAGGGCACGATGTAGACGACGATGCGCCGCACAGGCCCGTCCACACGCCGGTCTCCGATGGCCCCCAGGACCGGCTCAAAGGGGGCGTTGTTCAGCAGCCCACCGTCGACGATCCAGCTGGCCCGGTCCCGGCCCTGGCTCGGGATCTCCGGGGCCGGCCGCACGCGCTGCTCCAGCAGCGGCGACTCGTCCACCGGTGCGAAAGCCACCGGGAACCCGGCCGAGGCACGCGCTGCCAGCCGGAGCCGGTCCAGCACCTTTTCGTTGAGGAAGTCCCCGCGCGCGTGGTTCTCCGGTCTCCACACATCGGACTCGGCACCGGCCTTCCGGAAGACCACGGCACACGGGTCGTGCTGGAACTTGTAGATCCGGCGGTGGTCGGCGACCTGGAACCGGCCTCCGAAACCATCGCGGAGATACTCCGGCAGGCCGTCGAGCGCGGTCGCGGTGACGAAGAGGGTCACCGGCTCGGCCTCGCGCTGGCTCCCGCCCATCCCGTGCAGGATCTTCCCGATCTCGTCCTCGAAATACCGTCCGTCGAGAACGCTGTTGTACGGCGGATGCCCGAGCAGCCGGTCGTCCGTGAGCGCTGCCGCCTCCTGCCAGGTCTTCCGAAGATCAGGCAGCACCGTTCCCCGGCCGATGGCCGCAGCGAGCAGCGAGCCGTTCAGTCCGCCCGCGGACGTGCCCGCGATGACATCCACAAGGACCTGTGTGTGCGCCTGTCGCATCACCTGCTGCCACATGTCGAAGCACGCGTGGTCGGCCGGGGAAACGGACTCCGGCCGGTCGGACTGGAGTCCACGGGACGCCCGCCGCAGCAGGTCCAGCTCATGCGTCACACCCCCCATCCAGACGGCGAGGCTGACCCCGCCATTGAGGACCAGGGCGAGACGCGTCTGTTCAGGAGTCGCCATCTACGCACCGTAATCAGGCCAGTCAGCCGGTCCCGGAATTGCGCACGTGCCCGGGGTGGCAGGCCACCTGACTGGGGGCACGCCGGCGCGATGAGCCGCATGCCACGGCGTCCGTGTACCGCTTCACCTCCTGGTGGGGGAGAAGCACACCCACGCAAGCGTTGCAGGGACCGTGCGGTGAAGACGTGTTGGACGCGGGTTTGACCAGGCCGCGGTAGCGATAGCGGGAGCGGTTCCTCGTCCTTCCACATAGAGAAGGTGCTGCTCCTCGAGCGCGGCCCTGAACCACGAGTTCTGGCCGTGGTTGGCATCGGCCACCACCACGGGCGGCGCCAGGCTCCCGCCGACCAGCTCGTCCAGCGCCAGCAGCCGCTTCTCCCGGGCCCGCCTACTGAAGCACCTTCGTCTTCTGCCTGTGTGCGAGGTCGGTGGCCCACTGCGCGGGCAGGAACAGACGCCGGGTTAGTGGGCTGGAGGCGGCGTCGGTGGCGGCGTACCCGGCTCACCGTCACCTGGCATTTGAACTGGTGCAGCCAGGCGAAGGCACACTCGACCACCCAGCGCACCTTGCCCAGTCCGGACCCGTGGGCGACGCCGCGGCGCGCGATCAACGCATTGATGCCGTGTTTCCGCAGTAGGCGGCGGTACTTGTCGAAGCCGTAGCCCCGGTCCGCGTACATGCGCCGGGGCTTGCGGCGGGGACGTCCCCGCCGACCCCGAATCGGCGGAACGGCGTCCAGCAGCGGCAGGAGCTGGGTGACGTCATGCCGGTTCCCGACGGCCAGCGTCACGGCGAGCGGGGTGCCGTGGCGGTCCACGATCAGGTGGTGCTTGGAGCCGGAACGGACGCGGTCGACGGGCGAGGGACCGACGCGATCCCCCCTTTGAGGGCCTGGACGTGCAGGCCTGGCCAGACATCGGCCTCGGTCCAGTGCTGCAGCCGACGCCAGGCCGCCGGAGCAGCCCACGGTCTCTGCGGGACATCGCGCCACGCGGCACCGGTTCGCAGCACGTACATGACGCCGGCGAGTGCTGCCCGGTCGGGCCCACCGGTCGTCAGGAACAAGATCAGTCCGTACTCCGGACACCCTGCCGACCAAGATCGTCGAGCATAAGACCCGCAACTCAACTCTCTGAAGCGACCAGCAAGGAGGCACTGCCCGTGCTGCCCACCGCTGTTCGCGCCGCCGCCACGAATGCTGCGATCGCCGGGTGGGTACCGCCGCCCGCGCGGAAGGCTACCTTCGAACGGCGGAAGAGGGGCAGCCGGGTCAGGACCAGGTTCTCGGGGGCGTGTGCGGTGGCCATCTCCGGTACGAATCCGGCGCCTTGCCCGATGGCGGCCAATGCCAAGACCGTACGGAAGTCGTTGACCTGATGGCGGATGCGCGGCTGGAATCCGGCCGCCTGACAGGCACGTACGGCCATCGCGTGACCGGTCGTGCCGTCCCGGGCCGTGATCCATGGGGACGTGGCCCACGGTCCGAGCAGCTCCGCCAGCGCGTCGCCGCGGGCGGCAGGACCGGTAGCGCTGTCGGTGGCGCCACCCGTGGCCAGGTACATCGGCTCCTCCAACAGAGGCACCTGGTCGACTGTGGTGTCCGGTGACGCGGGCACGAAGTCGTAGTCGTGGACGAGGGCCACGTCGAGTTCACCGGCGCGTAGGCCGTCGGAGACCCGCGCCGAGTCGATCTCCTGCACCATCGGTTCCAGCGCGGGGTGCCGCTGGGCCAGTTCGGCCAGCGTGGCGGGCACGATCGCGGGGCCGCCAGAGGGAAACGTCCCGATCCGCAGCGGACCACCGACGCCCTCGCGTGCACCAGCCAGCTCGGAGACCGCCAGTTCGAGGCGTTCGAGGACGGCATCGGCGTGGGTGACGAGAGTTCGGCCCGCGGGGGTGAGCACCACCCGTCTGCCACTTCGTTCCAGCAGGGGTACGCCCGCCTCGCGCTCAAGCACGCTCAGCTGCTGGGATACGGCCGAGGCGGTGAAGGTCAGCGCCTCGGCGACGGCCGCGATGGTGCCGCGCCGGTCCAGTTCGCGCAGCAGGTGGAGACGTCGGACATCGAGCATAAGATGAGCTTACGCATAAGTAAAGAAATATGAACTGGATCTACTGTGTTTGGGTCGGTCAGGCTGGGCGTATGAAGCCCAAAGCGAATCTCACCGACCTGTTTGTCCCCTTGGTGACTCCGTTCACCGACGACTTGCGCCTCGCCCCGGACGCGCTCGCCGGCCTCGCCGACGAGGCGCTGTCGGCCGGCGGCGCTCGGGGACTCGTCGCTCTGGGCACCACCGCGGAGGCCGCCACGCTGACCGCCGAGGAGAAGCGGGCCGTGGTCCGCATCTGCTCGGCCGCCTGCCGGGCACACGGAGCTCCGCTGATCGTCGGCGTCGGCACCAACGACACCGCCGCCGCCATCACGACACTGCGGGAGCTCGCTCAGAGCGGTGACGTCGCCGCGGCGCTGGTTCCCGCACCGCCCTACACCCGGCCCGGCGAGGCGGGAGTGCTGGCGCACTTCACGGCACTCGCCGAGCACGGGGGCCTGCCCCTGGTCGTCTACGACATCCCGTACCGCACCGGTCAGCCCCTCGGCATCAGCACGCTGAACGCGCTCAGGCACCTACCGGAGGTCGTCGGGGTCAAGTACGCGACCGGTGCGATCGACGCGGCCGCGATGGAACTGCTCGGCTCGTCGACCCCGGACTTCGCGGTGCTCGGCGGCGATGACGCCGTCATCTCGCCACTGCTCGCGGCGGGCGCCCGCGGCGGCATCCTGGCGTCGGCCAATGTCCGCACCGCTGATTACGCCGAGCTGATCTCGCTGTGGCAGCGCGACGCCACCGGACCGGCCCGCAGGCTGGGAGCCGAGCTGGCCCGGCTGTCCTCCGCGCTCTTCGCCGAGCCGAACCCGACCGTGATCAAGGGGGTGTTGCACGCCCAGGGCCGTATCCCCAGCCCGGCCGTCCGGCTGCCGCTGCTGGCCGCCTCCGCCGATTCGGTCCGGCAAGCGGCAGACCTGGCCACCGCCAGGACCCACCGAGCCCACCAAGAGACCGCGGCCTAGTGGGCCCGCGGTCCCCGGCGTATGTACGCGGACCGGGGCTACGGCTTCGACAAGTACCGCCGCCTACTGCGGAAACACGGCATCAAGCCGTTGATCGCGCGCCGCGGCGTCGCTCACGGGTCCGGACTGGGGGACCGGTGGTGGCAGATCAGCGATTACAAGATCGATCGAACCCAATCACGCTGAAACCGCCAGATCGTGCCAGAGCAGACAGGCACCACACCGGCGCCGAACACGGTGGCTGCCTGGGACCTACTCGCCCCTCAGCCCTAGCCTGACACGGCCTGTAGGGCACCATGCTGGGCATGCGCTACGACCTTGAGGATCCCGAACTGAGGCGGCTGCGCCGCCACTACGTCGCTGCCGGTCAGCGCTACATGCGGCTGCACTACGGCATCTTCCGGCTGAGTGACCGCGAGCGCGGCAAGTTCGCGCGGGAGTTGGCCCGAGCGGCAGATTCCATAACGCCCCGAGAGCTCGGCGTCCTCCTCGACAGCGGCTGGCGCGAACGCAAGACCGCGGCCTGGCTGATCGCGATCGCGGGCCGTACCGAGTTCCGGCCGCGGCTGGGCGAGCTCCTTCTGGCGAGCGAGGTCTGCTACGCCGGGCACGCGTACTGCATCACCCTGGCCACCTTCGGCACCGAGGCCGACGCCGACCTGCTGGCCGCCTACCTCGACCGGTATCTGGCCCGCCCCGACCTGGACTACGACCAGTCCTCCGCACTCGGAGCCCTCCTCCACCTCGACGCTGCGCACGGCACCGACCGGGCGGCCCGATTTCTCACACCGAACGGCCCCTGGCAGCAGTGGATACACGGGCCGCGCGCCACTCGAGAGTCGGAGCCCGCCGAATACCAGCAGGTAATGGCCCGGTTCTGCTCCTTCGCGCAGGAAAGCGCCCGCCACTGCACCGCCCACAGAACATGATCCGTGGGCTGGCCCATGGGCAGCGGAAGGTTCGACGAGTCACTGCGCCGCTGGCCGCGGGCGGTGGCCGAGGCGTGGACGACCTGGCACGTGTGATCAGTGGCAGGGGGCAGGACTCGAACCTGTGGCATCCGGTTTTGGAGACCGGCAGCCAAGCTCCGCTGGGGCCTTGCCGTCGACACTAAGGAGCGGACCTCGCTCCGCAAGCTAGCGCCGTGTCAGCCAAGGTTCGCCCCGCCCTCGCCGTCCGGTGCCTGCTCTCGCAGCACCGGGCTTCCAGTACGAGGGTCCTCGCCCAGCGCACCGAGAGCACGCCCCGGACGCGGCTCTGAAACTGACGGGCAGAGCCTGACTGAAACAGGACTGATGCATCAATGTGCCCAGGACGGGGCGTACTCGACGTGGGCCCCGTCCCAGGGCCCGAGGTCCCGGCAGATGTGGTAATAGCAGCCACCGGGGATGAAGTGCCCGACCTGCGCGTGCGGAGGGCCGTATACGGTCAGGTCGACGAGATCCCTGGCCGCCGCCCGGTAGTCCATCGGATCACCGGTCAGGAAGAGGGTCTCGGCCTGTATCTGGTCCTGTATTCGGGGCGGCCGCTGCCAGTTCGAGGGCTGCTCGCGCTGCTGCCGCGCCATCAGTTCCCGATACTGGTAGGGCCAGAGACCGAGCGGCATCTCGGGCCCCGGCTCGGGGAGATCGGCGAGTGGGGGCGAGACACTGGTAACGCTGCCGCTGTTGGCTCTGGAGCTGGCCAACTGACGCACCCGCTTCCAGTGCCCTGGGCGGAACTGCAGTGCCCGGGGCGCCAGTACGAGATCGAAGGGCACCTCGTGCTCGTCGTCGAAGGCGGGCGCCAGGGCCGCGCTGCGGGTGGGCAGGTGGATGAGCGAGTGGCTGGAACGGGCCGCCAGCAAGAAGAGCGCGGCGAGGCGCCTGCCGTCGGGGCGGTCCACGGACATCCGCCATTCGTCGTCATTCTGCCGATAGAGGGCCACGCACCGAAGCGGCGGCTCGGGCCGCACGATCGTCAACTCCCTGCTACCGGTGCGCACTCGACGGCGCACCACCCGGACCCGCAGATCTTCCTGGACCAGCGCCGCCTTCACTTGCCCCATCCCCCGACATCCCTATCCGTCGCCATCTCTGTGCGACCCATTGTGGGTGTACCAGAGGCGGCCTCCTCCAGACGGCGCGAGTGTGACGAGCCGACCAAGCCAAGGGAGTTCGGAACGTCTCACGGTGACAGTGACAGCCAGTCAGTGTCCGCTCAATCGCCTTCGGCGGTGGCTTTATTCGGCAGTAGTGAAGTCAGTTGTCGATGGGTTTGGGAGGCACTGACCGCCAACGCAGCCAGAGCAGTTCAGCTACGGCCGGAGGAGTGGCCAACCAGCTGGACTGAGCGGTCCGGGCCGGGCCCGCACCGGCGTGGCCGTGTGCTGTGCGGCTAGACCCCCATCTCGTCGTGGGCCCGCTTTTGTTGGATCAAGTTGTTGGCCTGCTGCGCCAGCGTGTTCGTGCCGCCTACCAGCGAGTCAGTGACGCTTTCGACGTTCCCGCCGGAGCCATCGGAGTTCTGCGCGAACGCCTTGGCCAGCTGCTTCTGGCTTTGCGGGGTCTGGTTCTTCAGCCATCGCTGGTTGTCGGGGTTGAGCAGGCTCAGCAGGTTCTGGAGCGGGGCGGGGTGGCTCCCTCGACGAAGTCGGTCAGGTTCTGGCTCAGCTTTGGTGATGCAGCCACGCTGAGTGATTGGATCAGCTCGGGAGTGGCCAATCCCGGTGGCGAGAACGAACCGCTGGTCAGTTCCCCGCCTCGACGGCCGCCCCCTTGCTAAGGAACTGCTTCGCTGCGTTAACCGCTTCCCCGTTGAGTTCCTCGACGGAGGCACCCCAGCTCTCCTCCCAGCCGTCCAAGTTGTGCGCGCAGTGGACGAGGGGTTCCAGTTCTACGGGGTAGCCGAGGTCATAGGCGATGTCTGCCCAGATGAGGTGGGTGCCGGCTGCAGGATCCAGGGATCCGTCGGCGATCTGACCGGCGACCCAATAGGCCATGGCCCACTTCGCGGCCCGAGGGTCAGCGGGCGGGTGGAAGAACAGTCCCAACTCCTCCAGCACCTGGTCGAAGAGAGCCGGAGCCTCGGGCTCTTCGCTCCGGAAGAGACCGGCCAGCATGGCGAGGGAGGGGCTCTCGACCCCGGCAATCAGCGCGTCCAGCCCGACCTAGATGAGCCGGTCCGACCCGACGTGCCTACCGAATGCCCTCTCGCGCGCGATGTGGCTGAGCTGCTTGAGAGCGTCGTCGGGGGTCATCACAGTCTTCTCGATCGGCCATCCGGGAGAAGGAGACTCGCACATTCTCAGAACCCGTCTTTGAACCCGTCGTACGCCGCTGAAACTTCAGCATCATGGGCGGCATGGGGAACGTCGCGGATGACTCCGAGAAGTTCTGCCCCAGGATCCAACTGAACACCTGGCGTCGTGAAGGAGCACGGCGAGCAGTCCCGCAGGATCATCGACCTGGACTTAGCGGTGAAGCACGGCATCATCCCGACCCGGACCCCAGGACTGATCCGCAGGGGCTTTCCAACTCGACACTGACCAGCCCACCCAACAAAGTCCTACTAGCCCTCGATCAGGGTGCCCGGTGGGACCTCCGCGTCCTTCGCCTTGTCACCCGGCTGCAACTGGCGGTCGTAGCAGCCCTGACGCCAGACCAGTTTCTTGAACTGCTCCGGGGTGAGCACGCCCTGCCAAGGGGTGCCGCCCGGGCAGAACACGCCCTCGCAGCCGTAGCAGTAGTGCGCCGGCAGCCAGAACTCGTTGGCCAGTGCCTCGCCGGACGTCTCGGCGTCCTTCTCCCGGCCGTCGTCGCGCACCACCGCGAGGGTGACGGCGAGGATGAGCAGCCCGAGGACCACACCGCCGACCGTGTACAGCTGGTTGTCCTTCTCGACGCCCATGTAGGCCAGACCGCCGCCGAACATGAGGCTCAGGACGAGCCCCTCGACGAAGTGGATGCAGCCGTCGCCGCTCTTCTCCGGCCCCTTCGCCAGGCGGGTACCGAGGCTCTTGGTCAGGGCGCCCTTGCCGGAGCGCGCCTGTTCGACCGTCCGCACCTCGGCTCCACCGCAGCGCGGGCACATCGGCGTCGGCGGCTGCGGCCTTCCGTCCGTTGTCATGCGCAGAACGCTATCTGGTGCGGGTGTCGGCGCTGACGGCGGAGTGCGGTGCGGCCGGCGGCGCTGATGCGTGATGCAACCAGTTTGGTGCGCAGGGTGCATGAGCTGCGGCGCGTTCCGCCAGGCGAACTCGGTCCGGCGGATCTGCGCGCCCTTGTCTTTCAACAGGTGGCGCTGCCGTACGTTCTTCCGCTCTCTCAGACGGTGCTGCCATCGAGTTCATCGTGCGTATTCGTGATCAGGACATGAGAACCCGTTTCCGCAGGAGGGCGAAGCCCGCGCGACCGAACATCTGGCGCTTGAGCATTTTGATCCGGTTGAAATGCCCTTCGACGACGTCTGGGTTCCAGGGCAGGGTCTGGCCGGCGATGACGGCGTCCCAGTCGCGTTCGAGTCCTGTGGCGAGGGTGTGGAGGCTGGGAAGGTCGTCCTGTCGGACGGCGTCGAGCCAGTCCGGCAGCTGTTCGCCCTGACGCTCGGTCAGCATGGTCGCGAGCGACCGGACGTGGCGGGTGAGGGCGGCGATCTCGGGCGGTTGGCCGAGATGTTCTTGAGCTGGAGTTGCTCCGGTTCGGTGAGGGTCTCGGGGCGGCGGAGGATCCATCCGACGACTGAGCGGGGCGAAGGGGGTGAGCCGCCACCGGACGGGGCGATGCCCGTTTGAGGCAGGGAGACCCGCCCCCGCCCTTGACCCGTCCCCCAAGGTCCGGGTTTAGCGTTCTGGGCGACGAGGAGGTGCACATGCGTGCAGGTGAGGCGGCTGCGGCCGCCGGTGTGACGATCAAGGCGCTGCGCTACTACGAGGACTGCGGGCTGCTCAGCCCCGGCCGGGCGGCCAACGGCTACCGCGACTACACCGGGGAAGACGTCCGGTTGGCAGAGGAGATCCGCAGCCTCGGGGCCTTCGGTCTCACCCCCAAGGAGACCGGGCCCTTTCTTGCCTGCCTGCGCGCGGGACACGATGCGGGCGACTACTGCGCGGAGTCCCTGGCGGCCTACCAGCAGAAGATCGAGGCACTTGACCTCCTCGTCGCCCGGCTGACGCACAGCCGGGACCAGCTGATCAGCCGCCGGGACGAGGCGGCCAGGCGAGGATTCCCCGCCGCCACCGAACCATCGAAGGAGCCCGACGAGATGCTGCCCAAGGCCGACCCCCTGCCCGCCGACCTGCCTGCCCCGGTGGACGACGGCGCCGCCTCCCACCTGCCGGGCCGAACGCTCCCCGCCCTGCCGTTCACTGGTACGGACGGCAGCGACATACGTCTGGAGGCTGTCTCCGAGGGCCGCTGGGTGCTCTTCCTCTACCCGCTCACCGGAGACCCGGCCGCCGACATCCCGGAGGGCTGGAACGAGATCCCCGGCGCTCGCGGTTGCAGCCAGGAGGCCTGCAACTTCCGCGACAACCTCGACGCACTGCGGGCGGAAGGCGTCGACCGCGTGCTCGCCCTGTCCTCGGACCGAGCCGACTACCAACAGGCGCTCGTGGACCGCCTGCACCTGCCCTACCCGATGCTCTCCGACCCCCGGCTCACGCTCGCGGAGGAGCTGAAGCTCCCGACGTTCGAGGCCAACGGCCAGACGCTCTACCGGCGTCTCACCCTCGTACTGCGCGGCGCCACGATCGAGCACGTCTTCTACCCCGTCTTCCCGCCGGACACCCATGCCGACGAGGTGGCGCAGTGGTTCCGGAATCATCGCGACGCGTAACTGAACCGACGAGGGGCCGCCACACCTTCTGGGCCGCCACACCTTCCGGGGCGGCGGCCTCTCGCCGCTGCGGGCAAGGACGCGTGGGGGCACGTTGCCAAGTCCGCGGCTACGCCGACTGGTCCACGTTGGACTGTGCGCTTCAGTTGGCTGGTCACAGCCGATAGATGGCCATCTCGCTTCGAGCAGGAGGGCGAGCCATGAGCAGTGACGTCGTGGTGGAGGACAGTGTGATCAGCGCGTTCCAAGGACTGAAGGCGAAGAGGACCGTCAATACGATCTTCTGCAGGCTCAGCGACGACTTCAACACGATCGTCCCCGACTTCCAGGGAACGCTGACGCACGACGAACTGCTCGAGCGCCTGCCGAGGAGTGAAGCCCGCTACGTCGTGTACGACCTGGCCTACGCCAGGAGCAAGGGCGATGAGCAGCGCTACAAGATCACGCTGATCTCATGGTGCCCCGACGGCGTCACCATCAAGTCGCGCATGGTGCACTCCTCCGGCTACAACACCCTGCAGAACATGCTCGACGGCGTTGGGCTGTACATCCAGGCCGCCGACCTGTCGGACGTGGAGTACGACGAGCTCGTCTCGCGCGTCAGCTGACTGGGGCGGCGGCCCAGGGCCGCGGGCGAATCAGGGACTCGATGTTGGCTCTGACCCGGATTCCGTGAAGCCTCAGCTAAATGTTGGAGGCCAGAGACGCCTCCAGGCGTATACGTGGCGGAACCGCGGTCAGGGGTGTTCCGTGTGTCACCCTTGGTCGGCCGAGGTTTCCGTAGCTGGCTGCAAGGCGTGACCATGCACAGGCACAAAGAACCCGGCTACAGCCGGCCAGACGCCTGCGTGATCGACGACTGGCGCTGAGACCGCGTTGCGTCTGCCGTTCCCAGGCGCCTACGACCAGAACTCGTCGTAGGCTTGCGGGTCGGTCGTCAGGACCCAACCCTCGGCGATCTTGGCGTCCCTGATGTGGAAGACGATGGCGTAGTCCAAATCAAGCTGCTTGCCTTCACGTGACGCTGTGACGTGCAGCAGTGCGACTGTGTGGTCATCGTTGGCGAGCACATCGTGGAGCTGCGGCCGGTACGTGCCGCCCGTCAGCTGGAATTCCCGCCCGAACACCGCGAATGTTTCCTCGCGTCCCCGGTACTCCCCTGCCAGCGGGTTCCTGCCCCCGATGTGCCAGACCACTTCGGGGTGGAAGAGTTCCGCCAGCGCATCCATATCGCCGGCTGCGAAGGCAGCCATGACACCGTGAAACACGGCGATGTGGGGGTGCTCGGTCATCAGTACCTCCAGCTCTCCCTGGCCACCTGCGCACCGCGACACGCGCAGTGGCACATTGACGTCGGCCATTGGGCCGAACGCCGCACAGGGACGTAGCGGCCGAGGTCCAGGCGTAGGTTCCTAGCCGATGTCCACGTTCACCGCTTCGTAGATCTTCGGCTCGACCCTCGGCATGCCATTTGCCTCGAAGATCGTCGCCGCCTTCTCCATGAACGCCGCGAGGGCCGCTTTCGACTCCCAGACGTCGACCACGAGCCAGCCACCGTCCGCCGGGGCGCCCGCGTGGGAAATGAAGCCCTCCGCCGGCCACCACGGTGCCGCGTGGATGCTCGCGTGGCTGACCTCGTACTGCTCCTTGGCGACGCCCGGCAAATCGATGATGGCGATGATGGCCACGGCCTGCTCCCGTGAGGTTGGAGGATGGGGGGAACTCCCTCCAGTTGAGCAGTCCGCACAACCCTCCGCACGGCGGCGGGAGCCGACCAGGCTACGGGCTCGATCCGCCGGGTACGCCATAGCCCCAGCCGCCAAGCACGGGCTCGGCATGCCCTCCATCTACTTCCCGACCGCGTCTCCGAGAGAGACCGGCTCGACAAGGCACAGGCTGACGTCGCATCGGTCGTAGCCAACCCCCTCTGCGACCAGAAAGTCCGCCAGTTTTGTCAGGCTCCAGGTCGAGAACGGCAGGCCGTACTCGGCCGGTTTGGACTTCGCGATCTTTTTGATCTCTCGGCGCTCAAGCAGGGTGAAGGTCTTCGGCCGCCCGGCCTTGTACTTGGGGTAGAGGGAGCCGAAGCCGTCGGCGTTGAAGTTGTGGATCACCTCCCGGACCCGGTCCGGACTGGTGAAGGTCACCTCGGCGATCTTCGCCACGGCCATGCCCTGCGCGGACAGCAGCAGCATCTGGGCCCGCCGCCAGGTCACCACCGACCTGGTTCCCCGGCGGATGATTCGCAACAGCCGTCTGCCTTCGTCGCCGTCGATCTCCCGCACCCGCACCTGTTCCGCCACCCGCACAGCTTGACGGAGCTCGGCCGTCCGGCACAGTGCGCGCCTCCCGTCCCGGCCCTGCCATGAGCCGGTCGCCTACCGGTCGGTGGTGGCCTTCTCAAGAAGCGAAGTGAGGATCGACTCGGCATGTGTCCACAGCAGTGCGCCGCCGATCCCCGGTACGACACGGTGATGAGCACCGGGTATACGGGTAGCGAGCAGTGCTCCGTTATCGGGCGAGTGGCTGGTGTCCCGCTCGCCGTACCAGATCTCGACCGGGACGGTGATCTCGTCTAGGGCGAACGGCCACCGACCCATGGCCAGGACCGTGTCGCGGGCGTAACCAGCAGCACCTTGAACAAGCCCTCGTCCAAAGCCCTGCGGTAAACAGCCGCGAAATCAGGATCCTGATACACGGCGAGGTCACACACTGGACTCCCGGCCATGACCATGCCCCACATCGCATCCGCAGTGAAGCCCGCAAAAAACTCCTCGGCGCCGACCGGGTCGCAGGCGGTCCGCTCAACCAGGCCACGCAGATCCGCCGGCAGAGCGGAAGCGAACTCCGGCGCGGCGACCTCATCCGCGCCGGAGACGACAGCCAGTACCGAGGCCACACCCTCCTCAGCACACGCGAGAGCGAACGGCGCGCCTTGTGAGTTCCCGACCACAGCCGGATGTCCCAGCCCTCGCAGCACGCAGAGTTGCCGAAGATCACCAGCGAAGTCGGAGAAGGTCCGACCGGGCGCAGATGTTGAGGCACCGAGCCCCGGGCGGTCCACGGAGACAAGACGCACTCCAAGCGCCTCAACGACCCCTGCGCCGAAGCCGAGCCACCGGCTCGTAGCCGCACCCGGACACAACAGAACGGGCACCCCGTCCAACGGCCCCCACTCGGCCCAGCCAAGCAACCGTCCATCAGGCAGACGACTCTCACCGACCCGAGCAGGATTGTCGACGTACACAGTCATGATCCACATCATGGCCATGGACGGGACGTCTCGCACTCGACTTTCACCGTAGCCCTGGAGGTGCGCCTGTCCGGGGTACCCCCTTCCAGGGCCAAGACGGCCGCACCTCACCGCGCATGGTCCGAATGGTGCCCCGACGATCGCGCGCCGGGGCACACAGCAATCGGTGAGACTACTCGCAGGACATGGTCACGCTTGCTCGGAAGATGTGGCCGTAGTTCGGGTCGTCGAAGACCTCGAAGACCTGGGGCTCACCATCGAGTTCACATTGGAACCTGCCGTCTCCGCTCGCCGAGACTTGGGCGTCGTCGATCGCGCCTTGGATCGCGACCTCGGCTGTCGGCCCGCGGCCGGCGCCGCAGTAAAGTGCTGCCGAGCCGGCGGTTGCGGGCGTAGCGACGGCCAGCAGGGCGGCGACTGCTCCGGCTACGAGGAGCCCACCCCGGGTCGTCCATCTGGTTGGTCGCAGCATCGTCGATCCCTGCCCTTCAGCGGTCGGCCCCGTCGTATGACGGGGATGCGGTCGCGCACTCAATCAGTGATACGGACGCCGCATGCCACATGTTCACTGCCTGCCCCCTGGAGGCTCCTGCGCGGATCTGGACGCTGTTCCGAATCAGGTGACGATTGAGGTTTGTGGATGGCGTGTCGGGGAGCGAGGGACTTGTGGGTGTCAGCTGACCTGGGGCGCTCAGCGCCTGCCCTGCTTCCTCTCTGAGGACATCGACGGCCCCTGCCCACTTCGACGCCGCCACTGCCGGGCGACGGCCCCTTGGAAAGCGACCGCGCAAACGCTGGCGGTATGGCCTCCATAGGATATCGCTGCCGAGCGACGGGAGTTGACGCTCCGAGAGACCAAGTGCGCGGAGGCGCGGGCCTCTTGGGCGAGTCCACTCAGGTCGAGTCCAAGGACGGCTGCTGCGGTGCCCCCGCTTTGGACACGGACACGGCTACAGCGCCGCGGGCATCGAGACGCGCAGATGGTCTTCGATCGGTCCGTGCCAACTCGTAGCTCCTTGCGCAGCGACTCCGCCGAGATCGGCCTCTGATGCAGCTTCCTGTTCAGGTCATCGGCCTGTCGTGCGCGCTCCGTCGGGTAGTGGACCAAGAGCTCGACCGACAGGAGTAGGGCGCGACAGGCGGCCAGCCGGCCACCAGTACCGGCTTCCAGGTCAACGAGGGCGCTGCGGCGATGCTGGCGGCAAGGGACACGGCGATTCCGAGGAGAAATGCCGTCCACACCACGCACCGCTTCCAACGGCCGCATTGCGCAGGCCGTTTGAGGAGGCCGACCGTGGCCAGCAGGAGCAGGCCGTCCACAGACAGGGGCCACAACGATGCGCTCACCGGATCGGCCCCGCCTTGCCGGGCGAAGTCGCGCTGATGGATGTACGAGGCGTACGCCGCCACCCCTGCAACGACCAGGGCGCAACAGCGTCGTAGCCAGGTCTCAACTTCTGGTGTTCCGCCCGCCGTGAGGCCGATCGGGATCGTGGTGGAGAGCGTGAGCTTCCTGTGATCCTCGCCGGCATGTCGGCTGCGTGTCGAAGCGGCACGGTTCCTCGACGGAGAACCGGGTTGCTTCGATCACTGAGCTCACGGAAGGTTCAACGCCTGAGCGTCGCCAGGATTCCCGCCGGGCGCGGGGTGCGGGGAGAGCGGCCGTTCGAAGAAGGTCTCGAGGGCCACCGTGGCCTGCGTGCCGCTGACGCCGTCGATGGCGTAGAGGCGGCGCAGGACGTCCTGTAGCTGCTCAGTGGTGGCGGTGCGCACTTTCACCAGTACCGAGGCGCTGCCGGCGATGACGTGTGCCTCCAGGATTTCGGGGAGTGCGGCGAAGTCCTGTGCCGAATCGCCCATCCACGAGGTCGAGTCGACCATCACGTACGCGAGGACGGCACCGCCTACCGCGGCCGGGTCCACTTCGATCGTGGTGCGGCGGATGACACCGCGCTCCCGGAGCTTGCGTACCCGTTCATGAGCGGCGCCGGCGGACAGGCCGACGGCTTGTCCCAATGCGGCGTAGGGCTGGGTGGCGTCCTGCTGGAGCTCGGCCAGCAGGGCGCGATCGATGTGATCCACAGCTCTCCATTCGGGTATGTGTTGCATGAACCGTATCTCATACTGCAGTCTCGGCTCTGAGCCGAATGAGGTTCGTACAAGTGAATGCTTCTAGGAGAGGGGGACCTCATGAGTAGTGAGGGTCCTGGGTTGTACGAGATGCTCGACGACCGGTTCCGCTCCGGGCGGTGCATGAACGGTGACAGCGGCCTCGAGGTCCTGTACTCCGGGTGCCGTTGGGCCGAGGGGCCGATCTACCTGCCCGCCTGGCGGCAGTTGATCTGGAGCGACATACCCAACGACCGGATGCTTCGCTGGGACGAGGAGACCGGCGCGGTCGGCGTCTTCCGCCGTTCGGCCGGGCACACCAACGGCAACACCCTCGACGGCGAGGGCCGGTTGATCACCTGCGAGCAGGGCAACCGCCGGGTCACCCGGACCGAGCACGACGGGACGGTCACGGTGCTGGCCGACCGTTGGCAGGGCAAGCGGCTGAACAGCCCGAACGACGCGGCGGTGAAGTCCGACGGCTCCATCTGGTTCTCCGACCCGGACTTCGGCATCACCAGCGACTACGAGGGCTACCGGGCCGAGAGCGAGATCGGCGCCAACAACGTCTACCGGATCGATCCGGACACCGGCGAGGTACAGCTCGCCGCCGACGGTTTCGGTGCCCCGAACGGACTGGTCTTCTCGGCCGACGAACGGCAGCTGTTCGTCTCCGACACCCGGGCAGGTTTCATCCGGGTCTTCGACGTCACCGCGGACGGCACCCTGTCCGACGGCAAGGTCTTCGCCGAAGCCGCAGCTCGTGAAGGTGCCCGCTTCGACAACCTGCGCTTCGACGACGGCGGTCGACTCTGGGCGGCCGCGATGGATGACGGCGTGCACTGTTATGACCCCGACGGCACACTGATCGGCCGTCTCAACCTGCCGGAAACCGTCGCCAACATCTCCTGGGGCGGCGCCAAGCGCAACCGCCTGTTCATCACCGCCGAAACCAGCCTCTACTCGGTGGTCATGGGAGTCACCGGCACCCACCCGGCCGGACCCGGGCGCCACCCCTGGTTGGAGGCAGGGCCCCGGTGAGCATTGCCTAGGCTGTGCGCGTGACGGATGACAGCAGGCCACTGGCCGTATTCGATCTGGACGGCACCCTCGCGGACACCGCGCACCGGCAGCGGTTCCTGGAGCGCAAGCCGCGCGACTGGGGCGCCTTCTTCGCCGCCGCCCCGGAGGATCCGCCGCTTGCGGAGGGTGTGGCGCTGGCCCTTGAGAGCGCTCAGGAGTGTGAGGTCGTCTATCTGACGGGCAGGCCGGAGCGGTGCCGCAAGGACACTGTGGCGTGGCTCGCGGCGCAGGGGCTGCCCGAGGGGCGGATCTGGATGCGGCGCAACGACGACCGGCGGCCCGCGCGCCGCACCAAGTTGGAGATTCTCCAGAAGATTGCGCAGAAGCGTGCGGTGCGCGTGCTCGTGGACGACGACGAGCTGGTGTGCGAGGAGGCCGAGAGGGCGGGCTTCAAGGTCGTACGGGCACGCTGGGCGAGCACGTCCGCCGCGCTCAAGGACGCCCAGGAGCGGGAGGGGCGGACGTGACCGGCTGACGGGCGTGCCCCGCAGGCTTCAGGCGCTGTCGCCGTCCTCGAGGCGGAATCCGACCTTCAGGCCCACCTGGTAGTGCTCGATCTGCCCGTTCTCGATATGGCCGCGCACCTGGGTGACCTCGAACCAGTCCAGGGAGCGCAGGGTCTGCGAGGCGCGGGCGATGCCGTTGCGGATCGCCTGGTCGACGCCCTCGTGCGAGCTGCCGACGATCTCGGTGACCCGGTAGGTGTGGTCGGACATGAGGGTGTTCCTCTCCTCCGTGCGGTGGCGTCACAGCGGTGGGGGTGACGTCACTCCACCGTGCCCCACCACGCGGCGGTGCGCGAGGCGGTGGGCGCGGGATGTTCGGCGGCCGCGCCCAGGGTGAGCCGGGAGACGACGCGGTAGCGGTCGCCGCGGTAGAGGGAGCGCACATACTCGACGGGGCGGCCCTCGGTGTCCGTGGTGATCCGGTCGAAGAGCAGCGCGGGGGAGAGCTCGGGCACGCCGAGCAGCCGCGCCTCGGCCTCCGTCACCACCGTCGGTTCGATGGACTGCACGGCGTGGGCGGGACGGATGCGCCGGACCTCGCGGAGATGGGCGTAGAAACCGGACTCCATCTGCTCGGGCGTGAGGCCCGGCGTCAGCGCGGCCGGAATGTGCAGATGCTCCAGAGCGATGGGTTCGCCGTCGACGAGGCGCAGCCGTGCCACGTACACGATCTCGGCGGCGGGGGAGACGCGCAGCTTGCGTCCGGTCCGTGCCCCGGCCCGGACGGTGCTGAACTCCACCACCCGGCTCGACCAGCCGCCCGGGGCCTGCGGTGCGCTGAGCGGGCGGCTCGCCGAGATCAGCTCCTGGGTGACCTTGGCGGGTGCCACGAACATCCCGCGCCCGTGTTCGCGTACGAGAAGTCCCGAGGTCACAAGGTCGTCGACGGCAGCCCGCAGCGTCGGCCGCGATACACCGAGGTCGGCGCAGAGCGTGCGCTCGGAGGGGATCGCGTCGCCGGGCCGGCGGGTCTCGATCAGGTCGAGCAGGACCTCGCGCACGCGCTCGCGCTTGAGCATGCCGCCGGGGGTGCTTCCTTGGTGCTTCATCGATGTCGTCCCGTTCCGGCGGAGGGGTGGGCCGTGTCCACAACTCCCGCCCGTGCAAAGGGACTTGACGCCCCCATTGGTCTATGCCACCTTCAGTCCTCGCGAGTGGTCACCTTACCAATTGGTCAAGCCCGCGTCGTGTCGTTGTGCCGCACCTCCCCCCCCACGCCGGGAGCGGTGAGCGCTCCCGGCATTCCGAAAGGAACCAGGTCGATGAACCGACACCGCTTCAGAGTGACCTCCCGGCCGCTGACAACCGTCGCGGTCGCGACGGCGATCGCGACCGCCGCCGCCGGCCTCGGCCTGGCGGGGCCCGCCGCGCTGCCCGCCTCCGCCGCCCCGGACGGCAGCGCCCCGGCGGCCGCCGCCGCGACGCTCTTCGACGACTTCGCCTACACCGGTCACACCGATCCGAAGATCTCCGAGCACGGCTGGAGCATCCGCTCCAACGCTGGCGGCCCCGGCGTGCCCGGCGCCACCTGGGCGCCCGAGAACATCACCTTCCGCGCCGCGGACGGCAACTCCGTGATGAACCTGGAGACTTCGACCGCCGGCACGGGGGAGTCGACGAAGCAGACCGAGATTCTCACCAAGGCGGTCAAGTTCAAGAACGGCACCTACGCGGCCCGCGTGAAATACGCCGACGCACCGAAGTCCGGCCCCGACGGGGACCACCTGGTCCAGGCGTTCTTCTCCATCAACGACCTCAAGTCCCCGATGGCCGACGACTATTCCGAGTACGACTTCGAGTATCTGCCCAACGGAGGCTGGGGCGAGCCCGCCGACATCCTCTACGCCACCTCCTGGGAGACCTTCAATCCCGAGCCGTGGGAAGCCGTCAACCAGCACACAGAGGTGCGGCAGAGCTACGAGGGCTGGCACGACGTGGTGTTCACCATCGACGACAGCGCCATCAAGTACTACGTCGACGGGCAGCTGTTCGGCACGCACGACGCCAAGTACCTGCCGGAACGGCCCATGTCCATCAACTTCAACCAGTGGCTCATCGACCTCGCGGGACAGTCGAGCACCACGCCCCGCGCCTACGACCAGCAGGTCGACTACGTCCTGCACGTCAAGGACGAGGTTCTGACGCCGGACCAGGTGAAGGAGCGGGTCGGCGCCTATCGCGGCGCGGGCACGACGTTCGAGGACACGGTCCCCGGCGGCGGCTGATACGGCTCGGATCACTTCAGGGGTCACATCAGGGGGGGGCACATCAGGCGGGCGCGTCAGGCGGGAGCGTCAGGGGGGGGCGCGGCACCGGCATCGGCAGATCCCGGTGCCGTGACCCCCTTGACCGACCCATTGGTACAGACCAAAATCCAGCCATACCCGTTCGAGCCTGGAGCTCACCCCCACGTCGGGCCGACCTTCCCCTGTCCGCAGGCAGAAAGTGACCGACGTGAAACCGCTCCGCCGCACCGCCATGTCCCTCGTCCTCGCCGCCACCGCGCTGCTCCCCGGATGCGGCGTCCTGCCCGGCGGGGACGAGGAGCAGCGGACCATCACCGTGTGGTTCATGAAGGACAGCGCCTCGGCGGATTTCATCAAGCGGTTCACCGAGGACTTCGAGCAGCAGCACGGCGACATCGACCTGGAGATACGCATCCAGGAATGGACCGGAATCGGCGACAAGGTCAAGGCCGCGCTCAAGGCCGAGGACGGCCCGGACGTGATCGAGGTCGGCAATACGCAGGTCGCTCAGTACGTCGACGAGGGCGGGCTCTATGACCTCACCCTGGAGTCCGCGCGCGATCTCGGCATGAAGGACTGGCTGCCGGGTCTGGCCGAGCCGGGGCGCTACAACGGCAGCCAGTACGGCGTGCCCTGGTACGCCGCCAACCGTGTCGTCATCTACCACAAGGACCTCTTCGCGCAGGCCGGGATCGAGCAGCCGCCGAAGACGCGGGCGCAGTGGCTCGCCGATACGCAGCGGCTCAACTCCGGGGGAAATCAGGGGATCTACCTGGCGGGCCAGGACTGGTACACCCTGTCGGGGTTCATCTGGGACGAGGGCGGTGACCTGGCCAAGGAGAGGAACGGGGTGTGGCGGGGCAGCCTGCACTCGCCCGCGGCGCTGCGGGGCATGGAGTTCTACCGGCAGCTCCAGGCGCTGGGTTCGGGCCCCCGCGACGCGGACGAGGAGCATCCGCCGCAGGCCGGGGTGTTCGCGCGGGGTGACGTGGCGCAGATCGTCGCCGTGCCGGGGACGGTGCGGGCGATCGAGGAGAAGAATCCGAAGCTGAGGGGGAAGCTCGGCTACTTCCCCATCCCCGGGAAGACGGCGGGCAAGCCGGGGGCCGTCTTCACCGGTGGGTCCGATCTCGTGGTGCGTGGCAAGACCGGCGACCGCAAGGGCGCGGTCGCCGTGATCGAGGCGCTCGCCGGGAAGAAGTGGCAGACGGAGCTTGCCCGGACCATGAATTACGTGCCGAACAAGACGACGCTGGCCTCTGCCGTGTCGGATGAGCCGGGGGTCGCGGCGATGGCCGCGGGGGCGGCGCGGGGGCGGGCGACTCCGGCCTCCCCGAAGTGGGCCGCCGTGGAGGCGGACAATCCCATCAAGGCGTACATGTCGAAGGTGCTGGGCGGGGGTGAGGCGGCGGCGGAGGCGGGGGTGGCTTCCCGCCGGATCACCAAGGCGCTGGACGTGAGCGGGCCGTGAGGGTTCTCTTTCCCCGACCCCGCCCCTTCCCGAAACTTTCCGGCTGCGCCGGCCGCTAGGTGGCCGTAGATCACCGGCTCCGCCGAGTTCGTCCTCAAACTCCCCCAAGCTCTTAAAGAGCAGGGGGGACCCCCTCGACGGGCTGAAAGAAGCTGCCGGGCAATCGGGTGGGTGGGCGGGAAAGATCCGCCGCGAAGCGGCGGTCTTTCCGGAAGGGAAATCCCCCTACCGCGCCACGCTCAACGACAACGCGAAGCGGCCCCTCTCATCCGTCCACCAATGCGTCAGCTTCAGGTCCGCCGCGGACAGTTCCGCCCGCACCCCGTCCTCCCGGAACTTCGCCGAGACCTCCGTCCGCATCTCCTCGTGCCGCTCGAAGTCGACCGCCAGGTCGAGCGCCGGGATCTTCACCGTCTGCGCGGCCAGCGACCGCAGCCGCATCTCGATCCACTCGTGCTCGCGGTCCCAGACGGCGACGTGCGAGAACGCGTCGGGGTCGAAGTCGGCGTCCAGTTCGCGGTTGATGACGGTCAGGACGTTCTTGTTGAAGGCGGCCGTGACACCCGCCCCGTCGTCGTACGCGGAGACGAGCACGGACTCGTCCTTCACCAGGTCCGTGCCGAGCAGCAGCGCGTCACCGGGGGAGAGCAGGGCACGTACCGACGTGAGGAAGGCGGCGCGTTCGGCCGGCAGCAGATTGCCGATGGTGCCGCCGAGGAAGGCCACCAGACGCGGGCCCGGCGTGCCCGGCAGGGCGAGACCGCGGGTGAAGTCGGCGATCAGGGCGTGTACGTCGAGTGCCGGGCGCGATGCGAGGAGCGTGTTCGCGGCGCCGGTCAGCGCGCTCTCGCTGACGTCCACGGGGACGTACGTGTGCAGCGAGGGCAGCGCGTCGATGAGGTGGCGGGTCTTCTCCGAGGAGCCCGAGCCCAGCTCGATGAGGGTGCGCGCGTCCGTCACGGCGGCGATCTCCGCGGCGCGTGTCTGCAGGATCTCCCGCTCGGCGCGCGTCGGGTAGTACTCGGGCAGTGTGGTGATCTCGTCGAACAGGGCGCTGCCGCGTGCGTCGTAGAACCACTTGGGCGGCAGCGTCTTGGGCGTACGGGTGAGGCCTTGCAGGACGTCGGCGCGCAGGGCGGCGTCGGTGGCGTCCTCGGGCAGGGTGCGGGTCAGCAGGAACGGGCTCACGCGGTGGGCTCCTTGAGCGGGGTCAGCAGGACATCGGTACGGCTCGCGGCGAGCAGCGTGCGGTCGGGGACCTGACGCCAGTGCGGATCGTCGTCGTAGGGCTCGGAGGCCACGACGGTGCGGCGGCCCGGTTCGGTGAGATACCAGAGGGTGTCGCCCCAGGCGGTCGCCGTGATCGTCTCGCCGTTGGTGAGGAGAAGGTTGAGGCGCGACCCCGGGGCCGCCTCGGCGACCTCGACGACGGTGTCCGCGAGGGCCTGTCCCTCGTCGTCACCGCTGCGCAGCCGGTGCAGGACGAGCGCCCACACCAGCGCGGAATCGCAGCGCGCCTCCATCGAGAGGAGCTCGGCGGGCGGCAGGCCCGCGGTGAGCGGGGCGAGAGAGCGTGGCCAGCCCGCCACCGCGCCGTTGTGGCTGAACAGCCAGGCTCCGGCGGCGAACGGCGCCGCCGCCGCTTCCCCGTCGGCGCCCGCCACGGTCGCGTCCCGCACCGCGGCGAGCAGGGCGCCGGACCGTACGACCCGGGCCAGGTCCGCGAAGGACCGGTCGCCCCAGATCGGCCCGGCGCGGCGATAGCGGGCGGGCTCGGGATCGCCTTCCGCGTACCAACCAACCCCGAATCCATCGGCGTTGACCGTGCCGTAGCGCTGCTGCCGGGGCGCCCACGACTGACGGAACAGGCTGTACTCGGGCTCCACCAGGAGCTTGCCGAGCGGCTCCTGGGGCCCCAGGTAGGCGAGATGACGGCACATCAGACGGCCTCCGCCGGGCCGCCGGGCCCGGTCCCCGCCGGACCCGCGTCACGTGCCGTACGGAACCCGGAGAAGATCTGCCGCCGCACCGGATGGTCCCAGTTGCGGAACGTGCCCCGGCAGGCCACCTCGTCCACGGAGAACGCACCGCCCCGCAGTACCTTGTAGTCACCGCCGAAGAACACGTCCGAGTACTCGCGATAGGGGAAGGCGGCGAAGCCCGGGTAGGGCAGGAAGTCGCTCGACGTCCACTCCCACACGTCGCCGATCAACTGGCGTATGCCGAGCGGCGATTCACCGGCCGGATAGCTGCCCGCCGGGGCCGGCCGCAGATGGCGCTGGCCCAGGTTGGCGCGCTCGGGTGTGGGGTCCGCGTCGCCCCACGGGTAGCGCATGGACCGCCCTGACGCCGGGTCGTGCCGGGCGGCCTTCTCCCACTCCACCTCGCTGGGCAGCCGCCGGCCCGCCCAGCGGGCGTACGCGTCCGCCTCGTACCAACTGACGTGCAGGACCGGCTCGTCGGGCGGCACGGCCTCCACCGTCCCGAAGTGGCGGCGCAGCCACTGCCCCGCGTCGCGACGCCAGAACAGCGGCGCCGAGAGCTTGTTGCCCCGGACCATGTCCCAGCCCGCGGGGGCCCACCAGCGCTCGTCCGTGTAGCCGCCGTCGGCGATGAAGCGCTGGAACTCGGCGTTGGTCACCGGCGTCGTGTCGATGAAGAACGGCGGGACGAGGCGGTGGTGCGCCGGACGTTCGTTGTCCAGCGCCCACGGTTCGGTGGACGTGCCCATCGTGAACGGGCCGCCGGGGACGAGGACTTCGGACGGTCCGGTGAACGGCGGCGCGGGAGCGGGGTCGGGAGCGGTGAGCGCCGTCGGCCCCGAGCGCAGCTGATGGGTGATCAGCATCGTCTCGTCGTGCTGCTGTTCATGCTGCGCGATCATGCCGAACGCGAAGCCCGCGTCGGTCAGCGGAGAGCCGCGGAACGGCGTGCTCTCCAGGACGTCGAGGGCGCGCCCGCGCACCTCGGCCGCGTACCGGCGAGCCTCGGCGGGGGCGAGCAGCGGCAGGGTCGGCCGTTCGGCGCGGGGATGCTCGAAGGCGTCGTACAGGCCGTCGATCTCCGGCCGCATGGCGTCACGGCCGGCCACCGCCCGCAGCAGCCACAGCTCCTCCTGGTTGCCGATGTGCGCGAGGTCCCAGACCAGCGGCGACATCAACGGCGAGTGCTGCGCGGTCAGTTCGGGGTCCTCGACACACGTGGTCAGGAGCGAGGTGCGGTCCCTGGCGGCGAGCAGCGCCGCCAGGGCGCGCTCCCGAAGGGAATCGGGGTCGCTGACGGTTCCGGTCATCGGAGGCTGCCCTTCTCGTGCTCGTTCTCGGTAACGGGCTCGTGGTCGCGGTCGTGCGCCCGCGCACGGTGCCGGTCGAGCACGTCGTCGGCCGGGCAGCGGCCCCGGGCGACATAACGCTCGGCGTACGCGGCCACCGCGTCCCGCACGGTCGTGCTCGCGCCCATCCGGGGCAGCGCGTCGACGGCGGCGGCGAAACAGGCCGCCGCTGCCTCGCGCAGCTCGGGATCGGCGAGCCCGTGCCGGGCGGCGTCCAGATACAGCGGGCTGCGCGGCGCCGCGGGGGCGCCGGGCGGGCACGCGCGCTCGGCCAGCGGCTTGACCGTGCGGTACGCGGTCTCGGCGGCCTGCGGATCGTCGAACAGCGCGCTCGTCACGGCGAGCGGCACGATCCATCCGTCATCGCCCGGCTGGGCGTCGACCATCCGCAGCTCCAGGTGGCCGCGCGGGCGTACGGGCGGGAAGAGGGTGGTCAGGTGGTAGTCGAGGTCCTCGCGCGTGGGCGGGCGCGGTGCGCCAGAACGCGCCCAGGCGCGGAAGGTCAGCCCTTCCGGGACGGCCCAGTCGTCGTCGCCCTCCTCCGCCCTGACGAACATCACCGGCGCGTCCAGGGCGTGCCGTGTCCAGGCCGCCCGCGGCTCCGCGTCCATCGGCGGCGCGGCGGACGTCCCCGGGTCGATGGCGGCCCACACCGCCTGCCGGGTGGACCGCCAGCCGGTGGCACGGCCGTCCTGGAGCGGCGAGTTGGCGAACGCGGCGACCAGTACGGCGCCAAGGAGATGCGCGAGCCGCCAGCGCCGCCCGTAGCCGAGCGGTCCCGGCTCCTCGTGCCCCGCGTCCAGGCAGATCTGCACGGACGCGGTGGAGCACATCATGCGCCGCCCCGCGGGGCCCGCGCGGTCGAGATAGGACTCCATGGCGTCATAGCGCGGACGGTGCAGGATGCGGTTCGGCGGGCGCCATGGATCGGCACCGATGCCGGTGAGGGTCAGGTTCAGGGATTCCAGTCGGTCGCGTACGACGGACAGATCGGCCGACACGGCCGATACGCACTCCATGAGCGAGGCGGCGGGGAGCGAGCTGAGCTCTAGCTGGCCGCCCGGTTCGACGGTGATCAGGGAGTGCAGGGGCAGGGCCCGCAGTGCGGCGTAGGCCGCTTCGAGGCGGACGGTGGACACGGGCATTCGGAGCCGGTGCGGCTCGTGGATCAGCCATTCCAGTTCGACACCGGTGGCGCGAGGTGGTCCGGTCTTGAAGCAGATGCCGCTGACCAGCGCCTCCGCCTCGACTTCGGATACCGCGGTGCCGTACTTCGCGCGGTAGGTCGTACAGTCTCCCTCGGGCATGCAGGGGTCCTCCTGTTCACGGTTCCGCCTGGTCCGGCGGTTGCGGACCACCCCGGTCAACTCGATGTGGGGTGGACCGAGTTGGTCTTGAGCCGGAACGCTCCGTCCCACCCAAGACCTTGTCGGCCATTCGCACAAGAGTGCCCCTGGGGTCGAGTCGACGCCAGGGAATTCTGTTGCGGCGGACGATGCGAACCGCTCACCATGCGTTCATGTACGAGTCGGGGGACAGGACGGGGGAGCGGGTATGAGTGCCCGCCTGCGCGGGATTGCGCAGCAGACCGAGGAGATCGTCGCGGCGGGCCGGTATGTCTCTGCCGGTGGCCGCGACGTGGTGATCGCGCATGCGGTGGACGCCGCGCGCTCCGGCACGCGGATGTTCGGACCCGCCGCCGTGCGCGTGACGCTGCCCGAGCCGACCTCCACGGTAATCGAGGTCACCGCGGAGAGCAGCTTGGAGGCGGCGCACAGGCTTGCCACCAGGGAGGACACCCCGGTGGCCGTCCTGAACTTCTCCTCCGCGCGCAATCCCGGCGGCGGCTATCTGAACGGGGCCCAGGCCCAGGAGGAGGCGCTGTGCCGCGCCTCCGCGCTGTACACGTGCGTGCGGTCGGCCCGGGAGTTCTACGACCACCACCGGGCCCACCGCGATCCGTTCTACAGCGACCGCGTCATCCACTCCCCGGCCGTCCCGGTCTTCCGCGACGACCGCGGGCGGCTGCTCGACGAGGCGTACACCGTGGGCTTCCTGACGTCGGCGGCGCCGAACGCGGGAGTCGTCAGACGGCAGACGCCGGAGCGCGCGGGGCAGCTGTCCGACGCCTTGCTCGGCCGCGCCGAGCGGGTCCTGGAGACCGCGCTGGCCTGCGGCTATCGGCGGCTTGTGCTCGGCGCGTGGGGCTGCGGGGTCTTCCAGAACGACCCGGTGGACGTGGCGGAGGCCTTCCGCGGCCGGCTCGACGAGGGCGGCCGGTTCCACGGGGCCTTCGAGCACATCGTCTTCGGCGTGCTCGACCGCACGCGCGGCGCGGTGACGCGGTCCGCCTTCGAGCGGGCGTTCGCGGACATGGCGGCTCAGCGCCGGCAATAGCGGCTCAAGCGCCGGCCGTAGCGAGTGGTTCAGCGCTGACCGTCGCGGCTCAGCGCCAGCCGTACCGCTCCTGGAGCCGCCGCACGACCAGGTTGAACCGCATCCGGTCGATGGCGCACGCCTCGCGCCGCATGCCCTTCTCGTGCACCCGCAACACCCGGTCGATGTCGACCCAGGAGTCGCGGCCCGTACGGTCCCACGGCCCGCTGCCGATCGGCACCCATTCGCGGTCGCCGTCGTGCCGCTTGCTTGAGAGCTGCACGGCGAGCAGCGTGCCGCGGTCCTCGCGGGCGACGACGAGGACGGGGCGGTCCTTGCCGCGTCCGTCGTTCTCCTCGTAGGGGACCCATGTCCACACGATCTCGCCGGGGTCGGGGTCGCCGTCATGGGCGGGCGCGTACTCCGTACGGACCGTGCCGACCTCGTGCGCCGCGCACTCACAGGTCGCGAAGGGGACGCCGTGGCCAGGAGTTTCGGGCACGCGGGGATCATCGGTGAAGGCAGTCACGCGGTCAGGCTAGGGCCTGACTGGAGCAGCCCGCAGGGTGGGGGCGGCCGGATGGTCCAGTCTCCCGAATTGCTTGTTGGTCCCTGGATTTCCCCCCTCGTCCCGATGTTTCCCTGACCTGCTGTCCCCCTGCTGTCCCCCGCGTCCCCCTGAACAGGCGAGGTGGCGCCTCTGCTGAACCGAAGTCACGGGGCGGCGCGTTGGCCTGCGAAGACAATTCGGATAGCCATCGCACTGGGTTCGCGGCATCCTGTAACTGGGCGCGACGCTCGCCGGCCTCCCGGCGGATGCGCCTCTGCTCCTCGTTGAGTCCTGCCCGGGCCTCAACTACCGCCGCCATGTCCACACGCGCTCAACTCGCTCAACCACGACGCCGAGTCTGCTACCCCCGTCCAAACGGGACTGAACTGCTCCCGAGCTCGGGCAGAGCAAGTCACGCCACAAGTGCTGGTGGTGGCCTCTTCCCTCGGTAGCATCGCCGTGCCAGAACACCAGCCGTACCGCTAGAACCAGTCAGCGCATGAGGCTGTAGCGGAGAAGACGCGACCGGGCATCCTCCTGCGATAGGCCGAGAGCCTGGCTGATCGATTCCATCGAGAGGTCGTCTGCCGCGGCGTACTCAGCGGCACGATGGCTGATGGGCTTGGTCGTACGCTCCAAGGCCGCAACAGCCTTCAGCGCGGCTAGCGGCGCGTCCTCGACAAGGGCCTACAACTGCTCTTCCACCCGCCCCAGCAGCTCCTCAAGCTCCGGCGGCAGCGGAATCGTCTGCGCCTCGACGTCCCGAATGTGCTGCCGCCACTCGTCGTACGGCTCCCTCATGGGGAACTCGTCGGTGAAGGCGTCAACTTCGTCCCAATCGGTTGGGTACTGCTCTTCACCACGCCAGCCACACGAGCACGCTCCTCGCGCCACGGTGGCACGCAGCCGGTTCAGCTTCCCGCTGTACGCCCACCACTCACGCGTCCTATGGAAGTTGGCGCCACTACCGGCATCGAGCACCGCCTCCTTCGGCTCGCTGCCGTCGTCCAGGACTGCGCCCACCCAGCCCTCATGAGACGCCCCGAACTCCTCGGTCTTCCACTCCATGGCTTCTCCGCTCCGTGAGTGACCTACCCGATCCCACGATGCCGGACCCTGAGCACCGACGACCGGCGAATCCGCAGACAGGCTGCGCCCTCGTTCGCCCACTCGCAGCTGGCGGGGAGCGTCATTCGAACCGTGCCGTATTCCTGGCCGTCGACGTGACAGGTGTCGGATGTCCTGGGAAACGGCTTCCAGGCGCCCCCATCTCGGGCCGAGCGGTGCCGTCCACTCAGCCCGAGGCCAGCCTGTGGCTGGTGCGGTGGTTAGGGATTCGGGATGCCGATCAGCTGGGTGGTCACTCGACCGTCAGGTCCTCGTACGCGATGGTCACCCTCTCCAGCGCGGGATCCACGTCAGAGCTGTCGGGGGAGGAGCCCTCCCACTTGCTGGCCCAGGCGTTGGTGAGATGGAAGCGCCGGATAGCCCGTCCCTGGCTGTCGGACATGGTGATCGTCATGTTCGCCTGCGCGTCGTCGGGTTTGGCGTCGGCGTCGGGCGTTCGAAGGTGATCTCGGGCAAGAGGTTCCCGTTCGGAGCTGCCTGCCCGGTCTCCATGACGTCGGTTGCCAGGTTGAGTCCGGAGGCGGACGCGTATGTCGCCACCCGGTACGTGCCCATCTCGATGCTGAACACGTCGGTGCGCACTGGGTCGCCGATTGCCATGTCTGTGTCCTTCCTTCGGTGGTCTGGTGGGCTGTGTTCCGTCAGGACGCGGGTTCGTAGATGACAGAGGTGTCCGGGCACTTCTTCGCGACCCTTTGCAGGGCCTGGCGCTCGGCGTCATCGGTGGCGAGGTTCCAGCGGAGTTTGGTCGCGGCCCAGTGGGCGGCGTACTCGCAGTGGTAACCGCGGGCCGGGGGCAGCCACTGCGCGGGGTCCTTGTCCCCTTTGGAGCGATTCGATTTCGCGGTGACCGCGATCAGCGTCACCGGGGATGCCTGGTCGTTCGCGTACGCCTCACGCCGGGCCGCGTCCCACGCGTAGCCACCCGAGTCGTGGACTTCGGCCAGAGGCACGAAATGGTCTACATCGAGACCCGCGGCATCTGTCACGGTGACGTCGTCGTAGGGACTCAGCCACGATCCGCCCGACAGCTTGCAGCCCGGAGCGACGTGCGGGGCCTCGATCGCCTCGGAGAGGATGACCTCCTTGCGGGTGTTACAGCCGTCGGTGGGGTTCAGTCCGCGGTTCCAGTGCCTGTACAGATTCCGCGTGTAGCCGTCGCGCTGCTCATCGGCGACCGGGATCTGGTCGATCGCCTCGGACAACGGCAACGGCGCGCGTACGCCCGGGGCTCCGGCGGTGCCGAACGCGCGGGGTGTGGCTGGCTGGGCGCTGGTCGCGTGTGCGGCGGGAGAGGTGGTGAGCAGGGGCAGGGCGGCGAGGGCGAGGGCGGGCAGGCCGCGCTGCAGCAGGTTCTTGATCACGCTATGGGTTGTAGCGAAGCCCAGGCGGACAGGGACAGGCCCTGGAGCCCCAACTCACCCGGTCGGGGGGCCGCTTTCACCGCAGAAACGATCTGCACGGCAGCCAGAGGTGAAGGTCATCCAGACTCGCCACGACGGGTACCACTTCCGTTCACGCACCGAGGCCCGATGGGCCGTGGTTCTTCACCGAGTTGGGCATCAAGTACGAGTACGAGACCGATCTTCAACGGGTGAGTCGTCGGCCCCTCACGGTGCGGGCGAGGTGCCTTCGGGCTCGTGCCCGTGATGACCGGTCCGAAGGCCCGAGCCGCCCCGGTTTGGATCCCCGCAAGAGCGAGGGCTTCATCGCATTGCTCACGTCCGGGTGCTGAACCGGGCAGGATTGCCGCTATGCCGACTTTCCGGAGCGTCGCACTCGTCCTGCTGCTCGCCGCGGTGCTGGCAGGGTGTGATTCCGGTACGTCGGCAAACGGTGACGGACCGGCCTCGGATGGGCCGGTCGATCTGGCGCAGATCGGGGACACTTGCGTCGCTGAGACCGCCGACTCGCTCAAGACCTTCACCGACAAGCTGACCGCGGACCAGTTCTACGAGCTGTCGGCTGACGGCAAGACGCTCCGTGTCCTCACTCCCGCGCCCATGGGAAACGCCGTCACCAGGTCTGAGGCGCTCGCCGCCACACAGTGCGTGTTCCGAGAGGCCAACGCGCCCCAGATCGTGGTCGACCGACTCGGTGTGCCGGCCACCGGTGAGCAGAGCAGTGCGTGGACGGACTTCACCGCGACCTGGGAGTCGGACAACGAACTCGGGTATCGGGCGCGCGTGGTGGCCGCCCGCTGAGGGTGCCCGGCAGGCCTCAGTCCGACCGTGGAGAGCGAACAGACTGTGTTCGGCGCGACCAGTCCTCCGCGCTAGGCTAAGCAGACGACAGGAAGTCGATTGCTGAACCTTTGCCCGGCGGCTTCGTGGTTCGTGACAAGCCGCAGCCTTACCGGATCAGCAGCGGAATTCACCGGGTCCGCTCAGCGCATCCCGGGCAGGCGACGCAGCTCGCTGATCTTCATCAGGCGAGCGAGAAGGACGTACGCGAGCCCGGTCGTGAGCACTCCCATGGCCAGCGCGGCCGCGGTGGGCCAGGTCCCGGTTCCCAACCTGGCGCACGCATGCGCGGCGCCCCAACCCAGCCCTGCGGCCGGACCCGCGGCGCACAGCAGCTTCACGTAGGTGCGGCGCAGCCCTCCGTCAACGTCGATGCGGCCACCGAGTCTCCTGCGCAGCAAGAAGCCCGTGAGTGCGAGGCCGGCCAGGTAGGAGAGCGTGTAGGCCCCGGCCATGCCAACCACGGCCCAGCGTGCCGGCAGCAGCTGATGGCAGGCCGTGGCCAGGGTGATGTTCACCCCGGCGATCCAGGCAGCCATGAGGAACGGAGTGCGTGTGTCCTCGAAGGCGTAGAAGCCACGCAGCAGTAGGTACTGGGCGGAGAACGGGATGAGTCCCAGCCCGAACGCCTGCAGCATGTAACCCAGCGGGCGGGCCGAGTCGGCATCCGCTGCTCCGTGGGCGAACAGCAGCGTGGAGATCTGCGGCCCCAGAGCGAGGAAGAGGAAGGCGGCGGGGACGATGACGACGCCGCTGATGCGCAGCGCACGGGAGAGGTCCGTGCGCAGGTCCAGGGTGCGGCCTTCAGCTGCGGCCCGGCTCATACGCGGCAGCAGCGCCGTCACCAGGGAAACGGTCACGATCGACTGCGGCAGCAGCCAGATGGTCTGTGCGTAGGTGTAGGCCGAGTAGCCCGCGCCTGCCTGGGGCAGTTCCTGGTCGGCCGCATTGGCGTAATTGGTCACCACCGTCAGGGCGACTTGGTTGGCCAGGACGAACAGCAGCGTCCACTTCGCCGCGTGGGCGCTCTTGCCCAGTCCGGTACCTCGCCAGTCGAACCGCGGCCGGAAACGGAAGCCCGCCGCCCGCGCGAAGGGGATGAGCGCAACCGCCTGCAGGGCGATGCCTGCCGTCGTGCCGATCCCCAGCAGTCGGACCTGGCCGGCAGTAATGTCCTCCACTCCGTCAGGGACCGTCATCAGTCCCAGATAGGCGGCGAACATGCCGACCAGCACGACATTGTTCAGCACCGGCGTCCACATCATCGCGCCGAACTTCTCCCGAGCGTTCAGCACTTGTCCGTAGATGCTGAACAGGCCGTAGAAGAAGATCTGCGGCAGCAGGAACCGAGCGAACGTCACCGTCAGCTCGAATGCCTCGTGACTGTCCGGCGTGTCCCGCATATAAAGGCCCACGATCTGCGGCGCCGCCCAGACCGCCAGAGCCGTCCCCACACCCAGCACGCACACGACGAGCGTCACCAGACGCTGCTCGTAGGCACGCCCTCCATCGGCCTGCGTCGTCCGGGCCCGCACCAGTTGCGGCACCAGCACGGCGTTGAGCGCACCGCCGATCAGCAGTGTGTACAGGCTCGTCGGCACCGTGTTCGCCGTGTTGTACGTACTGGCCAGCAGGCCCGTTCCCAGTGCTGCGGCCTGCAAGACCTGACGTATCAGCCCCGTCGCCCGCGACACCACCGTGCCAAGCGCCATCAGCAAGGACGAACGGGCCAACCCACCCTTGTCCTTCTTCCGACGGGCGGCATGCCGCCCCCTCGATCGCTGCTCCGACGGCATGACCGGTGCTGCGGCGTTCGCCCCCTCAACCATGCCGCCAACCTACGCGCTCAAGATTCTTCGGCCCCAACTCGCCTGCGTCGCACAGCAGGATTCGCTTCCGGTTCAACAGCGGACTTCACCGGGTGCGCTTAGCCACCGGGCCGACTCAGTTGCTGGCTGCCAGCCATCTCCGGGGCGCGGTAGACCTGTCTGACGCCGTGTCCCCACCCTGTCCCACCGCGTACCCATCGGACAGGTATGTCTTCGCAGGTGGCGACGGCTGGTCAAAGCCGCAGGTGACGGGCGGCTCAGGGAATGAAGGACTGCCGCTTAGGGTTCGCGGCTGCTGTCCTGTTGAGGCCGAGAGACTCCAGGGCCCTGCTGTCACTTCGAGAGAAGCCCCTCCTCGAGGACGGATGTTCGGGATCATTGAGGGATGGACGGGGGGCAGGCAACGATCTACGCCGCAGGCCTTGCTGCGAGCGTTACGCTGCTGGGCGCTGCTATTGCCTACAAGGCTGGCCGGCGGCAGGTACGTTATCAGGCTGCTGTGGAGCATGAGCAGTGGGTTCGCGGCCAGCGTGAGCAGGCGTACGTTGACTTTCTTGGCGCATGCGAGCGGGCGACGGAGGCTGTTCATCAGTGCCGAGAGCAAGCAGATGATCTCCATGCTCGTCTTGTGCGCCAGGAGATCGAGATTGGGCGAGGTCAGCCTGTCTCGATGGATGAGGCCTGGCGTTTGTACGATGCCGCCCGGCAGCCTTTGAACCGGATCTTGATGCTGTCGCCGGGTGCGGTGATCGCGTGTGCTGTAGCGATTGATGACGCGATCTCCAGCTTCTGCTTGGCTGTGCAGCGTGTCAGTCAGCAACTGATGCTGCGCCGGGTGGAGCAGGTTGAGCTGGACCTGGTCTCGGACAAGATGAATGAGGTCTTCACGGCCCGCGCGAATTTCATCAACGTGGCTCGACAAGTGCTGACTGGCGATGCCACCGCTATCGCGGAGTGAGGTTTGCCCTCCCAGGAGGTTCCGGCATTGAGGGGAAAGAGCTCTGTCGCCGGACCTCATGCGATCTGTCGCGCGGACACCGGATGGTGGGGATCCCCCACAGTTTCGGCCCTGGCCATCGCGTCAGTCCGTTGTGAGTGTCGCGCCGTAGCAGTCCTCGCAGTGCTCGGAGCACAGCATCGCTTCGCCCTGCGTCTGCCCATTGCCGCAGGTCCGGCAGGTGGCCCAGGCTCTCGTGGTGAACGCCACCTGGTCTGAGCCGCACGCGGTGCAGCGCACGCCGTGTACGACGGGGAGCTTCCCGTCCTCGCCGGGTTCGCCGGCGGCGTAGCCCTGGAGTTGGATCTGTCCGCTGGTTACGTCTACCTCGGGTATGTCCGGGCGTTGTTGGTTGATGTAGAGCCAGACCTGGTGGCCGATCGTGCGGTTGGAGGTGAGGGGGTGCGCTTCGATCTCGGTTGTCCAGCAGCGGCCGTTCGGCTTTCGGTTGATGCCGTCCTCGGCCGCCTCGTAGTAGGTGATCTGCCACACCGCCCGCATGTTGTCGGAGAGGCCCGGTCGCATCGCTGTCGTGCGCGGGGTTGTCGTTGTCACTGTGGGCGTTTGTCCTTGTCTCGGGGTGGGTGGTCAGGGCAGCAGCGTCATGCGCTGGGTTGAGGGGGCCCAGTGGCATTCGCGGTAGAGCCGGTTGAAGTCGTGCATGGCGCCTGGGTCGTCGGCGTTGCACGGTTCGTAGCCGTCGGGGGTGGGGCGGCAGTAGAAGCCGTACTCGGTGCATTCGGGTTCGCCGGGTATGTGGCCGGTCCAGACGGTGTTGCAGGTGTTGCCCGGGTGGCAGTGGGTGCGTTGGAGGCCCGTGATGGCGCAGCGTGCGATGTCGCATCGGTCGGCGTGCAGGGTGCCCGGCGGGGTGGAGCAATCCGGGCAGCGGTCTGTGGGTGCCGGGTTGAGGTGGATTCGCGGGTCGAGGGTGGTGGGGGTGGTGAGTCGGCCGAGCCAGAGCGTGCGGAGGGCATCGTTGAGGTCGCGGCTGCTGGCGACGGTGTGGAGGCCCAGGGCGCGGTGGATGAGCTCGTGAAGGAGTGTGGGCGGGAGTTGGGCTGTGGCCCAGTGAAGGGCGAGTCCGCGGGTTGGGTGGTTGCGGGTCCAGTTGGTGCGCATGCGGGTGGAGAAGGTGACCGGTAGGCGGGTATTTGATCCGTGTGTGATGGTTTGCGAATGATCGTTTTTCAGCCATTCGCGACCGGTTTCGGCGTAGAGATTGATGATGCTTTGTCGAGCTTCGTCCACCTTGAGCATTGTGCTGCGTCGTAGGTGGAGCCAGCTGCCGGATGGGGTGCTCGGCTGCTGAGTGAGCGGCTCGCCCTGGGTGTCGTCGGGGACTATTCGCAGGCGGTGCGGTTGTCCGAGAACGTCGAATCCTGCGCCGACGGCGAGTTCCTTGAGGGGGTTGTTGGGTGTGGTCTCGGCGAGGTGCGTGAGCTGCCGGTAGATCCATGAACGGCGTCGTTCGACGAGTGCGGTGGCGTCTGTGTCGGTGGTGGCGTGCGGGCCGTAGACGATGATGTTGCCGCTCTTGGTGACAGTGACGGACAGCGTGATTCTGTTGCTGGTGCGAACGGTGATGTCGATGGTGCCGACGCGTATGGTGCGGTCGCTGGCGGGCATGGTCGTGGGTCCTTGATGCGAGGGGAGTTGGCTGACGGGTCGTCGTGCGGTTAGTGCTGGTCGCAGACCCAGGCCTGCGGGATGCCGTGAACGGGAAGGTCGAGGACGCGTCGGCGCGTGCGGGTGCAGAGCTGGCAGGCGAGGTCGAATGCGCGCAGCATCTGCAGGGGGCGTATCGGCTCGTCGTCGCGAAGGGTGATTGGCGAGGCGTGGCCTTCGAGGTCGAGGAGCCATAGCGGCTGAAGGTGACGCCGCTTCGCGAGGATGGTCAGGGGGCTGTTGTTGCCGACGAGGGCGAAGGTGTCGCCTTCTTTCAGGGCGGTGGGGGGATGGTCGGGGTCTGTTCGACGGTGACGATGAAGCCGTTGGGTGTGGTGCTCATGTGGGTCCTTTGTTCGATGACTCCCCTCGTCTGAGTTAATTCTACTATGCATGAAGGGGGCGTCAAAGTCATTTGCCCAGCTCAGGACGGGTATGGAGGTGTCTACTCAGGGCCTCGTGCTACCGGAGTGACGTTCGATGGTGGCGAGCATCAGAGCGAGTCCGCGGGCGAGTTTGCGTATCTCGGCGCTGTAGAGAACCAGCTCGACGGCCTCACCGTCAGCACCGACATGGAGTCGGTCGCCGTACTGGGCTCGGTGTGACTGCGCCTCGTAGCGGCCCGGCCTTGCACGCACCCAGTCCTCCGCGCCACGAAAGCGTCCCTTCTGGAACCAGCTGCGGTCCACGGCTGCCTCGACGAACGTGCCCCACGCGCGGCCCGGCACGTGTGCGGCTTCGACTCTCGCGGTCGCCCCCTCGTTGTCGACCACGATGTACCAGCGGCCGAGCACCTCACTGTCGAAGCTGAGGATGCTCCCGTAGCGGGCCTGCAGCGCGGGCCACACCATCTGGATCAGTTCCACCGCCCGGTCGACGGCAGCTGTCTGTGCCCTCTTGTGCGAGGCGACCGCCGCCTCCCACGGCTCTCGGTCGGTGGTGAAGCCGTCCTGCTGCGCGTAGTTGGTCACCCTGGTCCGCGCGCCCTTGTCGATGAGCGCGTATCCGAGGTCCTCGGCGTAGCCGGGCGTCATTTCGGTGATCAGTTCGCGGCCGTCGTGGACGGTGTGCAGACGGAGGTAGCGCACATACTCCTGCTCGTCGGGCAGGGAGTCGACGATATGCGGATTGCGCTGGGCGAACTCGGTGGGGATCACGTCGTCCCCTTCGGCGCGTTCGGTCCAGGCGCCGCTGGTGGTGACGGCCTGCGAGAGATGCTTGGAGACTTTCGGATACCAGGTGGCCTTGCGGCGGTTGATCTTCATGGGGTGTCTTGTGCCGTTCAGGAAGCGGTGGTGCCGGCAGAGGGGGTGAAGACTGCGGTGCCGGTCGCAGTGATGCGGAGCAGGTTCACGAAGGTGCTGGCGCTCAGGTCGGACAGGTCGAGGTGGGCGATGCGGATGCCGCCTTCGTCGATGGCGTGGATGGTGGCCCTGCCGCCGGGCCAGCGCAGATCTGCGACGCCGGGCACGGACCCGTAGGTCACCTGCGCCTCTGGGCCGGCCAGTTGCTCGGCCATGGTCATGAAATGCCTTGAGTTCGCAGAGCGTCCGGTCGGTCCGCACGCTGAGGTCGGCGAGGAGCCTGGTCCACGCGGGCAAGCCGGTGGTGAGGATGGCGTCGGCGACGGCCTGCGGGTCACCGATCGTTCCAGTCACTTCGTGGCGGTGGTCGCTGCGGCGGGGCCAGACGACGGCGTGCTTCAGCGATAGGGAGACCTTGACGGTGCCGGACGCGTGTCCAGGCGTCGGGGAGGCAACTTCCAGTGACATGACGGGGCCGTTGAGGAGGGCGAGGTCGCTGTGCCCGCAGCTGTCTGCTGTCCAGTCAGGTCCCAGTAGGGCAGCAAGGGTGCGGGCGTAGTCGAGCGCGGAGCGAGCAGTGCGCATGAAGGAGTTCTTTCGAGCCGGGAGGGGGTGAGGGCTGGAGGCCGGCGGGAGGCCCGCAGTGGGGCCTCCCGCCGGAGGAGGTCAGGCTGCGGCTGTCAGCGGCTCGTCCTCCTGGCCGTCTTCGGTGTCCTCGTTCGGCTCCGGCTCGTCGTTCTCGCCTGCGCCCGCCTTCTCTTCCTCCTGCTGAGCGTGGCCCTTGGCCACGGTCTCCGCTTCGACGGTGCTCAGCGCATAGCCCTCCGCTTGAAGGAACGTCAGCCACGCGACGGTCTGCTCATTGATGTGGTTGCGCCAGGCGGCGTCGTCCATGTGCTCCAGTTCGTAGGCGCCAGCGACATGGGCGAGCAGGATCCTCCAGGAGCGCGCCGGGCTGGTGCGCGCGATGACCGGGCCGAACGGGTCGCCCACCCGACTCCACTGGCTGCGGCCCTCGTTGGGGTCCTCGACGCCGAGGAAGCGTGCGGTCAGGTCGGTCCGCTTACGGCTGATGTAGTTCTCGTACGCGTAGCTGGTGCCGGTGATCATGGAGAGGATCAGCGGCCATACGCGGATGCTGGCCTCGGGCTGCTGGCACAGGTCCTTGATGAAGTCCGCGCGGACCTCGCGGGCCTGCCTCCATGCCTTGTTGTTCGCGATGACCAGGCGCCGCTCCGCTTTGGCCGCCTCTTTGTCCGGGCCTGCCTGCGCGGTGTCCTTCTTGGCGGCTTCGGTGGTGAGTGGGTGGCCGTGGCGGTGCCAGGCGGTGCACAGCCAGATGACCTCGGCGTCGTTCGGGGCGACGCACGCCGCGTGACCGGGGCAGGGGTGGTGGGTCTGCGAGGTCTGCGGGGCGCCGTCCTCGGTGAGGAGGTCAGTGAGCGGCCTCGTGCTGGTGTCGGACCAGTTCCAACGCCAGTCGACGACCGTGACTTCCGCGGCGGTCAGCTCGGTGGCCTGCTGGGCGCACTTGTCGGTGAGTTCCTTCTCGGCGCGCAGGTCGGCCAGGGCGTGCTTCCAGTGGCCGCGCTTGGTGTTGTTCTCGCGCTGGTCACGGCTCTTGGCCCGCTTGAGGGTCCACAGGGCGTCCTCGACGCTTTCGACTTCCTGGAACTCGGCCAGTTCGACGAGGTTGAAGTCTTCCTCGATCGCCTCGGCGAGCGACGCGTCGGACAGTTGGGCGGCCTTGCTGGCGGCGCCGAGCTCGGCGGGCTTGAAGCCCATGGCCCGCGCGTTGCGCATCCTGCGGGCCTTGGGGATGTTCATGAGGGAGAGCTGCCGGGCGGCTTCGATGTCGTCGCGGACGGTGGCCTGGCGGCGGTGCTTGTTCTCGATGAACGACACCGTCAATGCCGCATCGTCGACCCCGGCAAGGTCATCGCGGACGATCGCGGGAACGAGCCGGTAGGGCTTCTTCTTCGCCTTGGCCTTCTTCGCGGCGGCCAGGGCCGCGTTGTTGCGGCGCTGCCCGAAGATGATCCCGAGCTTCCCTGCACCCTCGCCTTCCTGCGGGCGCAGCACGAGCGGGGTGAGGACACCGAGTTCGTCGATGCTGGCCTGGAGTTCAGGATCAGGCTGGGTGGTGTCCTCACCGTCCTGGTCGGCGCGATTCTTGCGGTGGTTGTACGGGTCGACAACAAGGTCGTGGGGATCGACCCAGATGAAGCGGCCGGCGAATCCCTCGACGGCTTGCGGGCGTGCGTCGGCGGTGGTGGTGCTCATGGCGGCGATCCTTCGAGTGAGGGGGCGGGCGCGAGACGGAGTGCGCCCGCCAGGTGTTGTGCGGGGGCCGGGCTCAGGCGGCTGCTGCGGTGCTGCGCTTGGCCGAGGTGGAGCGGCGTGCTGTGCTCTTCGGCTTGGCCTTGGCCTTCGTGGCGGGGCTGTCCGTGGTGTCGGTGCTGTCCTCGGCCGTGGGCTGGGCTGCGGGAGGGATCAGCGTGCCGTTGGCGCGCAGGCGCAGCCGAGTCCCGTCGAAGGCGGGCAGCAGCACGGTGCGGATCGCGGTGAGGATCTCGTCCAGCGGCGAGGCCGTGGCGAAGCGAACCCCGGTGCTGTACCGCACCCCCTTGGGCAGCCGCGTGATCTCACAGGCCACACCGTCGGAGCCTGCCGTCTGCTCGAGGGCGGGGCCGCCGACGGCGAAGGTCTGCACGGCCCGGCCCTGCCACAGGTGCCGGATGCCGATGGACCGGCCGTCGGGGTGGATGAGGCGGATCGACCTGTCCGCGAAGCCTGCCGGGCTGTCCTCAAGGTCCTCGCTCCATCCGTCGGCGAGGGCCTCGACGATGGGCTTGCCCAGCAGGTAGAGGTCGACCTCGCTGAGAGTGGCGGGCTCCGGTGCTTCGGTGCCCGCCGCCTCGGGGCCGGTGAGGTCTGCGGCGTCGGGTTCGGCGGTGATCGTGCTGTTCAAGAGAGTGCTCTCGTTCCAAGAGGCGTGCGGATAGCGGAGGGTTGAGGGCTGCCGGGCGGGGATTCAGCGGACGGCGGGGATGACGGAGGCGGTGCGGATGGTGCGCACGGCATCCTCGGTCAGGCTGGTGAGCGCGTCTTGCCGGTTGAAGCCCGCGAAGATCACGGGGCCCTGAATGCCGGCGATCAGGCTCTCGCCGAGGAGGAAGTGCAGGGCGATGGCCGCGTACAGGTTCGGGGGCTGGCCGTCGCTGGTTTCGGCGGCGAGGGCGACGGTGTGCGAGCCGTCCGGGCGGCGTACGTAGCGCAGGGCCTCGGCGTAGTCGCCGAGTGCCTGATGGATCTGTGTGCGCTGGGGGGTGTCGTTGGTGCTCAGGTGCAGGTCGGTGATCGTGCCGTCGGTGGCGACGAGCAGGGCGTGAACGGTGTCGGGCATCTTGGCCTTTCTGTCTGTAGTCGGTGAGGTGACCCCCCAATTTCTAAGTTAATTCTACTATGGCCAGAGGGTGGGTCAACTGCGTTCATGCAGGTCAGGTGAGGGGGTGGGCCTACGCCGCAGGCGAGAGGGCCTGCTCCATCAGGTGCTCGGCCTGGCGCAGGGCGGCGATGATCCGCGCCTTGCCCAGCACCTCGTCGCGGTGCTCGAAGACGGCGCGCGCCTCCTTCATGGCATCCTCGACGGCGTTCGGATTGGCCAGGGAGTTCGCGCACGTCACGGTCACCCGCGGGCCGAGCCCAAACACGATCGCGTTGACGGCAGCGCAGGCGGCGGCGATCTCGTCAATGTCGACCATGGACCACTGGTGATCGGCCGGGTCCATGCCGAACTCGCGCATCCGTTGTGCGGCCGCACGCAGGAGGCCCCCGCTGCCGGCCGCAGGGTCGTGGATGTGCTCCCCGCCCTTGAGGGTGCGCAAGTTCTCACCGGTGATGTCGATGATGGTGCCGTGAGCCAGCGCCTCCGCCACGGGATCGGGGGTGTGGTACTCGCCGAGCCCCTGCCGGGCCCCGTGGGAGCGCAGGCACGTCATCACGGGCGACAGGACGTCCGTTGCCGAGCGCAGGAACGGGTCCTCGTGCGCGGTCAGGCCGAACAAGCCGCGCTTCAGGGCCGTTTCGGCGATGGCGCGCACCGCCTGCATGCGGTACTCGTCGACGTCGCCGTTCAGCCACTCATGGAGAATCCGTGCCCGGTCGATCAGGTCGGGCCGGTGCATCCAGTGTGTCGACCAGATCTCGCGCAGCATCCCGATCATCTGTGGGCCGTCCTGGGCGAGGATCTGCGCCTTGAGGTCCGGTCCGTTCGGGTCCTTCTCTCGGATCAGCGTGAGGGCGGCGACGACACCGACCGGCACCTCGATGGCCGTGCCGCCATGCCGGTTGTGCCACCGCTCGGCAACAGCCTCTCCGATCTCCATGGCGCGCCGATGAGGATCACGCGCAGGGTGTGGATGCCGGGCGCGCGAAACAGAAGGCGCGGCCGGCTGTGCCAGCTTCGGCGGTGGTGGGGGTGCGGAGTGTGCGGGCTTCGGCGGCGCTGTGAAGGTGGCGGGTATCGGCTCGGGGTTGGCGGCGATCTCTGCGAACAGATCGAGTTGCTGGGTCACGGCGGAATTCGCCTTCCGTGAGTGGAGTTGGGCAAAAGGCGACCCGCCCCGGGTGGGGCGGGTCGCGGTGCTGGGCGGGGTGCTTCGAGCGGGGACTTCGTTCTCCCTCTCAACCTTCGATAGTTAATTCTACTATCGTAAGGGGTGCGGTCAACTGCGAACGCCCAGCTCAGGAGGGGGGTTAGGCCTGATCGACCCAGGCCATGCCGTATGGGGTCTGCCACATCCAGGACAAGCCCGCCTTGTGGATCTCCGCCCGGGCCCTGTCCCACCACACCCGCCCGAAGCGGTCGGTGTGTGCCTCGATGGCCCAGGTAGCCGATGCTGCCGATTTCGGCGCCTGCAGAATCTCGGCGACCGACTCCCCGAAACCGTGGACGCGTTCACGCAGACTCATGTGCAGTTCGGAAACCTCGGTGCGCCAGAACTCGTCACGACGGCGCTCCTGACGCTCGTACGACAGCGGCCACCCCCGCTCCGTGATCGCCCCGTTCTGCTGCAGCGCGATCCAGGCCGCAGCCCGCTCGCGTGAGAGCACCGCAGGCTTGAATATCACGTTCAACACCTTAAGTTCAGAGGTGTCGTCCGCCCGTATCCGCGCCCCGAAGTGGGCCGCATTCGCGTCGTGCTTCGCCTGGGCGCGCTCCCGAGCTGCGATTTCCGTCCGGGCATCCCACGCGGGAATCAGATAGTTCCACGTCGTCCTGGTGTGCTCCGGGTGCGTGTACGTCACTTCCCATAGGCCCCGCATGTACGTTCCTTCTCCTTGCTGGTCGCGCTGTTCTGGCTGGTACCGGTGTTCGGGCGGCACGTTTACTGGGGCACCGGCATGGCCCTGTGGGGGGCCACCCAGTCCTCGAAGGCGCGCGGGTCCACGGCGCGCAGTTGCTGGATGCAGTGCCCGGCCATGCGGGCGTGCAGGGCGCGGGCCTTGTCGGTGAACGGAACTCGTACCGGCAGGTGCCCCCGGCCTGACGGCCACGTCAGGCGGCTGGAGTCGGGTGCGGCTGCCGCGATGTACCAGTCAAGGTTCGCGGCCAGGCGTACGGGCAGCTGGTCTTCGGCCGGCTCGTCCTCCATAGGCCAGATGCCCTCGCTGTCGTCGGCGAAGAAGTCGTGCGGACTACCGGCCGTGGCGTCGTGCGGCATGTTCACCCACACGCGCTGGCCGTGCTCCGCGTGCGGTTCGACGTCGATGACGGTGCGGTTGTAGGCCAGGCACGTTCCGTTCGACTTCGACAGATAGAGGACGGCAATGCGATCACCGCGCTCGTACTCGCTCATGTGAGGCAACTCCTGTTCTGAAGCGGCTACTTCGAGGTGTGCTGGAGGGTGCGGACGGCCTGGGCGCGGGCGGCCGTGGCCGGGCAGGGGCCGGTGAGAGCCCTCACGTAGGCGATGACTTGGCCGTGGTCGTCCTTGCGGACGGCGCGCTGTAGGCCGTCGATTGCCTGTGCCACCTCGTCCACGGTGGTGGCGTGTCCCCGCCGGCACGGGCAGCTGTCTGCCATGTACGCGGACAGCGCCTTGAGCAGATACGGGTGCTGGTCCTGCGGGACGCAGCCGCGATGGCGCATCGCAGGGCGCGCACGGCGCAGATGGCTGTAGAAGCGCAGGACGGGCTTGCCGCACATCAGGCAGGCGACGGGCCACAGCACGTCGCTGCCCGGATACCCGCCGAGCGGAGCCCAGCCGAGTTCGTCGATGCGGGCGACAGCGAGGGCGGCGGAGGTGACGTTGCGGAGCGTGGGCCCCAGCCCAGAAAGGTAGGCGCCGAGCTCATCACCTATCGCTCCGTCGACGGTGCCCGCCCGAGGTGTCTTGCTGATCACGGTCACGGTCTCCTCGGGCCGGATCATGCGGTGGTGTAGGCGCGCAGGACGGCGTACGTGGCGGCGATTGAGGTGTCGCTGGTGCGCAGGGCAAAGGGTGCGCTCGGTTCGGCAGCGTTCGCATCGTGGAGGATTTCGAGCGGCCCGTGTGTTGGGTAGAGGTTCGTGAATCCGGCCCGGGGCGGTGCGCCGTTGATTTCGGGGAGGGCGTCGAGCACTGCGCGTACGTCCGGCGGGAAGGGGTCTGCTTCGCCTTCGAGGTGGGACGGGGGCCTGGTCAGTGCCGCGCGCCCGCACTGGATGGCCCGCTCGGCGGTAAGTCGATTCATCCGAACGTTCACGCTCACGGCGCCGGGACGTGGCGAGCGTATATGGATGGAGAGCGTCGGGTTGGCGCTGTCCCCGCCCTCTAGAACGAGCTCTGAACGGGCGGCTGTTCCTTGCGCCACGGCGGGCAGCTGGGCGTCGCGCAGAGGGAGACTCAGCAGCCGCAGTGCCGCGCGGGCGTCCCGGCGCCCGAAGTACGGCAGGACTTGGCTGTGGATCAGTTCAGCGACCTTCACGCCGTTCGCGCTCTGCAGCGGCGTGGTCGCGGTGAACGGCTTGGCGGGCTGGCGCGGCTCGCTGTCCTGGGAGACGAACGCGCTGACGCTGAGCAGGCCATCGCGGGTCTGGAGGCTGCAGCGCAGGCCGAAGGGGTGGGTCACGATCGCCGTGCCGAGCAGTCCGGTCACGGCCCATTCTGGTCCGAGTGTGGTGGCTGTCTGCTCGGCGAGTGCGAGCAGGTCGGGGGCGACGAGCTGGGTGTCGTAAGGCATGGAGTGCTCTCTTCGGAAGTGCCGTTCCGCGTCCGGGTGTTGCGTCGAACGGACGGCTGTGGGCGTGGTGAAGGGGGCGCTGGTGACAACGTGTCCAGCACCCCCTCGCTAATAACTATTCTACTATTGATGAGGGTAGGGTCAACTGCGAAAGACCAGCTCAGATGGGGGTTACTGGGGGAGTGGACGCTGCGAGTGCGGCTTCTATCTCCTCGGCGCTGCGACGCCCGAACACCTCGTCGTAGGTGAGCAGCCATGTCCAGCCGTCGAGCTTGTTGTCCGAGGCGCGTACGACACCCCCGCCGATGCCGTTGTGGATGTGCGGGATGGTCAGCGACTTTGCGTTGACGCGCAGGACTTCGAACCAGGTGTTGCCCCGGCGGGCGAAGTCGCCCTTCTTGAAGTCGGTCTTGGACCACACCTTGAAGCCGTTCTTCTCGGCCTCGGCGATGACCGCTTCCCAGTAGGCGATCTCCTCGGTGAGCTCCTCGTGCCGGATCGTGAGCTCCTGCACGGTGTCGGGGTTGGTGATGTCCCGGTGGAAGCCCCCGGCCGACTCTCCGCGCTGCCACTTCTGAACGCGCCGCAGGTCGGCCTGCAGCTTCTCGATACGGCGCAGCGTGCGCCTCGGCGCCTTGCGGAACTGCTCATATCCTTCAGCCGCCTTCTGGCGTCCGGACCAGTAGGAAGCCTTGCCGCCTTCGCTGATGCTGGTCCGCATCGCGTTGTCCATGCGCTCCTGGTCGCGGCGCGCACGGCGCTCCGAGTGGTGGCCGACCAGAATCGGCTGCCCCAGGGGGATGCCGTCGGCGATCTGGTGGCCGTGCTGGTACGCGGACTCGGAGCGGCTGGCGGCGTTGTCGGCGTAGCCGCTGAACCGCTCGGCCCGCCCCTCGGCGCGCTCGACACGGTCCGCCTCGGCTTCGGCGAAGCTCCGACGGTCACTCTCGTCGATCTGCACGTTGACCTCGAAGCCGGCCTTGCGCAGCGCGGACGCGGCCGCGTTGATGTACCAGGTCTTGGCGGCTCGGTCGCGGGACTGCCGGATACCGAGCTGACCGATGGAGGGGAAGTAGCGGAAGCCGTGATGGCGGACGATTTCGTAGACGCCATCCCCCTTCGCGCTGCCCTCGATGAGGGTTCCGTCGCTGCGTGTATGGATGATCTCGATGGTCACTGTCGGGGTCCTTCTGCGAGTTCAGACAGGGTGATGGGGATGAGGGCCAGACCGGTGTGCCAGCCGCCGAAGATGTCCTGCGCCGCGCGGTGAGCGGTGCGCAGCTGATACCAAGTGCTGTGGCCAGCCAGGGCTTTGGATGCAGCGATGCGGAATGAGATCGCCTCACCGTGCGTGTCGCGCACAGGCTGGTTGCCGTGACCGCGTAGCCACACGTAACCCCCGGGCTTCACGACTCCTCCGGGGCCGCTGCACGGGAGCACAGGAGCAGCGCCGTCTCCAGGGACACCAAGAGGTCGTCGCGCTCGAAGGCGAGGGAAGACGCGGCATGGCGTGCCGAGTGCGGGCCGGCGCAGAACCCTTCCGCGTCCCCGTCCGGGTGCTGCTCGGCCCACGAGGACGCGTACTGGGTGAACGCCCACGCGTACTGGCCTGCGGACGTGGGGGATCCGAGCTCGGCCGCTGTCGCGGAGCGGGCTTCCCAGGCGGCCAGGAGCAGCACTTGCCGTCGCACTTCCGGGCGGGTGAGGGACCAGAGGCTGGGCAAGCCGAAGACGACGAAGGCTTCCTGAACGTTGTTGTCGACGGCGGCAATGGCCCGGGCGAGGAGCCGGTGAAGCGAGACGATCTCCGGCTCGGCGTCCTCGGTCTCGCTGTTGCGGATGCTGTCGTTCACGGATATCTCTTTCGTCGGTGATGGTGTGGCGGCCCAGGACGGCCACCACGCGGTGCGGGATTCGGGATTGTCAGGGCCGGAGCGGCGGGCGAAGTCGCAGGCCGCAAGCACCTGGTACTCCCACGAGCCGTCCGGCCAAGGGCCCTTGCGGTCGATGACCGTGGCGGTGCCGTCCGGCAGGCTGCGGGCCCACTGCTGGTTGATGTGGCTCACTCGTGTGCCGACTGGTAAGGGATGCGTGGTCATGGGTGCTCCAATCCGTCGATTCGGGAGGCGAGATATGCGTTGATCTCTTGGCGGGTACGGCGTTTGTCGCGCTGCCGGAAGGCGCGACGGGCCCGCCGGGTCGCGGCGGCGTTGTAGAACTCGTCGGCGTAGTGATGGCCTGGTCCGATGCGGGCGATCTCTCGCGGTGTGAGGATCACGCCGCGCCACCCGCGTTGCGCGCGGCTTCCAGATGCCGGGCTGCTGTGATCAGCGTGCAGGCCTCGGAGTCGCGGCCGAGCAGGACCAGCCCGCACACTTCGAACATCAGCGACCAGTGACACTCAGGAACCGCATCGGCGAACTCCTCGAATGCCACGGCCTGTTTGGCCCGGCTGCGCCGGGTCCAGGCGCGGTAGACGATGCGCTGCATCGTGCGATTGGCCCGGCGAGTTTGAGTGCTGTTGAGGCCGAGGCTGCTGATGATCTCGGCGGCCGCCTCAAGCGGCAGGTGCTTGTCGAGCACGGTGGTCATCGTCTTTCGGGGATCCAGGATCGGCGGCGTACTGGCCGGGGCTGCGCTACGGCGCAGCCCCGTGGCGTGCATCAGTGGGCGGCCACGCCGAAGAACAGCCAGCCGTCCGCGCCGTCGTCTGTGGCGATCGGCAGTGCGCCGGCGGGCCCGTACTTGGTGCTGACCCGCGGATCTTCGCCGTCGAGCAGTTCCTTCGCGCGCTCCATGGCGTCCTGCTCGCTGCGCTTCGGCTCGTCGAGCAGTGTCACCTCGTCCTTCTCGGCGATGGTGCCGGTGAAGCCGGAGGTCCCGTACTCCCATTCGGCATGCTCGCGAGCAGCGTTGAAGGCCGTCTGCACGTCGGTGCCGGTGGCGGTGGTGTAGAAGTCGAGAGCGCCCATGAGGCGGCTCCTTCCGTTGAGTTGAGTTGAGATGACGGCATGGCGCGGCCCGCCCCGGTACGAGGCGGGCCGAAGTCGCGGAGTGTCAGTGGATGCGGACGCGGGGCCGGTTGGTGCGCATGACCCGCGCACGGGGAGGCTGATGGCCGTCCTGCTTGCGGTAGGTCTCGGCGAGCACGCTGTCGGCGCCGACCACCGCGGTGACCGCGTCCTCGAGTGCGGAGCTGCGCAGGTCCGGGCCGAGCGTGCTGAACCATGCCTCCATCGCGACGCCGTCCTTCTTCACCAGGCCGAGGGTGTCCGCGTAGGCCTCCCATGCGTGCACGGTCATCTGGGCCGCCCAGTTGATGGCGGTAGCGGCCTGCTCCTCGGTGATGTTGTGCATGGTGGCGACCTGCAGAACGGCGAGCGGGTCCGGCGTCATCGTGCGCATGAGCGGTGCTTCCTTTTCTGGTATTCCAAGCGGGAGTTGGGTGTATTTCCCCTTCCCAACTGAGATTAATTCTACTATGTATGGAGGGGGTGTCAATCGCGTTTGCGCAGGTCAGGGCCCCGGAGGTGATCTCGGCGCATGCGGTTCTAGGCTGCCGAGCGTGCCTCGCGACCGGTGCGAGAGGCGCGCTTGCGGATGCTCGCCGCGCCCGCGCGCCGCACCTCGGCCCGCTGTGACGTCACCCGGCACAGCCCGCACAACGGCTCTCCGAGCCGTTGGTGCGCTTTCACCCCGCTACTCGTCCCGCAGGTACCCGCCTGGGATGCGAGCTTCGACAGCGCAGGCGCGCCCGCGGCTACAGCGACCGGCCGTCCATTGACCCATGTACGCGCCGCGCACACCCCGTCGAACCGGTTCGCCTCCGGCCGCACCCGCTCGTAGCACTCCAGCACGAACGGGCAGAGTTCCGCGCAGCCCTCCATGAGCGGCCCGCAGGCTTTCATGACGTCACTGGGATTGCTGCGAACCAGCTCCTCGCTGGGCACGTACCCGTCGAGGCCGGCGCACGGTGCGGCGGCAGTCCAGGCTGCGGAAGAAGTGGAGGTGATCACGGGGAAGGGCCTTCTCGTTGCGGGGAATCAGAACAAGGCGGGCTGCGCCTTGGCGGGCGGGCAAATGGAGTCCAGAGCAGCCGACGCCTTCAGCTCCAGGCCACTGGCCCGGCGCGCCCACGGGCGGTAGAAAAGGGACGCCCACAACTCGGGCGTGCGGAAGGGGGCCGGGCCCGGAACGTACGCGGCATCGTGTGCTGCGACGGCCTCGACCGCCGCGCGCAGAGTCCCGTAACGGACGGGAGTCAGGCAGGAGTTCACCGTCCGGTGCACGTCATGCCAGTGCACGAATCCGGACCGCGCCCCACCACGAGCATCGACGTCGTAGCGAAACCCGCACCCGCCGGGAGCAGCCGACCAGCGCGTCAGGCATCCGGCATCCGGTTCCCCCTCGAGGCGCCGGACACTGCGGCTGCGCTGCCCCTCATCGAACTGCTTCTCGCCCCACTGGACGCGAGCGTGAAGATCCGGCAGGTCGATGAACTCCAGGAGCAACGCTGGTGAGAAGAAGTCACGCACCGCCATCTGGATGTCGTCGTCGTTGAGGTTCACGCCCTGGCCCCGGAGGGTTCGCGGAGGTGTGAGCAGGCGGCGAGGTGCGCCGTCGCGGCCTCGACGAGGGGCTCCAGGCGCAGGTCCCCTACTTCGTAGCGGAATGGATGAGGAGGCAGGCTGTCGTAAACCATGCACCGCCAGGCGGGCGCCGGCCCGTCCTCGGGTACGTGGCTCAGGTGCCAGCCCGCGAGCACCCCAGGGGCCCAGCGGTTGAACGGCAGGCAGTCTTCGCCGGCAACCACGAACAGCGTGCCGTCGTCGGCGTAGGCGCAGATTGCCATGCCGCCGCGGGTCTCGACGTACGGGTGCAGTCCGGCCTCTTCGAGGGCGACGTGCACGTCGCTGTACACGGCGAGGGCGCGGTGCTCCTCCGGCCCGTAGGCGGCGCGGATCCCGGCCACCTCGGCGGTCACATCAAGCATGTCAATCCAACCTCTCTGACTGGTTGTGCACTGGCCTATTTTTGGCCAGTGCACAACCAGCTGCAGTTACTTGACCTTCAGTGCAACGCGCTTGGTGAAGTGGTCGCCAAATCGGCTCCGCAGCACACTGACTGCCAGGCCAAGCGTGCCCCACGCGCTCTGTGGAATGTCTGTGAACAGCACCCCTGTCAAAGGCAGATCACCCTCGGGCTGCTGCGTCAGTGCCAACGCCTCCCACCCCTTGCTGCCCGGCCGGCGCTGAGCCTCAATCGAGCTCTCGCCGTGATAAGCGATCACCCGCACCTCATCACCGCGGGAAGCCACCTGGACCATCTTCGCCCTGGTGAATGCATCAAAGAGTTCATCGTCGGGCATGTAAGCGATCCCGCGGCAGATTGAGCCGTACTTCATGAGTGCCTCCCAAGTGAGCGGGTCCCCCCTGCTCGCATGGTTAATTCTACTATCTGTAATGAGGGTGGCAAATCGCCCGAGTGTGAACTGTTGCGCAGTTATACATCAGCCTATTTCTTGGAGTGACTTTACCTCCCCGCCACCAGCCGCAGTCTCCCCCCTCCCACCCCGCATGGCAGCAAGCTGCTGCCGCGCCACCTCCGACAACCCCTCAACCCCCGGCTTACGCCGCACCTGCGCCAACACCCGCTCGTTCGCCTCCCGCTCACGGGCCTTGAACCGCTCCTTCTCTGCCCGTTGCTGCGACACCCGCTGCTGCCTTGGACTCGTACCGCAGCCCCGGCACGAGCGGCCCGGCTCATCCGGATGCGCCGGGCACAAACCCGCCCCTGCCCCCTCAAGCGGAGCGTCAGTGGGCGCCCCCGCAGCGCCAGCTGTGGGGGTAGGGGGGTTCTTCTCTGGATATTGGCTCTGGTTACTAACTAGAACGCCCGAAGACCCGGCGTCCGGTGAACCGGCGTCCGGAAAACCGGCACCCGAAAACCCGTCTTCGGTCCCGACGCCTCCCTCTCCGTCGCCATCGTCGCCCCGGTCCACTTCGGCGGCAGAATCCCCCTGATCCAGCTGCTTCTTGAGCCTGCGCGCCACCCGTCGAGCCTCCAACTTGCGGTACTCCTCGGCCGCCCACTCCTGCGCCGTGTCGTACACCTCCGTGATGCGCGTCAGCGTGCCGTTCTTCAACCGCTCGGTCACCACCCGGTAGTAGCCGCAATCCTTCAGCTCACGCAACGCCGTCTTGATCGCCTCCTTGCCCTCCTTGCCTGCCTTCGCGATCGACTCGGCCCGCACCGTCCACGCATCCGGCTTCGAGATCAGGAACGCGAGCACTCCCCGCGCTCGAAACGACAGACGGGAATCCTCGAGAGTGGCCGTCGGCAGCACCGTGAACCCGGTGCTGAGGTGGCGGCGCAGAATCGACACGGAGCATGCCTCCAAGGCGGTAACAGGACTTCGAAAGATCAAAAGAGAAGGCCGAACCCCGCACCGTCCGTGCGGGGCCGCCACAGAGGCCATCAGGAGGCTTTGCGGGCCCGGCTGACCTTGATGGTGCGGGCGGTCTTCTGGCCGGCTGCCTTACGCCGGGGCACGACCATGCCGGCCCGGCGCAGAATCTGGATCATGGCCTTCTCGTCCGGGACCATCGGCACGACCAGGTCGGCGTCCTCGAACTGCTCGACCATTGCAGCGACGTCCGTCTCTTCCTTGTCGTTGCCGCCGCCCCACCCCAGGTGGTTTTCCCCGTAGTTGCCCTCCGGGGAGTTGTCGAGCGTCGCCCTAGCCATCTCCTTGACCCGCTTCGCCTCCCGGTACCGCTCATGAGCGCGCACATAGTCGGCGAGCGCCCTTGCACGGTCCGCGTCGTCGTGGACGAGAATCGTCTGCGCAGGCTGCCCCGGAGCCACCCCCGGCCAGCAGGCCGAGACGAACGGGCAGTTGTCGCAGATCACCGACAGGCCCGGCCCGTCATGGTCGCGCCGCAGTTCCTCCGGAGAGTCCGCCTCCACGACACGGTCCACCCACCAACGAGCCTCCGCGGCCAGCCACTCGTCGAAGACGAACTCCTCGATGTGCTCCTCACCCGTATCCCGGCATACGAAGCGGAACCGGATGCGCTGCACGTCGATCGGACCGAGCCTGTGCAGGTACCGCTGGCCGGGAACGTCCGCGAACCCGACCGTGCGCAACAGTTCGGCGTACAGCAGCACTTGCCGCATCTCTGCTGCTGTCGGCCCGAACCTCACGACCCGGTCCCAGACGCGGCTCGACTTCGTCTTCACGTCCTCCACCGTCAGATGTGCGGCAGGCTCGGCAGGACGGTGCCGCTTGGGCAGCCGCGCCGCAGTGGGGGCATCGAGCTGTACGACGTCGATGTGCCCGCGCAATGTCGCGTCCGCGACGGTGCGCTCGATGAGCCACCCGTATTCACGGCGGGCATCTTCGAGCAGCCCCTGGTGGATGTACGTGCCGAGGATCGCGGCGCGCTTGTCCCCGGTATTCGTACGCTCCGTGCCGGCCAGGATGTATCCGGCTCGGCGTGAGCAGATCGTGTCCGACGCCCCCAACTGGGTCTGCACAGAACGGGGGCGGCGGGCATCAGCAGCGTGCGCGGCATCCCAGATCGACAGGGAAGCGGGCGCACGGAAAGTTGTGGCGGTCACAGCGGTCTCCAAGAAGGCGCGCCGGGGCCCGGCCCGTCACAGCGGGCCCCGGCAGCGAAGGGTGCGAAGGTCAGGCGGTGGCGAACTCGGCGGGCGGCAACTCCTCGAAGTCGCCCGGGGCCTCGGCGCCCTGGTCCTGCTGCTCAGCCGCAGCCGCCCGCAGCCGCGCCACGTCATCGCTCGTGGGGTCGCTGAGCTTCTTCGGGTTCTTGACCTCGGCGGCCATGCGCTCGATGGCAGCGCGCACCACGAGCACCTCGTTGCGGCTGAGATCCTCGTCCCCTTCGACCTGGCGCCACAGTTTCTTCAAGCCGTCGACGCCCTGCTCGGCCGCCTTGTGGACCTTCGGCATCCACTGCTGCGCCAGATCCCCGGTCAACTCAGGGGCGACCTTGGGCTGGTTGTGGATCGAGCAGCCCATCAGACCGAATACCAGCTTCTCGATGGTGAAGCCCGGCAGTGTCTTGGGCTTGCCGCTGCGCGGCACCTCGAACTTCAGCGACCGGGCACCGATGACCTTCGGGTTGCTGTCACGCTGCAGGCGCACCCACACCGTCGCGTCGTAGGCGAGGGACTTGTGGCCCTCCACCCGCCAGTCCTTCGTCTTCGGGATCGGATCGCCATTGCCGTCCACAGCGGCCACTTCCTTGCCCCGAGCGAGCAGGATCACGATGCCCGGCATGGTGCGCACCAGATACATGACACGCTGCCACCGTTCGGATGCGTCATTCCACAGGTTCATGGACGGCTTGATCTCAGCATCCGGGTCATGACGCAGCTTGTCCTGGTTCTTGTCCGTGCGGCGGGCACGCTCGTTGGTCCAGTTCACGAGCATCCGCCACAGCATCGAAACCGAGTCGATGACCAGGACGACCGGCTTCTCCTTCGCGGCGGCCGCACGCCGGGCCTCGGCGTGCACGGCCTCGATCTGGCCGAGGATGTCGCGGTAGCTGCCGTTGTGCTCGATCAGCAGGTAGTCCGCACCCGACACGTTCGCGTACTCATCAGCCGTGTCTTCGCCGAGCTCCAGCCAGTACGCCTGGCCGGTCTGCTCCGAGCCGGTGAACGCCGCAGCCTGATGCGACTTTCCACTCTTCTCCTCACCCTCGATCAGGACGATCGGCCAAGGGATGACGCCGGTGGGCTTGCGGGTGCGCAGGCGTGGCGCGGTCATGCTGGACACAGAACATCTCCAAGAGACTCACAGAAAGATAGGTACTGACCTATTTCTAGGCTGTGTGGATCTTCCTGATCTCGAACAGGGGTGACCACTCGGGGTGCAGGTCGATGAGGCGTCTCGCGTAGCGGCTCCGGAAGTCATTGTTGAGCTTCCAGGGCTCCCCGCGGGTGGCGATGCCGTACTGCCAGCGCAGGACCTCGAACAGCATCCCAATGCCGATGCGCCTGAGTCCACGCTCGACACAGTCGGCGGTGAGGTTCTCCAGGTGCTGGAGAATCCAGGGGTTGAGCTGGTCGAACGCTTCGAACCGTTCCTGGATCGTCAGCTTGCCGCCTGGATTCTCGGGCTGCTGTATGGCTGCGATGGGCAGCTCTAGCTGCACGGTCACGTACCCCTCCGTTGTTCGATGCATCGCAGCCTATTTTGCATGCGATCGCCATGGCCTGCGCATGCACCCTTAGTGGATGAGGTTAATTCTACTATGTATCGAGGGGGAGGCAACTCCGCCGAACCACTCCAAGACTGTGAATCCGACGGGCACAACGACGTCAGGACCCGCCCGCGGCGGCCTTGCCTCGCGCGGAGATCGCCGACCCGGGCCCGTCGTAGCGACCCTCACTCAAAGCCGCAGCAACATCCTCCTGCAGCTGCCACACCCCACCACGGCTCTGCGTCATCGTGTGCTCCGCGCCCTCGAGGACAGTCGACAACAGCCACACCGGGGAGCCACCCAGCACGTAGTCCTCGGCTGGCAGCATCCCGCCACCCCGATTACGGGTGTTCGACGCCACATGCTGACTGACACCAAACAGCGCCGCGTACTCCTGCAGCCCCACCAGAGGCGGCAGTTCACCCTTCTTCATCGGCCGGACCGTCGCGTGCTGCTCCTCCTCCAGCTGGGCAAGGAGCGCCTCATCCAACTGCCGGCCGCGACTGCCAGGCGGCAACGCGAAATCTACAGCCAGACCTCCCGGCCAATACGGCTTGCCCGAGACGATCACGGCATCCTCGTAGGAGACGATCCCAGCCGGGATCCACCGGTCGCTGACCGCCGTCGGCGCAACGTTATAGATCTTCGCGAACTCCTTGCGGCCCACGATCAGCGGCTTCGCCACGACGGCCTCCTCTCCTCTGTCCACAGCCTGGGCATAGCAGAATACTTCCAGCAGGTGCGAAATCCGCACCCGAGAGGCAGCAGTCGGCCCACTGGTTTCGACGAGGCGGTCTACAAGCGGAGGAACGAAGTCGAGCGGACCGTCAACGCTCTCAAGGGCTTTCGGGCCGTAGCAACCCGGTACGACAAGAGGGCGTACGTCTTTCACGTAACGGTCACCCTTGCCGCGATCAGGCTATGGCTGCGTTGATGACCCGCCCGGACAGTCCCTCAGGAGGCGCGCGGAGCGAGACCTGTTGCCGCGAAGGCCGCTTTGTCCCGGTCTGTCGTGCCGTCGGTGATCCACCAGTGCGTGGGGTCCTCCCCGTACGTCCCGAAAAGGCCGTCGGACGCCCAGTTGAAGATCAGCTCGTGCTTGCCGTCACCGTCGAAGTCGGCGGCTCCCGCGGGCCGGGCACGGGGCGAGTCCGCGGGCGCTTTCCGCGCGTTGCGCTGGACAGAGGTGCGCTTGTCGCCGTCGATGAGCGTGGCACCTTCGTATGTGGCGACCAGGATGCCGTCGCGGCCGTCGCCGTCCGGGTCGGCGGTCACGAAACCGCCGGGCCCATAGCCGGTGTCCGCGCCCTCGGGCACCTCGGGCAGCTGGTGCGTGACCGGTTTGCCGCCACTGCCGGGGTACACGTCGAGCGATCCGTCGACGTCGGGCGCCTCCGTCTCGGCGCCGGGCTCGTCATTGCGGCTGCCGTCGTCGCCGACGGCCACATCGCGCAGTCCGTCACCGTCGAAGTCGCCGAACGCGTGGGCGTTGCCGGCGCGCAGCTGCTGGCCGTTCGCGGCCAGGCCGGTGCCGCGGCGGGCGGGGTAGAGGCTGTTGTCGGACTGTTCGCCGTCGCTGATGCCGTGGAGCAGCAGGGAGGTCGCGCGTGGCTTGCCGGACGGGTCGATGGCGTCCACGACGAGTTCGCCCTCTTCCGGCAACGACAGGCTGGTATCGGTGCGGGCCGGCACACCGGACCGCGTGAACGGGCCGTACAGCACCACCAGGGGCGACTTGTCCAGGGACAACTCGGTCCTCGCGTGCGCCGCGAGGTCGTGGTGCCCGTCCCCGTCGAAGTCGCCGCGCACCACTCCCGTGAGGCCCAGCTTTGACGCGCTCTGCGGCAGCCGCACCGGCGTCGGCTTGCCGCCTGCCTTGGGCCCGTCGGGGCCGCCCCAGGCCACGTACGGGGCGGTGCGGTGATCGTCCGCCCCGTTGTTCGGCACGTGCTTGTCCCTGACGGTCGTGACGAAGTCCGGGAAGCCGTCGTTGTCCAGGTCGGCTACGTCCAGGTCGATGATGGCTTTCGGTGAACCTGGCAGGTCGCGGCTGTTGTAGAGCGTGCGGGTCGAGGGGGCGAGCCCCTTCGCCGAGCCGTAGAGCACGGCGAACTGCCCGCCGTCGGGCAGTTTGCCGCCGGGGAGGGGCACCATGAAGTCGCGGTACCCGTCGCCGTTGATGTCGTCAGGATCCTTCGACCCCTTCCCCGGAGTCGGCGCCCGGCTCTCGGTAGGCGCGCTGGGCACCGGGACTTCGGGGCCCGATCCGCCACCGCCGCATCCAGTGATCGAGGCGAGAACGCTCACAGCGAAGGCCGACAGCGCAACACGAGACTTCATGCACCCACCCTCACACCCCCGTCCGCGCCCACTCCATCGGGGTGGGTCAACTGTTGCCCAGTCGTTGACCGACGGAACTTGGCACGCCCGACCGGCCGGACAGGCTCTAACTAGGCGGCGCCACGCTGTCGCATCCAAGTGAGAGGCACGTGGCGGGGACGAGGTCCGACCTGGGACTCCCTTGATCAATTATGTTGGGTTCGTCATCCGTGGGACAGGTAACAGCAGTCGATGGACGACTGTTACACGGCCAGCAGGTCACCGATAGCCGTCACTCCTAACTTCGTCACCGAGCGATCCCACGAAGCGGGATCCATTCGAGACATCCGAGACAGGGGTAACAGCTATGCAGTCCACCTCAAACACCACCTGGCGCACGAAGACCGTCGTGGCCACCGCCCTGGCCGGAGTTGCCGCTTGCGGCGTGCTCGCCCTTCAGACGGCCCACGCCTCCACCAGCTCCGGGAGTGCCGAGCAGACCGCGCGCACCGCAGGCGTCGCCCGTGGCAGCGCCGCGCCCTACGTCGTCAACCACTACGGCGAGGAGAACGCGGACAACGGTCGCGCCGAGCGCACCCCCAAGAACTTGGTACTTTCCGAGTTCACCTCGATCAGTGGCCTTCACTGGAAGGAGTGGGGCACGAAGGAGGCAGTCGCCACCGGGAAGGTCACCGGCAACTGGTGCCTGGAAACCTGCTTGGACAAGCCGCTGAAGGCCACGGTCACGCTCTCGGACCCCAAGACCGTGAACGGCAAGAAGGTCTTCTCCACCTTTACCCTGAAGCTGGCGCAGGGCACGGGCGAGTACGAATCCGAGGATCTCCAGGGCAAGCACGCGCTCGCCACCAGCTGACGCGAAGGATTCTCGATGAACAAGCCCACGGCCGTGGCCGCCGCAGCCGTCGTGGTCCTGACGGCCGTGGGCGCCATCGGGTGCGGCGGCCCCGCCAAGCCTCATGTCGAGGGCGCCGCCCCGAGTCCCACCCAGGTCTCCGGCCCCGTCTATGTCTCCGATTCCATGGGCCACCCGCTCACCCGCCCCACCAACCTGAGTCTCACCGAGTTCTCCACACTGACCGGGTTGCGCTGGCGCTCCTGGGGAGGCCCGAGGGCCGTTGCCACGGGACGGCTGTCCGGAGGCTGGTGCCGGCCCAAGTGTTCCGATGCGGGCTATCGGGCCACTGTCGAACTCACCCGCCTGGAGCGGCGCGAGAACGTCTCCTATTACACCCGCGCCGCCGTACGGTCCTCGCATCTGCCGCCCAAGGACACCGACGACTTGAGCGCCGTGCACCTGCCCGTACCCGAGCCCTAGGACCGCAAGCGATGACCGACGTGCTGCTCGTCGAGGACGACCCCCTGCTGCGGGAAGCCACGCAGCTGTCCCTGGAGCGTTACGGATTCCAGGTGCGCACCGCCTCTGACGGGCGCGCCGGGCTTGCCGAGTTCCTGGCTCGTGCCCCCGACATCGCAGTACTGGACGTGATGTTGCCTCACCTCGACGGGGTCAGCCTGGTGCGCCGCATGCGGGCGGGAGGTGCGGGGAGTGCGGGCAGCCAACTGCCGGTACTGATGGTCTCCGCGCGTACCGACCCGGTGGACGTGGTCATCGGCCTCGAGGCCGGCGCCGACGACTACCTCACCAAGCCCTACGACATCCCCGTACTGGTCGCGCGGATCCGTGCGGCACTGCGGCGCACCACGGACTACTCCCGCAGCGTCCCCGAAGAGGAGACGACGCTGCTGCGGTTCGGTGACGTGACGGTGGACACCGCCTCCATGGAGGTCCGCCGGCACGGCCTGCTCGTCGATCTCACGCCCACCGAACGCAAACTGGTCCTTGAATTCGCGGACCAGCCCGGAGTCACGCTCTCACGGGCCACCCTTTTGGAGCGGGTCTGGGACTACGCCGGGGGCGGCGACCACCGCGTGCTCGACGCGCATGTGCAACGGCTGCGCGCCAAGATCGGCCGGGACCGCATCGTCACGGTCCGCGGCTTCGGCTACCGGCTCGTTCCCTGACCGCCATGGGACTCCGTACCAAGACCGCGCTGGTCATCGCCGGTACCGCCGGGATCGTCGCCACGCTCATCGGCTTCCTGGTGCACCATCTCACCGCCCAGGACCAACAACGAGGCGCCGCCCGGGCAGCCGATGCCCAACTCGTGGAGGCGGCGAACGCCTACGCCTCCGGGATCGACAAGGGAGCCCTGGTCAACCCGGGCGACCTGCCTGCCGAACTGCGCAGGACCGTCACCGAGCGCCCGGTGCGAGCCACCCTCCTCCAAGACCACGACCGCTTCGGCAAACCCGTGATGTGGGCGGCCACCCGCAGCGGCGACGACATCCTCGCGGTACGACGCTCCTATGCCCCACAGGCCCGAACCCTGGCAGACCTCGACCGGGCGCTCCTCATTTCCGGCGGTCTTGTGACCGCACTCGGTTCGGTGCTCGGCGCCGTCGCGGCGGCCCGCGTAGGGCAGCGGATCACCGCCTCCGCGCGCACCGCGCAGCGGATCGCGGACGGTGACCTGACGGACCGGGTGGAGCCCCGGGGCAAGGACGAGATCGCCCGGCTCGGCACCGCGGTCAACACCATGGCGGACGCGTTGAGCGCCCGCCTCGAGGCCGAGCGGCGGGTCACCGCCGATATCGCCCATGAGCTCCGCACCCCGGTGGCCGGCCTGGTGACCGCCGTCGGACTCCTGCCACCCGGCAGGCCGACCGAGCTCGTCCGCGGTGGCGTGGGCACCATGCGCAACCTCGTGGAGGACATCCTGGAAGTGGCCCGCCTTGACGTGCCGGGCATCGAGCAGGCACAGCGCGACGAAGTGCTGCTGAGCGAGCTGGCCCGCCAGGTCGTCGCCACAACGGGCGTGGACGTGCAACTTCGGGTCCACAGCGACGCGAAGGTGGCCACAGATCGCCGCCGGGTCGAGCGGATCCTGGTCAACCTGATCACCAACGCACGACGGCACGGCGCCCCGCCGGTGTCGGTCGACGTCGACGGGGCAGTGATCCGCGTACGCGACCACGGCACGGGCTTCCCCGCCGATCTGCTCGCGCAGGGCCCACAGCGGTTCCGCACCGGCGCCCGCGAGCGGGGCGGCGGCACCGGCCTGGGCCTGACCATCGTCGACGGCCAGGCGCGGGTGCTCGGCGTACGGGTGAGCTACGAGAACCCCCCGGGCGGCGGCGCACAGGCCACCCTCGACCTCACACCGAGCGACACCCCACGGCATGCGACGGAACCCATCGACTGAGCCCACGGCCAGGCCGGTCGGGCCGGGGTCACTCATGGCCGGGACATCCCCGGAACAGCCGGTCGCTGCCTCACAAGGCGCCGAGGAATCCTCTGACGGCTGCAACGAACTCGGCTGGGACGGTCTCGTGGACGGTTTGCCCGGCCGGGAGTTCAACGAGCTGGGCACGGAGGCGCCGTGCTGTCATGTCCTTCGCGTGCTGGGCGCTGAGGAGCATGCTGCGGCTGCCGCGGATGAGCAGGACCGGGCAGTTTCCGGCGAGCCAATCGTCCCAGTGATCCCCGTTGAGGTGCTGGACCGGGACCTGCACCACCTGCGGCCGACCACTCACCCGAACCAGAACCTAACGAAGCACTACTAGGGCAGCCCGTCGAAGCCTGATCCGGCGCACCCCTCAAAACGGGCCACACCCAGCGCGATCCTCCACGTGTGCCGTAGAGCCCCAGCCACAGCCACGGTTGGCTATGCGGACTTCAGGTGCTGGGTGAGCTGCTGGAGCGTGGTCCAGGAGCTCGGGTCGGTGCCGTCGCCCAGGGCGTAGTGGAGTGTGGGCCGGGATGCGGGGCCGAGTTGGGCGGGCCGGGGGCCGCCCTGCGTGTGCTGGGCGTGGGTGCGGCCGATCTCGCTCACGGCGACTGCGCCGAGGGTGAAGGAGAGGGGGACGGGCGGAGCTTCGAAGCGGGGCGGGACGGTCAGGTCTCGGCGGGCGGTGCGGAAGGTGGTGAGCATGGACGTCAGGTTGTGGTCGGTGGCGAGGACCTCGGCTAGCGGGGCGATGGCGTCCAGGGGTGGGGCTTCGTCGGTGGCGTAGCCGAGGGCGAGGGTGATGTGTTCCTCGATGCCTGCCGGGGTGTGGGTGATGTGGGTGGTCGCGATGGCAGGGCGGTCGGGGGTGCCGATGGCGGTCAGCCAGGTAGGGGCGGACTTCTGGGCGCGGGTGCGGGCCAGTTCGGTCATCTGGCGTCGGGACCAGGGCAGGGCGATGGGTTCGGCGGTGGACCATCCGGCCGGTGGGGTGCCGGTGAGGGTTAGCCAGGCTGCTTCCAGGGCGCCGCCGAGCAGGAGATCTTCCTCGGCGGGGTGCGTGGTGTGGAGGGAGAGGATCAGCTGGCGCTCACCCTGCGCGCCAGGGGAGTCGGGGGTGGGCCTGGGTTTGAACGCCTCCGCGATCCGGGCGTTTCCCTCCGCGGTTCTCGCCGGGGTGAAGTGGCCGTCCTGCCAGTGGAGTTGAGCGCCGGAGAGGCCGTCGTAGTAGCCACTGTCGGGGTCTTGGATCACCCAGCGGTTGGGGTGGCCGTGCAGGGCGTTGCGGGTGGGGAGGGTGAGTCTGGTGTGGGGTGGGGTGACGATCTGCAGGGCGCGGTCGCTGGCAGCGGCGGTGCCCAGGGCATCGGCGAGCCAGCTGGTCATCGCGACGACAGGGCGGTCCTGGATGACGACCGCGGCCTTGTCGGTGAGGACGTCGACGGCTGGTGGTGCCGCTTCGGACGCCGGTGCGGCGGTAGCGGTCTCGGGCGTGAGCGGGACGACCTCGGTGTGGGCGGCCTCCGGTGGCCAGACCATGCCGTCGAGCACGGCGGCCAGGCGTCCGGCGAAGGAGCCGGCGAGCCGTTCGCCCTCTTCGACGGCGGTGGAGGCGCGGGCCTCGGTCCACCAGAACGGCTCGTTGGGGGCCGCCACTTCGGCCCCGAGCAGGCGCTGTGCCTCGCCGGGGACCTGGACCAGAAGGGGCGCTTCGACGGAGACCAGCGGGCGGCCGCCCGGCGCGCAGAGCTGGACGACGGCGCCCTCGGCCAGGGAGTTGATGCCCAGGTCGGGGCCGCCCGCGAAGAGGCCGGCGAGCAGGGTGTTGATGTCGGGCATCGTGGGGGTGAGGGCGATGACGTCCTTGGTCACTGCTGGCGGGTCTCTTCCGGCTCTGTTGGTTCTGTCGGTTCTGTGGCGAGGGCGGTCTGGATGAGCTGGTGGCGCCGTCCGCGGTGGATGAGGGTGCCGCGGCCGGGGGGTTGGGCGGAGGCGTAGAGGCCGGGGAAGAGCTGGCCCTCGGTGCGGTCGCCGGTCATGAGCAGGGCGGTGGTGCCGGTTTCGCGCAGGGTGGTGAGGAAGGGCTCGTACAGGGCGCGGGAGGATCCGGCGACGCGGCGGGTGATGACGAAGTGCAGGCCGATGTCCTGGGCGGAGGAGACGTAAGGCAGGAAGGGCGCCAGGGGCTGTTGGCCTGCGGTGGTGAGGATGTCGTAGTCGTCGACGAGGATGACGATGCGGGGGCCGGTGAAGGTGGGCCCGTCGGTGATCGTGTCCGGGTCGGCGGTCTCGGGGAGGCGCTTTTCCAGCTCGCTCGCGATGCCGGTGGCGAGGGCGGCGGCGAGTTTGGCGTTGTGGGCGTAGCCGCCGCGGTAGGGCTCGGGGACGGTGCCGCGTAGGCCGCGGCGCGGGTCGAAGACGCCGAAGACCAGGTCCTTGTCGCTGTGGCGGTCGATGAGCTGCCGGGTGATCAGCTTGAGCAGGTTGGTCTTGCCGCATTCGTTGTCGCCCAGGACCAGCAGGTGCTGGTCGCCTCCGAACAGGTCGAGGTGGGCCGGGGCGAGGGCGTCCTGGTCGACGCCGAGCGGGATGCGGGCGGGCTCGGAGATCGCTGAGGGCAGCTTGGCGGCGGGCAGGGACGTCGGCAACACCCGTACCGGGGAGGCGAGTTCGCCGTGCCAGCTGGCGCGGATGGTGCGTGCGGCGCTTTCCAGGGCGGGGCCGAGGTCGCCGGTGGTGCGGCGATGGTCGATGCGGGGCAGCGCCACCTGCGCGAAGAGCTTGCCGTCGGTCAGCACCCGTCCCGGCGTGTCAGGGGAGAGCGTCTCGGAGAGCTTGCGGTCGACGCTGGAGTCGGAGGGGTCGTTGAGGCGCAGTTCGACGCGGCTGCCGAACATGGACTGGGTGGCGATGCGTACGTCGTTCCAGCGCAGCATGCCCGCCACGATGTGGATGCCGTAGCCGCTGCCGCGCTTGAGAAGGTCGGCGACAGTGTCGTCAAGATCGGCGAACTCGTCGCGCAGCGCGCCGAATCCGTCGATCAGGAGCACGATGTCGGTCGAGCCCAGCTCGGACAGCTGGCCCTGGGACCGCAGGCGGCGCAACTGGTCGACGGAGTCGATCCCGTACTCGCGGAAAAGTTCCTCACGCAGGGCGAGTTGGGCGCGGACCTCGGCCACCGTGCGGGCCGCGCGTTCATGGTCGGCGCGTCCGGCGATGCCGCCGACGTGCGGAAGACCGGCGAGCGCCGAGAGCCCGCCACCGACCAGGTCCAGGCCGTACACGGCGACGTCGGCGGGAGTGTGGGTGAGGGCCAGGGAGAGTGCGAGGGTGCGCAGCAGGGTCGTCTTGCCGGACTGCGGGCCGCCGATGACGGCGGTGTGCCCGCCGGCGACGGTCAGGTCGAGGTACCAGGGCTCCTGCCACTGTTTGGCCGGATCGTCGAGTACGCCCAGGGGTACGCGCATCGGGTCGTCGCCGCGCTGGGCGAGGTGCAGCCCGTGTTCGGAGGCCTGGACGGGCCCGGCGGCCTGGTCGAGGGTGAGGGCGTCGGGCAGCGGGGGCAGCCAGATGCGGCGCACCGGCGGTGCGGCGGTGGCCAGTTGGTCGACCATGGTCGAGAGGACGGTCGGGCCGGTCTCCCGCTCCCGCATGGAGGGTTCTTCCGGGGTGTCGGTCTCGGGGTCCTGGCCGGTATTGAAGGTGGGGTAGGGCCAGGCGAGGGGTTCGTCGTCGGTCTGGTCGTGGCGGGTTGGGCCTCGGTGGGCGCCGGAGACGTAGCCGGCCTTGAAGCGTTCGTACGTCGATGTGTCGACCTTGAGGTAGCCGAAGCCCGGCAGTGGCGGCAGTTGGAAGGCGTCGGTGGTGTCCAGGACGGTGCGCGACTCGTCGGCGGAGAAGGTGCGCAGGCCGAGCCGGTAGGAGAGGTAGGTCTCCAGGCCCTTGAGTTTGCCGGATTCGATGCGCTGGCTGGACAGCAGCAGGTGGACGCCGATGGAGCGGCCGATGCGCCCGATGGACAGGAACAGGTCGATGAAGTCGGGTTTGGCGGTGAGGAGTTCGCCGAATTCGTCGATGACGACGAAGAGGTGGGGCAGCGGTTCCAGGTCGGGCTGCTTGGCGCGCAGGGCGGCGTAGTGGCCGATGTCGGCGACGTTGCCCGCGTCCTTGAGGACCTGCTGGCGGCGTTTGACCTCGCCGGCCAGGCTGGTGTGGACGCGTTCGACGAGTCCGGCCTGGTTCTCGAGGTTGGTGATGACCCCGGCGACGTGCGGGAGTTCGGTGAAGGGGGCGAAGGTGGCGCCGCCCTTGTAGTCGACCAGGACGAGCGCCAGGTCCTCGGGGGAGTGGGTGGCGGTCAGGGCCAGGACGAGGGTGCGGAGGAGTTCGCTCTTGCCGGAGCCGGTCGCGCCGACGCACAGTCCGTGCGGGCCCATGCCCAGCTCGGAGGACTCCTTGAGGTCCAACAGGACTGGCTCGTGACGGTCGTTGAGGCCGATGGGAACACGCAGGAAGTCGCGCTCGCTACGTGGCGCCCACAGCCTGTCGAGGTCGAGGGCGGCCGGGTCGTCGATGCCGAGGAGGGTGGGGAAGTCGACGGGCCCGGAGATGGGGGTGCCCTCGGCGGCGGACTCGGCCGAAAGGCGCAGCGGGGCGAGTAGGCGGGCCAGGCCCTCGGCGCCCGCGATGCTCATCGCGTCTGCGGTGCCGTGCCCGGGCTGCGCGTCGGGAGCACGCAGGTCTTCGACACTCACCTGGTCGCCGTCGACGGTGATCCGGACGCTCACCTGGTCCGGTTCGTGGAGCTGCTGTTCGAGCAGGTGGAGCACGGTCACTCCCATGCCGGTGAGGTCGACAGCCGTGTCGGGGCGGGGGAGTTCGGTGGCCGTGTTCCCGTGGCAGTCGCTGACGACCAGGAGCCGGTCGTTCATCCGCAGGGCGTTGCGGTCGGACAGGCCGCGGCGTACTTCGGCGGCGTAGGAGGAGCGGCGGCGCAGGTCCGGGGCGCACTGCCGGGCGAGCGCGGCCAGGCTCGGCGCGATGCGCCGGGCCGCGACCGGTCCGTCGTCCTGCTGGGGGTCGAGGATGTGCGGCAGCCACTTGGCCCATTCCCACTCGTCCAGGTGCTCGCCGGGTACACCGAGGGCGAGGGCGACGTCGTCGGGGGCGTGCGTCACCGCTGTCTGGATCAGCAGGGCACGGGCGACGCGCAGGACGCCGTCCCGGTCGCCGATGATGCTGACGTTGCCCGCCCGGTCCAGCGGCGCCATCAGCGGGAAGTCGGTGGCGGTGGTGAACCGGTGCTGCAACGCCCGGGCCTCGTTGAGCATGAACGGGTCGGGCGGGGTCAGCACGCCACTGCCCGAGTTCTGCCCGATGGTGAGCTCCTGCACGGGTACGTCGCCCGTGCCGAGCCGCACCCGCAGGAAGTCCGCGTCCAGACGGCGCCGCTCCCACAGCCTGGCCGGGTCGCGCACCAGGTCGTACAACGCCGCGGGTGGCGGATTGAGGACCCGTGCCTGTCGCCGCAACTCCCGCTCGACGGCGCCCAGTTCGTCGCGCTGTTCCTCGACGTACTCGAGATACCGCTCGCGCTGCGTACGGCGGGTGCGCTGGGCCTTGCCGCGCTGGGAGAGGAAGAGGGCGACCGCGCCGAGCAGGGCGAAGACGAGGACGATCGCGCCGACGGCGGCGAACTGGCTGTTGCGGATGACGGTCATCATGACGACCGAGCCCATGACGCCGGCCATGGGGAGCAGGGCGGTGGCGGCGTTGCCCATCTTGCCCTCGGGCAGGTTGGGCGGCGGCTCGATGGTGCGCTCCGGGGCGGCCGAGAGGGGCCGGGTGGAGCGGGCGGGGCGGTGGATGAGGCGATGGGTCATCGCACCCGCACCGCCCGCCCCATCGCCTCGGCGGCCAGCTGGACGGCGGCGTCGCGGGAGTTCTGGCCGAGCATGCCGGTGTGGATGGGGCCTCCTTGGGCCAGATGACGGTCGTAGGGCAGGGGCACCACGGCCACCCCGGTCTCGCGCAGATGCGCGGCGGCCGTCTTCAGGTCGAGCGTCGTGTCGGGGGAGTTGGCGGAGAGGGCGACCACGGTGGTGGCCAGGGCAGAGTGCGGCAGCTGGGCCAGCCAGTTAAGGACCACGCGGGTGCCGCCGACGCCCTCGGCGGTCATCGGGGCGACCACCACGCGCGCGTGGGCGGTGTCCATCGCGGTGCGGGCCACCTCGCCGGGCAGCGTCTCGCAGTCGACCACCGTCACGGCGAAGTAGCGGCGCAGCGCAAGGGTGACGGTGCGATAGGTGGGTACGTCGAGCGGGGCGCCGACACGTCCTTGGCTCGCGGGCAGCAGCCAGCCGCCGTCGGTGACCGGCACCAGATAGCCGGTGACGTCGGTGAGTTGCATGGCCGGGCTGAGGATGGGGGCCAGGTCCGCGCACGCCCAGCGCACCGACTCCGCGCCCAGGCGCACCGGCAGGGTGCCGAGCGCGGCGTCGGCCTCCAGGGCCAGGACGGGGTCGTGCCGGAAATGGTTGAACGTCCGTGCCAGGAGCGCGGAGACGGTGGACTTGCCCACTCCGCCGCGAATGGAAGTGACTGCGATGACACGGCCGGTGGTGACCGGTTGCTGTACCTCACGGGCGAGTCGGGTCTGCTCGGCGACTTCCTGGCCGGCCGACGCGGTCAGCTTGCGCAGCGAGCGTCCGGTGCGCCGGACCGCGGAGTCGCCGTGCTGCGGGCTGCCGAGAGCGCGGGCCAGGCGCGGATCGACCGTCGGCACGGACTCCGGGGTGGGCAGCGGAAGGCGGGGATCACGGGCGCTGCTGCGTACGGGACGGGCGGGAGCCGTCGGCTGAGGAACCGGCCGTGGATCCACGGGGGCCTCACTCTCCGCCCTGCGGAGCACGGCGGTCGGCTCGACCTCGGGGCTCGGGCTCGCCCCGAGGTCCCTCAACACGTTCCGCTGCCAGTCGTCTTCCTGAGCCATGCCGCACCCCTACGCGAAGGTGTCGAGCAGTCGCCCGTACACACCGAACACCCCGATGACCAGCGGCAGCAGCGCGATCACGCCGACCGACTCCAGGACATCTCCGGCCCGCCGAAGCCGCACCCGCACATGCTCGGCGGGCTGCACCGCAAGCACCACGAGAGGAACCACTGCGAGCCCGCCCAGCAGGGCCAGCGGCCCACCGCCGGCCGACCGCTCCAACCAGACACCGACCAACGCGACGACGACGACCGCGGCAGCGGCGAACAACGCGACGACCTCGGCGACCAGTGGGAAGGCCCGCGCCCGCAGCGCGAGCACGACCGCAGTGACCGAGGCGAGGAGCACGGTCCACACGGTCGGCTCCTTGAGCACCATCACCCCGGCGCCGGCCGCCGAAACGGCCAACACGACGGTGGCAACGGCCAGTCCACGATGGGTGGCGCTCAGCGCCGCACCCACGCGATACCGGCTCACCGACGACCCGCCCGAACGCCGGTCATCCAGCCCCGAAAGACCGGAGGCCATCAGCGCAAGCCGTGGCAGGACACCAAGCACCACCACCGACACGACAGCGAGCAAGGAACCCACCCGGGCCTGCTCAGCCGCCGTCCCAGCGCCGCCCTGCAGCGCAACGGCTGCCTCCCACGCCACGAGGCACCCCAAGAGGGCCCCGGCGCCGATCAACGCGCCGCGCCCCAGCGGGGAGAACCATCCCAGCAACAGGAGCGCCACCCCCACGCTCACGGCAACGCCCGTGAGCCGTACCGCCCCGGACCAGGCGTAGGTATCGGCGAGCGTCCAGCCGCCCAGCACGCCCAGGGACCCGGCCGTCACGATCAACGCGGCGGCCAGCCCCAGCCGCCCGGCCCGCCCCAACAGGGCGCCGACGAGAGCCGATACGGCACCGACGCCGAGCAGTGCATTGCCCACGGAGGACAGCTCGAACTCACCGCGGGCCAACACTCCCGCGACGAGAGCCCACACCACGGTGGCAAGACCGGCCACCACCCGCCGAGTCGCGGGCCGCCATCGCCAGGCCCTCACATCCAGATCATCGGCGGCCTCATCGGTGACGTCATGCACGACAGGCGCCGAGGGCGCATCCTCGGCCTGCACCAGCCGCAGCACGGCGCCGTCCGATATCCCGGCGGACTCCAGGGTGCTGTCGTGGGCCAGGGCCGATCCGTCCGCGGTGACCAGATGCCGCAGCATGGGCCGACCGGCGGCTTGATCGTCGAGCAGCCGCAACACTTCAGGGAGCAGCAGCCCGACGGGCTCCTGCGAGGGAAGCACGAGATCCACTCGCCGTCGCTCTCCGACCAGGGTGACCCGGCTCAAGGCCGTACGACTCGTACCGCTCGTGCGGCTCAACGGCCCCGCAGATATCACGCGTTCGAACCTATCATCGAGAAGAAGGGCTTACGGAGGGCGAGGGGGAGGTAGCCGACGGCGGGGAAGGAGGCACGGAGGTGCTGTAGGGGCTCTTGCCGATCAGCCGGTTCGAAATGAACGACCACCCCACACACCCGGCACACAACACCGCCGCAATCACCACCCCAGCGAAGACTTTCCCCAACCGCTCATCCACCGTGCGCCGTTGCCGCTGCGCACCGAACAACAACGCATCACGCAGCCGTCGGCGTCGTACCGACACCGACTCCAGCAACTGACTGTCGTAGTCCTGGGCTGCCAAAGTCTTCCACTTCTATTAATCGAGTTGGCAGTGCACGTGCGCTGTGGGCATCTTGGGCAAGTCCATTTTTGGATCGCCGAATTGAGCGCAACTGCGGCTCCGTCAGCGGGAAATCCATGAGGAAGACACCGACGGTCAACCGGCGTTACGTGGGGAACTCGCCCAACCAGCCGCGCTGTAGCAGATGCTTCGGCAAGTACTCCGACTCGACGCCAATCGGAATTCCCCCGTCGTAGGCTAGGCAGGCGATAGCCAGAGGTCCCAGGGCGACGCTTCCATCAATGTCTGCTTCCCGATCCTCGTTCAGCGTCCAGTAGGTCTTGTGCAGCTTCAAGGCTTCCAGTAGGGCGGGGCTGAATCCCTCCTCATCCTTGCGCACGAAGTGGTAGAAGAGGTTGATCGGCGGGTAAAGCAGGCCATCGAGGAGGTCTCGCGGGGCGAGTCGCGCGACGGCAGGATCCGACGCCTGGAACGTAGCGGTGAGTTTCTCCACCAGCCCAGGCCGACGCAGCCAGTATGTCTGCAGGGTGTCTACCCAGTGATAGATGTACTCGTCGTACTTTCCCTCGCGTGCACGCAGTCGCTCGAGAGGGATCTCGCACAACTGCGTCATGCGTGGCTGATCACGGCAGATGACGGCCAGCCAGAACGCCGTCAGCCAAGAACCCGCATCGGCAGTTGGCATCGGGCCCACGGCTGGAAGCGTCCGCATCTTCCGGTTGATGCGGCACTCGACGGGTGCCCCGCCCGGCGCCGTCATGGCGAACAAGGCTGATCCCAGTTGCATCGCATTGACCGTGGCCTCCCACGTTTCCAGTGCCGCCGCACGTGGATCGACGACACAGCGAGCGCGCAATACCAGAAGCCCGGTGTCGAAATGTGAGTCGATCAAGCTCGCGGAACCAGCGGAGTCGGCAAGTTGATCGATGCCGTTCGCCAAGTGTGTGCTGAGGCGCTCGGCCAACTGCTCGGCGTCAGGTCCTGCCGACAGGTCATGCCGGGCCATATTTTCGGTCACGGAAGGGTTCCCTTGCTGATATCGAAGTACCGATACTGGAGGCCAGTGTACGTCCCAGCGTTCTTCTCTCCATGAACGACGACATATTCTAGCTTCTCCGAGGCTATGGCTTTTTCGATGGCGGCCACGACCTCGACTTCCCCGCGTTTCTTCATGAGTCGGAAGATGTCGAGGAAGTATTCCCGGCTCCCCTGAGAAACCCTGCCGCCGTTGTCCGGGAGGTCGCGGTGGCCAAGTTCCGTATCAGTACTACTCTTGGCCTCGACGACAACTACTCGACCATCCTTGTGTACCCACACTTGATCAAACTGATCATTTCCATTCTTCGGCCCGAGAAGGGGCTGCTCTTCGAAGCCTTTATAACGCTCGGCGATGAAGTGATGCCGGGCGGCCTGCTCGCCAAATTCTTCGGCTAGGTCCCTCATCTGGGTATGAGATTCCTTGTACGTCCCCTTGGCTTCCCCCCAGAGTGCTTGTGACTCGACTGTGCTGTTTTCCTCGTGGGCCTTGCCTGTTCCTTCCTTCCAGTCTTTCGCGAGGTTGTCCCACTGTATGGCGTGGTGGCGAGCCCCTGCAGCGTCGTCGAGAATGTTGAGCCTGTGCTGGCTCTTGACGGTTTCTGGACCAAATTTGATGTAATCAGGGTCGAGGTAATGGGGTTTGGGGGGATCAGGAACGTCCTTGGAGCGGATAAATGGGGCATCATCCGCGAGCCGGGTCAGCTGGGGTGGGGTGAACCCGCTCTCGTCCGTGAGTTCCAGGCCCCTTCGATTGCCGAGGTGTTGGCCGCCCTTATAGTACTTTTCGAAGTATCCCGGTTCGTGGTTGGCCCGGTAGACCTGGATCTCCTCGATCTGCTCCAGAGTGAGGCCAGGCCGGTAGGGGTTGGGGCCCTCCCGCATGAAGCTGGGGCGCTTAACAGGGCCGGGCTGCAACGGGGTATTGCCGTCAGGCCTGGGCGTGCCGTCCCCGGTTGCGTCGTCGCCGGCTGAAGATAGATCGTCCCGACCGCCGCCCGACTCACCAGGACGCGTTACGGGGCCATGCTCCGAGCCGCCGGATACCGCGTGACCGGTGGAGCTGCTCGAACTGGACCCGTCGTTGCCCCGGGCCCCGGCCGAGCCTCCAACCTCGCTGTGGCCGTTGGCTTGTGGAGAGCCTGCTTCACCTCTGCCAGCAGGAGGCTCATGGCTGGCCTGCGGCGGAAGACGTTCACCGGCGTGGACGCTGGCGCTGGGGGCTCGCTCTCCGGCACCCACAAGCGCAGGTTCGGGCACTTCCGCAGGAGCTGTCCGCTCGGCGGCGGACCGCTCGATCGGAGCCGTCTCCCTGATGGGCTTGCCCTCGGCGTCGACCCGGATGAACTTGCCGTCCTCGACGCGGACCCTGGAGCCGTCGAACTTGAGGTCGGTGTGTACGCGCCGCAGCTCGGGCGCGGCGTCGGTACCAGTCCGGACGCGGGCAGTGAGGTCGGCGACGCTGGGCAGCTTGCTGAAGGCCTTGCCGCCCACCGTGAGCCCGGCGGAAAGCGGGTCGGCGTAGGTGCCGATCTTCGCCGCGACGCCGGCGGCCTTTGATGCCGCGCCGGCCTTTCCTCCCTTGGCGACGACCCCCAGCGGACCGGCGCCCAGCGTGAGGATGTTGAAGGTGGCGGTCCCCGCGGCCTGGACGGGGTGCTCCTCCCACTGGTCCCAGGCGACCATGGCCTTGGCGAACTCACGGGCGGCCGTCTTCTGCCGCTTGACGTCGGCGCCGTCCTTGTCCGCGAACATGGTCTGGTCCATGACCCAGTCCAGGGGGGTCGCGATGTACTGACCAGCGCCTGCGACGACGTCCCCGAGGTTGCTCCAGGCCTCCCCGGCCGAGCCCCCGATGCCGACCAAGTGGCCCAGGCCCTCGAGGGTGGCACCGCCACCACCGACGATGAAGCCGTCCCAGACGTAGTGCTTGACGTGCCGGTGGATCTCCCACGCGTGGATGGACTCGCTGACGTGGCTGCCCCAGGGCGTTTCCTTGGCCTGCTTGAGGAGGCCGGCGTCGTAGCCGTACATCACGGTTTTTTTCGTCGCCTTGTGACTGCCGTCGTCCTCGATGAACTTCGGGCCGTTCACGATCGCCGAGATCTTGGTCGCGGCCCGGCGCTCGGCCGCTTCGAAGGCGGTCTTGGTGACGGCGACGTCGTCCACGAGCTCGTTGTTACGGTCGGTCTTTTCGTCGTCGTAGTGCCAGTCGTCGTCGCCCTCGACGCTGGCGACGAACTTCCTGGCATCGGCCTCCAGCGTCTGAAGGCGCTTGGCCAGCGGGCGCGCCTCGCTGGAGAAGGTGTCAAGGGCGTCGGCCACCGTCTCCAGATCCGCGGCGAAGGTGTCGGCCCTGTCCATCACCGGCTGGGTGGAGGCGAATAGATCGTCGGCCTCCGGCGCGGTGTAGTAGGCCCCCAACATCTGGAACCGGGAGTGCACATCGGCCCCGCCGTTGCGGATCCCGATGGCGTCGCTGCGCAGCGCGGAGACGTCCTTGTCCAGTTGCTCGAAGTCACCGATGAACTGCGGTATGCCACCCGGCTCGATCATCTTCACTTGTCGGCGCCCTTCTTGCGGGCGTCGGCGAGAATGGCCTTCATGTCCGGGGCCTTCTCCGCATTGCGCTGTGCGGTCGCGGCTTGCTCCAGGTCCCCGTGCACGTAGTGGTTGGTCGCCTCGATCGCTCCGTTCACCGACTTCGCGGCCCGAGCGCCGGGGAAGAGAGCATCCTCCGCGGACTTGTCCACGAACAGCGCCAGCGCCACGCCGATCGGCCCGACGGGCACGTCCCCGCAGTACCCCGAGCTGATGGTGCCGGCCGAGGTGGCCGCGCTCTTGACGTCGGTCCCGTACGCCTTGACGTCCTTGGCCAAGTCGTCCATCGCCAGCCCCACCAACGACGTCACTGAATCCACCCCGGACGGTGAAATGTCCCACGCAGGCATGCCAAACCCCCTACTGATCCCCGTAATTCAGCCCGGCTGATTCGTGCTGTGTCGGTCAGCCGATGTTGTCGACCGCGGCCCGCGCCCGCGCCAGGGTCGACTGCGCGGTGCCGTCGTTCTGCTCCAGTGTGGTGCGCACGAGGCGGATGATCTCCCGTACCTCGTTGGCCGCCTTGTTCCAGCGGACTTCCTTGCCGTGGTAGTCGTCTGACACGCCGTCGGCCTGGTAGTCGGCCATCGCGGCCTTCACCGCGCGGTCGCGGTCGCCGAGCACCCGCTCCAGCTGACCGATGATGATCTGCAGGCCGCCCTGCACGTCCGACGAGGCGCCGGTGTCGTAGGAGCGGCGGTCCTGGTTTCCAGCCATGGCGAAGTTCCCCCTGCGTACGAAACGTTTGGTGTGCGAGTCGGCCGACTCGAAATCAGCCGGAGAAGCGGGCGCCGTCGAAGTTCGCCGCACCCATGTTCTGGTGGGCGTTGTCGGACTGCTCCTGGTCACCGGAGCCGAACGCGGTGTCCATGCCCGCCTGCCCGCCCAGGATCGAGGACAGTGCCCCGTTCAGATCCGAAGTGATCTCGTCCGCCCGCAACTTGAACGAGTCGAAGGTCGCCTTGCCCGCCCCGTTGAACTTGCCCTCCAGCGGCTCCGCCGCCTGGACCAGCAGGCTGATCAGCGTCCCGAGATCGTCGCTGGACCCCACGGTGTTCTTCCCCAGCACCGCGAGAGTCGTGTCTCCCATGTCAAACTTCACGAACCCACCCCCGAATATGTCGATCACATTGGCATCGCGAACTGCGTACGCATTGTGGCCCGTTCTCACAGTGGGCACATGCGCCCCTCACGCCCCGTAGCGTACCGAACATGCTCTCCCGCGAGGCGTAGCAGGTGCAACGCAGCTAGGGGTGATGGCGTGATCTGTACCATGGCGGGGGAATTCAGAATGGCGAGTGCACGGCTAAGGGCGCGCTGCCTGTTGCGTGCTGTGGCGTCGCCGCGCATGCACTGAGGAAGCCGCGAGTGAGGAGCCTCAGGCTGCTGCGAGAAGCTGCCGGCACGCTCGGCTCGACGAGCCCGATCGAACGGCATCCGCCCGCGGGCCACGTGACACCCGGCACGACAGGCGACCGGCAGCCGGACTTACAGATGAGCAGGGCGTGTCGGCCATGGAAGGGCAGGGCGTCAGCCCGAGCTTCCGCTCGAACCACACCCTCTTTCCCGCGCGGTCAGGAATCGTCCCCCAGGCATCTGCCAGTGCTCTGACCAGAAGCAGCCCCCGACCGTTCTCGTCATCTGCCCCGGTACTCGCCGGGGCTGGGCTGGCGGACTCGACATCAGTGACCTCGACGCGGAGCCGCGCCCCGACTCGGCGCACGCATACGACGCACAGCGCACCAGTGTGCACGATGGCATTCGTGATCACCTCACACGCCATCAGCTCCACCTCGCCCGCCACCTCCTCATCCATGACCAGGCCGATCCTCCGCGCACGCGCAACTACCTGCCGCCGCGCAAGGGGCACCTCCTCGACGGAGGCCGGAACCTTGAACGCGTAGGGCAACTCGGAGCGCGGGCAGTGCGGCATGGCTGGGACCTTTCGCAAGACAGCGAATTGGGGCATCAACGCGATCTCCCATAGACGAAAGGATCGCCCGCCTGCCACAGGCCACCCGCGTCTTGCATCGGGCCCCACCGAGGCGGCGGACGACCACCATGCCAGAGAATTGCCCAGCTCCTCATTTACGGAGTGATATCACCGCAGTAATGATCGCTCCTGAGCGAGTCAAGCGTCCAAGGCTGCAACAACCGAAGTCTTTCGCCACTCAGCGAAGAACCGGTCTTGCTCGGCGACGGGCAGCGCGGACAGCCTCATTGAGGCTCCCTGGGAAACAGAGATCGACCTGAGGTCAGACCACGCCCGCACTCCAGACTCACGCACGGTCTCAGCTGCGATGGTTTCTGGTTGCCTCATGTCATCGGTGGACACGCGGCGTTCCCCGGAGGTGTCCACTTACACGGCGGCGCTCGCGCACCGGCACACCCATCTCCTTGTGCGGTCCGCAAGATGAGTCAACCCACCCGGCCGCAACGCCTCCAGCGCATGCTTGACCATCGGCCCCGGCCACCCGCCGAACTCCTCGATGTTGAACCCGGAATCCTCCTCGAAGAGCGGTCGGCCCAGCCCAGCGAAACCCGGCGGGGTTAGGTGTTCGAGGCCTCGTGAGTGACTCAGGGGTGGCCCGTGGATCGCGCATGACCCATCGGACATCCCTTAGGGAGCAGGCGACAACATCCCCCGCAAGATCCTGGATTCGTCAGGACGGTCGTCAGACGACGGGGGCGAGGAGGTTCGGGACCGAGACGATGGTCGAGCCTCCCAGGGACACGTCGATGGTGCCGTTCGTGTCCGCACCGACCAGCCCCAGCACGTCAATGTGGGTGTCGGCATGGGCGGGTGCCGCCAGCGCGGCGGCGCCCGCCGTGAGCAGGACGGTGGTGGCGAGGGTGGCCAGGACACGCTGAAGGTTCTTCATCGGGCTCTCTCTCGATCACGCGGTTGGGTGGGCGAGTCCTTTCCGCCAGGTTGTCCAACAAACGCAAGTGCGCGGGTGGCGTGGTCGCGGGAGAAGGCCCGTCGGGTGCGGGAGCGCCCGGCGCGCGATATCGCGTGCCGGGCACGCGGATCGGAGCTGTGCGCCCTTGAGGGCTGGCAGGTCACCAACCACCCATCGGACATGCCCTAGTACTCCGGCCGTAGATCGTGATCTTGCTGGTCGGGGATGCGGTAGAGGCCGCAGGGGCGGCACGTGTCAGGAAACCGGCCCTTGCCCGTCCCTCAGCCGCGCGGCGAACGCCCGCGCGGCAGCCAGGTCCCCGTCGTTCGGCCGTTGTTTCTGGATACCGCCGACCAGCTTGAAGGGCCCCATGGTGTCCAATGCCCGGCAGGAGAAGTTCCCGTCCACCTCAAAGCCCTTACTTTCCAGGAGCTTGACCAAGGGGCGGAAGAAGGGCGCCAGCGGCAGCTCGGGAAGCCCGCTGGTGGCGAACACGAATGTCCGGCCCCGCCCGGTGGGCAGCGCCTTGACGAAGTCGATCAGGCGGGGGTGGAGCCTCTGATAGAAGACGCCCGAGCCGAATCCCACGAGGTCGGCCCCGGCCAGCTCCGCCAGGTCAGCCTGCTCGGGCGAGACAACCTTCGCGCCCAGTACCTGGGCCATACTGTCGGCGACACGACGCGTATTGCCGTGCGACACGGAGGCGCACACGATGACGGCCTTCATCCTCACGATCCCTTCTCTCGCTTCCGCAGTGAAGACAGCGCAGCGGCGTCAGATGTGACACCACTCGGGTGTGATGACAGGCACACCGTATGGGGGCAGCGACAAGCCCCTGCCGCTTGCCTGTCGTTCGTGATCTTGCCGGTCGGGCCGGCGCGGGGATGGGCGCGGCCCCGTTGATCATCGTGAGTTGTGTGGACTTACGAGGAGACGGTGGCAGCAGCTCACAGCATCGATCCCACCTGTTGGCGGGAGGCATTCGAAGTGGCCAGGGGCCGGATCGCGGGCCGCTTCGCCCGGTACGAACCCCGCCTGCGGGCCGGGCGGTTGGTACTGGGTCTGCTTGCGGACCTGCCTCGCAAGAATTGCTGGACCATCGCGGAGTGGGCCGGGGAGAGCAGCCCGCACGGCATGCAGCATCTGCTGTCCCGGGCCGTCTGGGACGCCGATGCCGTGCGCGACGACGTGCGCGAATACGTCGTCGAGCACCTCCATGACGAGGCCGCGGTGCCGGTCGTCGATGAGACAGGCGACGTGAAGAAGGGAACTCACACCGTCGCCGTCCAGCGCCAGTACACCGGCACCGCCGGCAGGATCGAGAACTCCCAGGTCGCGGTCTACCTCGTCTACACAGGCGCGCGCGGGCACGCGGCGGTAGACCGGGAGCTGTACATCCCGCGCTCCTGGACGTGCGACCCAGACCGCTGCCGGGCGGCAGGACTCGGCGAGGACACTGCCTTCGCGACCAAGCCGGAACTGGCCGCACGATGATCGAACGGTTCCTGGACGCCGGACACCACGTGAGCTGGATCACCGGGGATGAGGTCTACGGCGGCAACCCGAAACTGCGCACGGCTCTGCAGGAACGCGGCATCGGCTACGTCCTCGCGGTGGCCTGCTCGGCCGAAGACACCACCAGTACAGGCAAGTTCCGTGCCGACACGCTCCCGGCGAAGGTCCCGAAGCGGGCCTGGCAGAAGCTGTCGGCAGGCGCGGGAGCCAACGGCAACCGCTTCTACGACTGGGCGGTCATCGACCTGGCCGACACCGGTCCGGGCCACCACCAGCTGCTGATCCGCCGCAACCGCGCCACCGGCGAACTCGCCTACTACCGCTGCTTCTCACCCCAGCCGGTGCCGCTGACCGCGTTGGTGCGGGTCGCCGGGTCCAGATGGCGGGTGGAAGAGACCTTCCAGACCGAGAAGGGGCTGGCCGGGCTCGATGAACACCAGGTCCGCCGTTACCCCTCCTGGACCCGCTGGGTCACCCTCGCCATGCTCGCCCACGCCTTCCTCACCGTCGTCCGTGCCGACGAACACACCCGCCGTCCCGGACCGACCGACCTGGTCCCGCTGTCCTGCAACGAGATCCAGCGCCTGTTCATCACGCTCGTCGTCCGGCCGGTCCACGACACAGCCCACCGGCTCGGCTGGTCCGACTGGCGACGCCGCCATCAAGCCCGGTCCCGCACCAGCCATTACCGGCGGCAAGCCGCATTCCAGACATGAAGATCACGATCTACAGCTGGAGTACTAGAAAGGAGAGGGCTTCGCCCGCTGCGTTGACGAGGTCATGCTGTGTCTGCTCGAGCGCGCTATCCAGTAATTTCCCGGGAAGGGATCCGCTTGATCAGCGGGCAGGGCGCGGACACCCCGCTTAAGCATCCGCTGCACGGCAGGTGTGTTAACTGCACCAGTCGCTCCGATCCGGGCGGCTGATCGCCGTCTGCAGGAAGCTCTTCGAATCGAAGGATCTGACACAGGACTCAGTCATTGGGGTGATCTTGGCAGGACAGCACGGTGGGGCGGTACGCCCCGGGCAGCCTCGTACATGAGCCGACCATCCGGGTCGGCATGATGGAGAGGATCACCATGGGCGACAACATGGCGGCGAACGTCGGAGACTCCGCAGGGGGCGCAGCAGGCGTTCTGCAGCCTGCGGTATCGCTGGCGCAGGAGGTCATCAAGGTTGGTGCGGGCGGAGTGGTCACGAACGACATGGTCGGGAACGCCCAGGAAGTGGTGAACACCGGCTTGGTGTCGGGGGCGCAGGGTGTCGGCAGCGGCCAAGTCGGTCGGCCGTCATCGATGAGTTCTGGAACGGTCCTGGGCCAGGAGAGCAACTCCGGTTCCGGCCAGGACTCCGGACTCCTGTGAACGTCTCTTCCTGACCCCTGCACGACCGCAGGACAGGCCGCGGCAGCCCGGGCCGCGAGGCGGGCCGGGGCGGCGGCGAGAGGCACGTCGTGAAGCTGGAGGGTTTCCTGTCCAACAGCAAGACCCGCCAAGCGAATCTGAGCGCGGAGAAGCTCACCGCCCGCGCCGCCCTGGACCTGGAGTGGGGGCCGTAGCGCACCCCTCACCGCCCGGCGGCGGGCCCCAGGGAAGTGTCCCTGGGGCCCGCCGTCACCGGAGTAATCCTGGGATTGCTCCGGTGGCTCTGCCGGGTACTGAGGTCGGTCTGCGTAACACGGGAGCTTCGCCGTCGTCGACACCAACCTCCGCTTCACCGCGGTCATGGCCGCAGGCTCCATCGCCGGCGCCGTCCTCGGCGGACTACTCCTCGGCGTCTTCCCTGACGCCCTCCTCATCCCCGGGCTCGCCGTCATCCTGCTCATCTCCGCGCTCAAGCTCGCCCGCCACGACTGACCTCAGCCCTCACGCGAGTGACTCGCTTTAACTTAGTGCAGAGAAGTCCGCTTAGTGCAGAGAAGGATCGAACTGTGGATGCGCCGCCAGGCCACTCACTGCCGAATGGCGACTACCCGCGCGTGAACTGAGCGTGAGCTCGCTCATATTGGGAGTGGGGTGTCGGCGGCGATCGCTTCACCATCGGTTCGCGAGCATTGTCACTGGCCGTGCAGACTGCGTTGCCATTCCCCTGAGGAATGCGAGTTGGCCCCGCGGCAGTTCGCGGGGGCCAACATCTATTCGATGAGACTCAGCGAGCCTTCTCGAACGCCTCACGGACCGCGGCCGGCACGCGACCGCGATCGCTTACCTCGAAGCCGTTGTCCCTCGCCCAAGCCCGGATCGCCGACGAGTCGTCCCCGCCGCCAGCCGATGCCCTGGACCTCCCCTTCGCCTTCGCTGCACCGCGAACCCTGCGAGCACCGTCAGCATGGAGATAGGGGTTCAAGATCTCAAGGAGCTTCTCGTAGTTCTCATCCGTGAGGTCGATCTCGACCCCAGCTCCGTCGATGAGGACGCTGTGCGTGGAGATTTCCGACGATTCCTCGCCGGTCAAGTCATCCACGTATGTTGTGACTACCTTCTGGGCCATGAGGAGGATCGTAGGACACGTTCAGGCACATCCGGCAATCGCAAGCCACTGGGCTCCGGCACTGCTATTTCTCCGTCCCGTCACGAAGGCATCGAGGCGCTCCGGCTTCAGCCTGAATCCCTCGCGGACGGTGTCCGCGTTCCTGGCCTCGTTCCCGGGCCGCCGGAGCATCACACGTTGCTGATCATCACGCTGGCCAAGGCGGCTGCTCGGGCCCCGTGCCGGGCGATGCGCGGGGGTCGCAGGTCCCGTTGGAGGAGACGAGCAGTGGACTCGATGCAGTGAGTTGATTGAGGAGGCGGCGGCTCTCGCGCGTGCTATGTGCGGGTGAGCAGACGTCGTCACTAAAGAACACGCGACAACCCCGGGCGGAGCCGCGCCTGATCAGCATGACAGCACGCACTGACATCCTGTCATTGCGATAGGTACGCGCTCGCGGATCGCGAACCCGTGACTCAGCCTCGCCGTTGCGTGGCCGACCGGGGACCGCACGGGCACGGTATGAAGAACAGCGCCTTCCACCGCATGGAGGGTAGGGGCTGACGTAAGCCAGCCCCGCCCATATACGCCATGCCCTGCCGCCGAAGTGAAGTGCGCGTGCCGGATCGCCTGATCCAGCGACTTCGGGGTAGGGACTGTACATGCCTTCCAGTCGAATCCCTGATCAGGTTCTTCGGCAAATAGCCGTGACAGCACGCGAGTGGGCCCGTGAGTGGGGTGAGCCTCATGCACACGGTGGAAGGGTTGTTTCCACGACACGGTCCGTCGTAATGGAGCAGATGTATGACGGCGGCGTTACTGCACCGAACGAACCCATATATCTGGTTACGCTTGAAGGATCCTTCTCCCTGCAACGGGAAGAGGGGGCAGAAGCCCGGACGGGCACCTGGGCGGCCCTACTGATCGATCCGATCCTGGTGCGCGTGACCACTTACACGGTGCGGCCTCCGGATATGATTCCGGAACTCTCTCTTACCGACTTGGGCGGCGTCCATGATTTAGCCATGGACTGATGGTGGGTGAGTGAATGTGCCGCAGTGGAAGCCTGCCAGCCTGTACTCACACAACCGATGGCTCAGGGGCAGGGACTTCTATCGCCCACCACGACACGCATCGGGAGGTTCCACCTCTCAGGAATGAGAGCGGACTTCCCGGGACCCACACATATGTCGTGCCCGGACCTGTCCGCATTTTCGTGCAGCCAGAAACGGCGGGGGCAGTCCACGTTGTAGACCCAGTCGATGGGCCATTGTGGCCTTCCCCAGTTCCTGTCGTCTAGGCACGGAAAATCGGCATGTCTTTTCATGGTGCCGTTGTACTTGTACCAGGTCTGCGCATATCCCCACTCTGGCGGGGGCGCCTCCGCTTTGGCGGGCTGAGCCGCCATTATGGATGCCCCAGCGAGCGCGAGCGACACTAGCAGGGATCTACCGCCACGGTTTCTCACAACTACTGCCTCCTGATGGTTCAACCAGTGGTCCCTGTTGTCGAGTTCTGGTGCGAGTGAGGGGCAACAGTAGGTCCTCGTGCGTAAACCGTGAAGCGTCAAGTCCTAACTGGCAAGCGGAGCTCCGGATTGAAGCTGGCTAATATTGGCCGGGTATTTCTTGAGTGGCGCAGCCCGCAGATCTCGTGCCCATATCGTGCAGTGCATCGGTGATAAAGAAGCATTTGCGCCAACTCCGACCACTGCCAACTTCACGATCGGCTGAGCCTGGATCCACCGCGTAGAAGTCGATGAATGGATTTCGGGGCTTCTCGTGGTGGTTTTCTGCTGGTGGGCAGGGGCGGGTGCCGGATGGCCGTTCCGGTGGCGGGGTCTCCAGGGTCCTTCGTGGTCGTGGGCGGCGGGTGGGTTCGGCAATCAGGTCGTCAGGCGGTGACCGACGGCTGTCCACAGGTTCTCCAAGGCGTCCTGCCACGGCCAGTGTTCGGGGAATTGCCAGGTCAGAGTGCGTGCTGCCCACGCCAACCGGGCAGTGGCGTGGAGGAGTTGGCGGCGTATGGTGCCGGTACTGGCGCGGGCGTGGAAGGTGGAGGCGAGGGTGCCGAGCGCGCGGGTGAGGTTGCGCGCGAGGGCGGCGAAGGTGAGCCAGGCTGCGTTCGTGGTGAACCTTCCCGAGGGTAGGTGTCCGAGGGCGGAGTCCTCCAGATCGGCGAAGACCTGCTCGACGATCGCGTGTCGGCGGTGATCGGCTTCGGCGTCGATGAGCGCGAGCGGGCTGTCGGTGAAGACCGCGTGGAAGCGCCAGCCGGCGAACAACACGCCCTGCCCGTCCGGGACGGAGACGGGGGTGAGGCGCACTGCCGCTGGCCATCATCGCGAAAGCCGTCCCTCAGACGCACACAAGGGGAAGACCCGCTTCGACCCCTATGATTTCGATGTCGACCTCAACGTGGTGGTCGACCAGGAAACCTATGACAACACCAGAAGGTCCTATCCGCATCTGAACAGCGACGATACGAAGCTGATGCCCAGTGAAACCGAGCCGGAAGATCTCGTTCAGCCTCAGTAAGTAGATAGGCAAAGCATTCAAGGCGGCTTTCCCGCACGTCCGGGGAATCGAGGAATCCGTGACCGCCCCTCGCGTGGAGCAGCCTTGGTAACGGAAAGTGTTCAGATGAAGAAGCGACAGAAGATACATTTCAGCGTTCGCGTGGATACTGACGAGACGCCGGAGCGGCCGGTCAAGGCTCTGGAGCAGGTCGCCACGAGCGTCGGACGAGCGTTGAACTGCACCTTCGCCGAAGGTGAGTTCCAACGGTGGTACGCACAGGTCGCGGACGTCTTCGGCCTCAAACTCTCCGTGGCCGGCGTGGGTGGCATCGGCGGCAAGTCGGTAGCCAAACTCGTCGGCGCAGTCGCTGAGAAGGGCTTCCGCTACGCCCCGGACGGCAGCGGCCAGGTCGAGTACGACCGAGTGGACATCAGCGCCTACATGGTCGATCTGCTCACCATCCGCACCGGGCTCGAGTGGTACCAGCCCACCCCCGAAGACCTTGCCGCCGAACGCGGAGCAGCCGGCAGATTCGATGACCGGCTCGGGCAAGTTAGCCCCCAAGGATGGACCAGAGACGACGAAGAAAAGTTCGGCGACTGGTAATGCGGACTTTCACGGCGAAGGACGGTGGCCGCACCCGCGTGGCCCGCCGGGGCCCGGGCGGTGATCCTGCCGGCTCCTGGAGAGAATGACGGATAGCCTGAGGCGCCCGCCCGAACACCAGCCGGTCCGGATGCCGCTTGTGCCCCGGATGCCGAACTCGACGCTGGACCTTTGGCAGCAGCGGCTCGACTACCGCCCACAGCTCGTCGTCGGCTTCCCACGGCTTCGGCCGCGCCATCCCACACCCCCGGATCTTCAACCCCGGAGCGATCCAACCACCTCGAAGATCATTCTGTTAGGAGTTCTCAGAGGCCCCGAACAGTCGGCGGAGGGCGCCTCGTGCGCGCTTCGGGCGGTAGTCGAACGGGACGCTCTCGGGCGGGCGGGCCGGATCGTCCTGCGGGTGGGTCCGGCGGAGCGCGGCCTCGAACTCCTCCTCGGTCCGGGCCTGCCAGAGCGGCATGAAGTACGGGTTGCCGCCGGTGCCCCACACCGCACCGGTCCGCTTGAGGACGATGGTGGGCCCCAGCCCCATGACGAACGCGGCCTGATCGCCCATCAGGTACGCGTCAGGTTGCGGCGACACGGAGAAGGCGAAGCCGATGTCGACGACGCGCCCGTCGTAATGACGCCATCCGTGCCGGTCCTTGAGCCAGGCGACCAACGTGTTCTCCGAGAGCATGCGGCCGATGATGTCACTGGACACAGGATTCGAGAAGTCGGCGGCCTGGCGGGTGTGGGGCCGGCGGCAGGGCCACGCGGGGGACCGCAGGTGCCTGCGGTGCGTGGGCGGCGGAGGGGTCCGTGGTGGGGTTGCGCGGCAGTGCAATGGGTTGCCCCATGCTGTCTCGGCGTCCGCCGGCCGCAGGGCTGGGCTTCATGCCGGACTGGTCCCAGGCCCTTGCCGAGCAGATCGACCCGCAGAGGATCACCGACGGACTGACGAGGATCATGCACTCGGCAGAGTATTCCGGCGCTCCGGAGGGTGATTTCCCACGCGAGTCAGATCTCTAAGGTGTGCTCGCAGACGGCACGTTCAGGGCATCATCGAGCGCGGGGCTGCGAGACAGGGCCTGACTAGTCTTGCGGTCTTCGATGCGCTGCACTACTTCGCCGGTGCCGAGGATCGCGGCAGCCAGGGCAAGAATCAGCCCCGTCGGCAGTCCGTCCACGTAGTAGGCGATCAGTGAGAGTGCTGCCGAGACGACGGCGTACAGGCGGGTGCTGTGGTCGTGGATGAAGTTACTCAAGTTCAGTTCCCGTAGGCGAGTTGATGTAGCAGAGTCCAACCGCGTCGGCCGATGGCCGGATCATTAGGGCGGCCGGTGGTGTACAGGTTGTGCTTGCGGTTGAAGCTGGCCACGGCCTTCTGCGTCTGAGGTCCGTAGTTGTCAGCCAGCGGCACTGAGCGGTCCAGCCAGCCGGTGTCCTTCAGCGCCTTCTGGAGACCCTTCGCAGACGGTGACGAGCGACCCGGAGCAAGACCGTGCGGAAACGGAGGCGGCGTATACATGCCGCCGCCTGCCTTCCTTGGAACGGTGAGCTTCTGCCCGGGTGTGATCATGAACGGCTTCTTGATCTTGTTGGCCTGGGCGAGGAGCTCCCAACGGATGCCGAGCTTCTTGCCGATCCCGGACAGCGTGTCGCCGTTCTTAACCACATAGGTCGACGATGCCCCCGCCGAAGCGCCGCCCGAACTTCCACCAGAGGGCTTGGACTTCAGCCGGGCAGACACGCGCTCCCGCAGCCATTCCATGGTGAAGCCCTTGGGATCGACCTTCCCCGGCTGCCACTCCTTGTGGCCGATCACGCTCGCCGGGCTCCAGCCGTGCGCGCGGCACAGTGCCGCCGCCGCTCGTTCGATCGCTTCAAGCTGCGCCTTCGGCCACGGGTCCGTGCCATCGCCGCGGTTCTCGCACTCAAAGCCGTAGAAGTGCGTGTTGCCGTCGGTGTCCGCTTCGTTCGCAGCGGGAAGACCGCGCTCGGCGATAACCGCCCGCAGCACATCACCATCACCGCGGCCGGCGTGGTTGGTCCGGCCGTGTCCGACGAGGTACACGGTGCCGTCCTTGGCGACCATGCCGTGGCAGAGCGGGCCTGGCAGGCCCGCGTAACCGCGCTCAACGATGCTGACGGTATTGGTGGTACCGGAGGTCACGGTGTGGTGGATCACCACACCGTTCACCGGCCCGAACGGTCCCTTGTGGTTCCTGTTGTGGGATCTCCACCCCGGCCGCTCCACCACGTGCACGCCTTCGGCGCGCAGCGCGGCAACGAGTCGGTCGGCACTGATAGGTGTCGCCACGTTCGGCGCTCACTGTTCTCCCCGCGCCCGAACTGAAACTCAAGTACCCCTGATCGGCGTGCCTACGGTGCCGCGCCGCGCGACGCGAGCCACAGCTGCAGAGCCATCAACAGCACCGGCGATACGAACGAACTGAACACCAGCCTCCGCGTCGCCATGGCCTGCGCCTGGTCCTCACGACGCTGCTGCTCGGCCCGCTCCGTCGCCTGGTCATGCTCGCCGCGCAGCCCAGCCAGCCCTGCCTCGATCTGGCTGATGCGCTGATCGACCGCCCGCTGGTCGGCCCGGTACACATCCTCGGTGACCACCTGGTCCAGGCGGGCGGCGAGCTGGGCGAGGTCACCGCGCAGATCCTCACGCAGTTGCGATACGGCGCGGTGCAGCTCCCACAGCGTGGGCTCGGCACTCGGCGGTACCGACATCTGCGATCACTCCCAGCGGCCCCGCACCACAGTTGATCGTACGGGGGCCAAGGGAGCATCTCGAGGGGACGGGAGACCGCGCCAGCTCGTCGACAACGAGATCGTTCGTGCCCAATAGTGCTGCATTCCGAGTGATCCCCACGGAACACGCAGAGCGCGGACGCCACCATCGGGCCGGACAGGAAAGAGCACGTCGAGCACTCTCGCAATCGATCGCTCGGCGGCCCGCTGCGCGCGGTTCGTACAGACAAGTCGTGGGGCCGATCGCGCTGCGTCGAGATCGGCCCCACTCTGCAAGTCCGCCTCACTGTAGGCATTCGGAATATCCCATTCCAATGCGGTGCGCAGGTCATTGTCGGTCGGTCTCATTCGCGGGCCACGGCAACCTGTCTCACGATCTTGGCCCTTGAGTCCTACCCCCAGACTTCCCGCATGGCTCAGCGTCGTCGCTCACCTCGAGCTGATCGGCTTGTCAGTCGCGTTCAATTCAAGCCAGGTCTTGATCGTTTGATGTCTCGTGAGCTGTGGGCCGGGCGCATCGTGCGTCAGACTCCGGGAGCCTTCTGTGCCATCGCCGGTCCTGGAGCGCGCAGCCTGAACTCCGCTTGATCGCCGCATATGCCTCTGCTCACTCTGCTCCTAGACCACGTGTCAATACGGCAGGTTTCAGTCAGGGCTTGGGGATGGCATGGACCAGTGTTCGACATGAAACGTAGCGTCGCTCGGGCAATCTCAGCCGCCACGGGCCGTGGTGGAAGTCGACAGTTGGAGACAGCAGCGTGACAGTTGAGATTTACTCCACCGACACCGACTCCGGGCAGATCACCGTCATCCGCAAGGACGGGCCCTCGGCGCACGAGGTCCGTAAGGAGATCTCCGTTGGTAACGCGCCGCGCGGAAGCGTGAAGTTCACCCGTGACGGGCGCGGCTTCGTGTCCAACACCAGCACCAACACAGTCTCCGAACTGGATGCCCTGACCCGCCGCGAGGTCGCGCGAATCACGGTCGGCTCGGGCCCGCGCGGCCTGGGCATCGTGCCGGGCGAGCGGTACCTGCTGGTATCCAACTCCGGCTCAAACACGGTGTCCGTGGTGGACCTGGAGTCCCGCACCGAGCTGACCCAGGTCGCTGTCGCCCGCGACCCGCGCCACATGGCCATCAGCAAGGACGGCCGCTACGCGTACGTTTGCATCTGGGGCTCGGGCTACATAGCCAAGCTCGATCTCGGCGGCCTGATCGACGAGGGCCGCCCGGAGACCATCCGCGAGGTGGCCCGCATCCACATCGGGGAGGACTCCTTCCCCTACAGCCTCAACATCGACCGCACCGGGAAGCGCGCCTATGTCGCGTGCAACGCGATCGCGGAGATGCCCGTGATCGACCTGGAGACCGACAAGGTCATCGCCCGGGTGCCGGTCCTGGGTGATGGCGGCCGTGCGGTCGCCTTCACCACCGACAACCGGTACGCGCTGCTCACCCTGGAGCGCAACTCCGTGATCGCGGTGGTCGACACCGATGAGCTCAAGGCGACCCGCAACATCCCGGTGGGCCCCGGCCCGCGCGGCATCGCGGTCGACGACAACGACGGCACTGTCTACTGCGGCATCTTCGCCCGCACCGTGCCCGACGACGACCAGCTCGAGTTCAAGTTCAGCCCGCACAGCCTGACCGTGGTCCACCTCGACGGCGTCGACCTGGCGCTGCCGGCCGAGGAAGGCGGGCAGGTCCAGTATGACGAGATCAAGGTCGGCTACGGGCCGTGCAGCGTCTCGGTCTTCAACCCGGCCGAGGTCTCGTATGACGGCAGCAAGCTCAATGAGGCCGCGGCCCAGCTCAGCGAGGGCGCCAAGGCCGCCAGCTGAGCCCTGGCTCATCGGTCACGTCTGTAAGTTCGGCCCCCGCACGCTGCGGCGTGCGGGGGCCTGCCGCGAAGGAAGGTGCAGCTGTTTTGCCAGTCGAAGTCCCGTTCCGTCAGCTCCAGCCGTGGGCTGTACTGCCGAGCAAGCACCAGGTCGATCGGCAGCGCAGCCGCAGTGATGCGGCGGTGTACCGGGAGAACTTCCGTTTCGTGCGCGCCGAGCGGCGCCCGGAGCACTGCGCCCCGTGGGTCATGGGACAGGAGTTGGGCTGGCGCGTGCACAGTCCCGTCGACATCGACTTCACGCCTCTGGATCAGATCGAGCTCGACGGGATCAGTGAGCCGGAGGCCGCCGGGCGGGCGGCCAACCGGACCGAGTTGTGGCAGCGCGAGAAGACCCACCTGGCGGTGGAGAAGACCAGCTGGCTGCACCTGCACCAGTTCAGTACTCCGCGCGGCTGGGAGAACATGTTCCTGGTCAACGGCGCCGGAAGCGTCGAGTGGCGCATGGGCTGGACCGCGGACGTGCCCCGCGGCTACTTCCTCCTCGTCCTCCCACTGGACAGCGCCGAAGGGCTGGACGTACCGGTCGGCATCCTGAGCAGTTCGATCACCGCCCGCATGGCCACGGAGCATGGTCTGAGCATTGCGGTACGGCCCACCGCCCAGGTGAGCATCCGCCGCGGCCAGCCCATCGCCCGCATCGTGCTCCTGCACGCGGACTCCCTCCAGGCCAAGGGGCTGTTCGAGGACACCCCGATGGAGGCGGAGCCCGCCCTTGATTGACCTCTCCCTGCCCGAAGCGCGTTCTCTCGCCGTGGCGGCCCAGGGCCTCCACGGCGCCGCCACACCACCGGGCGCTGAAGGCGTCCTGCATCGTCTGACCTGCATCCAGCTGGACACGATCAACGTGGTCCGCCGCTCGCACGAACTCGTCCAACTCGCCCGCGGCGTCCCGATATCCGATGCCGAACAGCTGATCAGCGCGCAAACAGCGCCGGTGCTGTTCGAGTACTGGGGGCATGCGGCCTCCCTGATGCCGATCCGCCTGTGGCCGCTGTTCGCCTTCCGCCGCCGCAGGTATGCGGCCAAGGGCTGGAACGGCCCGAAGGTCTCCGACGCGGCAGTCGAGCACGTACGGGCAGCCCTGGCCGAGCAGGGCCCGCTCACCATCAGCGACGTGGGCGGCGCCCAGGGCAACGGCTGGGAGAGATCCTCGGACAACAAGTGGGCCCTGGAGTGGCTGCTGGCCACCGGCGAAGTCGCCTGCACCAACCGTCGCAGTTGGCAGCGCGTCTACCAGCTCGCCGAGTCTGCCATCCCCAGCGACGTGCTGAACGCCGAGCCCGGCGACACGGAGTGCCTGCGTTCCCTGGCCCGTCTGGCCCTGCAGGTGCTCGGCGTCGCGACCGCCGACGACATCGCCGACTACTTCCGTCTGCCGCCCAAGAAGGTCGCCGCCTGCCTGCCCGAGCTCGAAGGAGCCGAGCCCGCGCGGATCGAGAGCTGGGACGAGCCCGCTTGGGCCGATCGCACAGTCCTCGGGCTGCCCAGCCCGGACAGCGACGCGTGTACTCCGCTCTCGCCCTTCGACTCATTGATCTGGCACCGCCCGCGCATGCGTCGCCTGTTCGGTGTCGAGTACCTGTTGGAGGCATACAAGCCCGCGGTCAAGCGCGAGTGTGGCTACTTCGGCATGCCTGTTCTCGTCGGCACGAGCCTTGTGGGGCGGATCGCGGTCCGCGTCAGCAAGGGCACCGCCCACATCGAGGGCCACCAGCTCATCGACGGCCAAGACCCCGACCACCTTGACCGCGCCCTGGCCATCCTCTGCCAGTGGGGCAACGCCACGAACATCCCCACTCTCCCCACGCCCCCGCCGTCTGCCGGAGTCATCTCGTGAGCGACACGACCATCAGCTACCGCGCCACGCTCGCTGTGCCCAAGGCCAAGGGCGTCCTCGCCCTCGGTGTGCTCAGTCGCCTGCCCGCCGGCATCGTCCCCTTCGTGGTGCTGATCTCCTTCACCCAGCACTACGGGATCGGCATCGCCGGGCTGGCCTCCGGCGCGATGCTGCTGGCCATTGCTGTCCCCGGCCCCGCCCGCGCGCGCTGGTGCACCGCCCACGGGCCAGGAGGCGTCGTGCTCATGGCGCTGGCCTGCGTGGTGCTGTTCGCCGTTGGGGCATCCGTGACCGGGTATCGCTTCTGGCAGGTACCACTGGTGATCACTGCCGCGGCCGGTGCCCTGTTCCCGCCCCTGACCCCGAGCCTGCGGGCCATCTGGTCCCGTCTGATGCCCGACAAGCAGCACCTGCAGAGCATCCACGCCCTGGACTCGATCGTCGAAGAACTCACCTTCGTCGCCACACCGTTGCTCGGCACCGCTGCCATGGCTCTGGCCGACTCCCGCTGGGTCACAGGCACAGGGGCCTTCCTACTCCTGCCCGCTGCCCTCGGGCTCGCTGCCGTCCTGCGCGCCCTTCCCACCGCCGAGGATGACGCCGCCGAATCCGGTGATGAGGCCGAGGTCACGGTGCGGCGTCGCTCGCTGATCAGGACCCGGGACGGCCAGGGCATCACCGTGCCCGTCATCGCCCTTGGCCTGTGCGGTGGCGGACTCAACGTCATCATCCCGGCTGCCACCGAGGACTACGCCAACGTCATCTCCTCCGGCTACGCCTTTGCCGCCTTCTCCCTCGGCGGCGCCGTCGGCGGGCTGCTGTACGGGCGCCGGAAATGGACGGCATCCCTGCGGCGTCGCTACGCGATTGCCACCGCCGCACTAGCCATCGGCGCACTGCTGCTGGCCGCACTGGCGTCATCCCCCCTGACCATCGTGGCCGTCTTCTGCGTCGGCCTGCCCATGACGCCAATCTTCGTCATCGCCTACCTCCTCGTCGACGAACGCATCGACACCACCCGCCACGCAGAAGCCAACGCCTGGCTTGGCTCCGGCTACAACCTCGGCTCTGGCGCCGGTTCCATGCTCGGCGGCCAGCTCCTGGCCCTCACTGGCCCGCGCCTTGTGGCCATCACACTCGCAGCGATCGCGGGCCTTGCGACCTTGATCGCTCACCGGCTGCCGAACAAACCGAGCCCCGACACGGATTCTGAAGCAGCAGGCGTCCCGCCAGAAGCGGGGAAGCTCTCCAGCGACGCACCCTAGGGCGACGGGGATCCCATGTCGCCGAGGGGCCAGCCGCGGTCCCCTGTGCGGGCGCCCCTCTCGGCCGCGTCGGTGCGTTCGACCGGTCCCAGCCGGTCGGCGAGCGGCTTGGCCGCCTCGATGACTTCGTTGCCGAAGTCGGTGAGGCGCATCCGGTGCCCGTGCGTCTGGCACGCCTGGGTGAGGGTGGGGTAGCGACGACCTGGATGAAGACGCGCAGTCGGCGGAGCGCGTAGGCGTTGCCCAGGGCGGGCCAAACCACCTCCGGCGCCGAAGTGAACTCCTGCCGCGGGGCCTTCGGCTGCCGGTTGTTCCGAGCCGGGATGCCACGTGCGCGGCCCCCGACGGCTGTTCCGCTCAACCGATCCGAGGACGAGTGCGTAGACGAACTCGTGCAGTGGATCAACCGCCAACAGAAGATGGCCTCAGGAGGCCTGCTTCCTCTGAGTGGCAGCTGGGCAACGGGCCACTGACGCCCGCGGATACAAGGGACGCCTGGAATCCGAACAAGTCGTGGGGTCGGTCTCGCTGCGCCGAGACCGACCCCTACGCCGAAGAGCCATCGCCATGAGGCGACAGGCTTCACGCCATCATCGAGCAACCCGCTCACGGGTGGCTATGGCTGCAAGAGCTACGTCACGCAGTAGCCCGACGCCCCCTAGGGAGACCAAAGCCCAGATCTGAGTCGGCGTGGTCACGTACCCGGTGGTGATAGCGATCGCACTACCGCTGCTGCTCACTGCTGTCCAGCTGAGCCCGAAACGAGGGACCCTCAGTACGAAGAAGTCCATCGGATGACCGCGCTCGACCGTTTGTTGATCGTTCTTCATCAGGCCCCCAGGCGTCGTCGGTGCTCGGGACTGGCTCGCCATTGCATTCGACGCTACTCGCCAACATCGTTGCGCGAAGGGGCCGTTCACTCGACTGGATGGCATATGCCGAGGAGGTCTTCCGGTGTGGGCCGGGCGCGATGTGCCGTGCCGACGCCACTCTGCAGGCGATGCAAACAGTTCGCGAACCAAATTGCAGGATCCGCTTATTGATCCGAAACTCAATCGGTTCTGTTCGCCGCGCGGTCAGGCGTCGTGGTGGAGCCCTCCTGCGCATACCGGTGGACGACCGGCGCCAGGTAGTCCACTGGGGGCCTGCCGAGGGTCGCCAGCTCGGTCTCGGAGCGGATCAGTGCGATCTGGTCCAGCTCCGGCTCTTGTCCCCGTGCTGTCTCCGAGGACACCAGAGCTTCGAATCGCTGGTGAAGCAGCTGGGCTGGCCGGCTCGGAGAACGGAACAAGAAACCGACGTTCCCGTGTTCCCCGCGTGTGACCAGCCACAAGGCCAGGCTCTCTGGCCGTGTGTGCACACCTGTCTCTTCAACAAGCTCCCGCGCGGCATGACGACGGAGCGCGACCACGTCGAGTGGCTGTTCGTGAGGCGGCGACTCAAGGGAACCGCCGGGCAGCTGCAGTCGGCCAGGGGTCGCCGTCGACGGCGACATCCGTCCCACCAGGAGGCGTCCGTCATCCGTCGGCTGCGCGACGGCGACGAACACGGAGGACACCGAGGGAGCCCCGGGGACCCGGCGCAGGGCGCGGTATCGGTACGTTGCCCTCGCCCAGGAGAGGACCATGCTACCGGGCGCTTCCCACTCCAGCCCGGTACACGCGACCGCCGGCCCGTCGAAGAGACTTGGGTTGGCCTGCACCGCCTCGTCCCAGATACGGTCCATGGCCAGCCGTTCTTCGGGCGACACCCACAGCGTGGCTCCTTCGATGAAGCGGAGTTGGTCCACCTCGAAGAGTTCCACGTCGGACGGGTGCAGCGGTGGCTCGGTCACCGGCTCATGCTGGCACACTGGTGATCCGAATGCGTGCCGGGTCGTTGAATGCCGTGTGAGTGAACTGGTGGGTGACGCAGGACAGTTGTCGCCGTCGGCGCAAGAAGCGTTGCGGATGCGGGCGGTGGCCGCGCTGGTGGCGGGCAGGGGCCGTGAGGACGTCGCGGCGGTGTTCGGCGTCTCGCTCAAGGCGGTGGACAACTGGTGGGCGAGGTGGCTCGCAGGCGGGCGCGGGGCGCTCGAATCCCAGCCGCGCGGGCGTCGGGCCGGTGAGCACCAGCTCCTCGGCGAAGCCGAGCAGCGGGCCGTTCGGCAAGCCGTGCTGGACCACCAGCCGTGCGATCTCGGACTCGCAGGGCAGTTGTGGACCCGGGCGGGCGTGCGGGACTTGATCGCGAAGCGCGCTGTCCAGCCGGGCCCTGATGTCCCGGCTGATGGCCGTGTCCGTCGCTTGGTAGCGAGTCGTCGGCAGTACTCCGCACATCTGGCCCGATACGGCATGCACCATGCCGCACCGCTCCAGGTGCGCGAGGTAGATCTGGCGCAGCCCCAGTCGGGGCCCGCTAATCCAGTGGACCGCCCGAACCGGGCTGCCGCGCCTGCGCAGCAGTTCCAGTGCGGAGTCCAGAGTCGGATCTCCGGTCGGCCGTGGCATCACCA